>NZ_ANOG01000158.1 GCF_000346295.1 Rhodopirellula maiorica SM1 | reverse complement strand
ATTACCCGCTAGAATCTCAAAAAACCCCCCTCCTCATCCCGTTTTCGTGACGCTTTAACAAGAAACATTTGCCGTGAACGTATCTGAATTCCTTGAAAAGAATTTCCTCCATTTCAATGCACGCGAAACCTTGAGTGCTGCGAAAAGCTATCGTGAATTTGTCGCTGCGGAAAACGGCGGCAAGATGATGGTCACGCTCGCCGGGGCGATGAGCACTGGTGAACTGGGGATCTCACTGGCCGAGATGATTCGCCAAGGCAAGGTGCATGCAATCACCTGCACCGCAGCGAATCTCGAAGAGGACATTTTTAACCTGTCGCGCATGACGAATACCGGATCATCGAAGATTGGCGAGCTCTTTCGGTTCAAGACGAAGTCAAATTGCGAGACGAAGGATTCAACCGCGTCACCGATACCTGCATTCCCGAAACGGTAATGCGTCACATCGAGAGCAAATTGCTGGTGATGTGGCAGGAAGCCGCAGAGAAAAAAGAGATGAGGATGCCGGCCCAATTCATGTTCGACCTTTTGGACGACGAAGACTTGGTCCAGCACTACCAGATTCCACGCGAAAACAGCTGGCTCGCCGCCGCCAAAGACGCCGGAATTCCCGTCTTTGTTCCTGGGCTCGAGGATTCGACGCTCGGCAACATCTATGCGGCTCGCGTGTACGAAGGCAAAGTGGCAAATCATCAAGCGATCGCTTCGGGCACGATGCAGATGGAAAAATTGATCCATTGGTACAGTGAAACGTCCAAGCATAGCCCAATCGGTTTTTTCCAAGTCGGGGGCGGAATCGCCGGCGACTTCCCCATTTGCGTGGTGCCCCTGATGATCCAGGATCTGAAGCTGGACATCCCATTGTGGGCGTATTTCTGTCAGATCAGCGACGCCGTGACCAGCTTTGGTGGATACAGCGGCGCCGTACCGAACGAGAAAATCACGTGGTGCAAACTGGAGCCTGAAGCGCCTAAGTTTATGGTGCAAAGTGATGCATCCATCGTTGCCCCGCTCGTCTTTGCCTATGTCTTGGAGTGGTAGGCGGCCTTTCCCGTGGTTCATTTCGCTTTTCGTAGCGAGGAAATCGCTACGATGTGCCACGGAGACGCAATCGCCGGGCTACAATGACGTTCACTTGCTCACCACGGTAGAGCAAGTGTCGCTGACCGGCTTCGCAACGTGGCCCTTGCGATGGGCACACGCCACGCCCATGAGTGTGCGTTTGCATCCAAGTGCAACACATTTTGTGAACCGGTTTCGCGATCCCTCCATCATTTCCTTCCTGGCGTTGACAAAGGTGATCCTATGAACCGAGCGTTACTCTTCAATCGTCGACAACTATTGGCGGGTTCCATTGCAACCGCTGCTGCGGCCGCCACACCGCGACCGCTAATGGCTTTGTCTGCGAACGACCGAATGAAGGTTGCCTTTGTAGGCGTCGGAGGCCGTGGCGGTGCCAATCTTTCGGCGATCTCCGCAAGCGGAGCGGTCGATGTGGTCGGGCTGTGCGATGTCGATTCTCGGTTTGTCGATCACGCCGCCACACGATTTAGCAAAGCGAAAAAGTTCGCTGATTTCCGCAAGATGTACGACGCGATCGGAAACGAGATCGACGCGGTGGTGGTCAGCACGACCGAACACACTCATGCTTATGCCACGATGCCGGCCCTGCAATTGGGCAAGCATGTGTACTGTGAAAAACCGCTCGCTTATAACGTCTACGAAACACGCCGCATTGCGGAAGCCGCTGCCCAGGCGGGCGTCGTGACCCAAATGGGTACACAAATACATGCATCGGGGAACTTTCGCCGAGTGGTTGAATTGATTCAAAGCGGAGCGATTGGCGATGTCAGCGAAGCCCATGTGTGGGTATCGCGAGCATGGGGATACCAATCCAAAGCCGACGCAAAAAAACACCGTGACCGCTTGTTCGTTGATCATCGCCCCCCAACTGCGATGCAGCCGCCTGCTCATCTCGATTGGGACCTGTGGCTTGGTCCGGCGCCCAAGCGTCCATTCCACGAAGTCTATTTCCCCGGCCCTAATTGGTACCGTTGGTGGGATTTCGGCAACGGCACGATGTCCGACCTCGGTTCACACTGGAACGACCTTCCCTTCTGGGCACTGAAGCTCGATGCGCCGCAGAGCGTCGAGGCGTTCGGGCTTCCCCCGCATGATGAAATCGCGCCGGCATCAATGACGGCGGTTTACGAATATGGTCAGCGAGGTAAGTTGCCGCCGCTCACGTTGACGTGGTACCAGGGGACACACAAACCCGAACGGTGGACGCAAAACGAAATCCCGCGATGGGACAGCGGCGTTTTGTTTGTTGGCAGCAAGGGGATGTTGTTGTCCGATTACGGTAAACATATCCTATTGCCCGAGTCGGACTTTGCCGATTTCGAACGCCCCGAACCGTTTATTGCGGATTCGCCTGGCCATCACCAAGAGTGGCTGCTTGCGTGTCGCGGCGAAGGTGAAACCGGCAGCCCGTTTGCCAGCTACGCTGGCCCGTTGACCGAAGCCAACCACCTCGGCAATGTGGCCTATCGCGTGGGCAAGAAAATCATCTGGAATCGCGAGACGATGGAGTGCACCGGATGCCCCGAAGCCGAACCGTTCCTTCGCCGCGAGCCACGTGCCGGATGGTCTCTCGGATAACCCGCAACCTTTGCTCCTATTTCATGCACTAGTGACACCGCTCGATGAATATTCTCGATCATGCTCGCACCTTGGCGGACGGACTCGCAAACAACGAGAAGCGAATCGTGTTTGCTGAAAGCTGCACTGCGGGGCTGGTCTCGGCCACACTAGCGACGGTACCGGGAATCTCAAACTGGCTTTGCGGTTCCGCCGTGGTCTATCGCGAGCAAACAAAAACGCAGTGGTTAAATATCGCGACTAGTTTAATTGAAAAACATACCGCCGTCAGTGCGTTGGTCACGCTCGAATTGGCCAAGAACGTGCTAGAACAAACTCCCGAAGCCGACTTAGCTGTGGCGGTGACGGGACATCTCGGCCCCGACGCGCCGACGCAGCTTGACGGCACAATTTACGTTGGCGTGCTGTGGCGGGGCCAACGGATCGCTGATGCCGCGGTTCGCGCCGTGCGACTAACGGCAACCGATCGAGTCACGCGACAACAGGAAGCTGCGGGGATTGTCTTGAGTGACGCAAGCGAAAGCTTGGCTGCGAAATATCCGCCTGCTTCGTGACAGCATGCTCGCCGTCTCGTAGTGTGACAAAAGATTTAGCCTGTGTTCATGCCAATTTGTAGGCCATCGGGAGCAAAGATGCTGCGTCCTCCGTCGACGGGCAAACAAACGCCGGTGACAAAGTCGTTTTCACATAAGAATTGAACTGCGTGGGCGATGTTCTCTGGCGAACCGACCCGGCCGACCAAGGTGCTAGCGGCGATGGTCTGTTGCTGTGACTGGCTTACCTCATCCGACAGCAACACAGGACCGGGCTGAATGCAGTTCACACGCACCTGCGGATTGCGGTGCGCTAGCTCGACCGCTAACGAGCGAGTCATCACCTCGATCGATCCTTTGCTAGGGAAATAGGCCGCGTGATCCAGATACGGCCGCACGGTGGCCCAATCCCCGATGTTCACGATCGATCCGCCGTTGGGCTGAGACACCATTTTCAAGCCTGCCGCCCGGGCACACAAAAAAGATCCAAGCGCATTGATCTCGAAATAACGTCGCACATCGTCGGGCGTGACGTTTTCCAATCGCGTGGGCTGCCAAATCGCAGCCGAATTGACCAACACATCGATGCGACCGAATTGCGAATGCGTTTGGTCGACGATGCGATCGGCCACCCCATCGTTTTGCAATGCCCCGCACGTCACGATCGCTTCGCTGCCGAATCGTTGCGTTATCTCCGCAGCCGCTTGCGCCGCCTCGTCGGTGCTGTTGTTGGCGTGCAGTGCGATGCGGCATCCCTGCTGGGCCAATGCCATCGCGATCGCCCGACCGACTCGCGGGGCACCGCTGCCGGTGACCAAGGCGACAGGATGGGGACAGCCAAAAACGCGGGCGAATGCAGAAGCGTGACGCGGCGCGGCCGGGGACTCAGGTTGGGAGGGCTCAGGTTGGGACATGCTGCTTTTCAAGTAACGAAGTGCGTTTTGGCTTCTCGCAAACCCCGCAGGTGATCTCGATCAAGCAGCAAAAAAGGATCCACTAGCGGACGCCATGATTCACCACGCTGCATGATTTCCGATTCGCTTAGCGGCCCGAGCTTATCGGCGGCCAGTGCGAGGTAAGGAATGCGTTCGGGTAAGATATCCATGATCCGGCAGAGCGTGGAGTCGACGGCGGTTAAGTTTTGGCCGACCAACACCAACCCCATCGACTTCTTCGTTCCCAAGATCGGTCCGTCACCTTCCATGCAATCAATCCCATCGACGATCGTCATCGTCCGCCCGACCGACGAATTGATGTCGAATACGGTTTGGGGAATCCCATTAAAATGCAGTACATTCTTTGGCCAACCGTATTTGCATCCTGGGATCACGCCATACAGATTCTTCATCGCCCCGGTCATGCCCATCCAATGATGCGTTTTCATCTTTGGCATGCTGACAATCAAGTCGGCTTCGATCACGGCTTGTGGGAAATAAAAATGCTTCAGTGCACAGGCGCGGCCCACGTTTCCTACCGAACGCACCTGTTGGTAATTCAAATCAGCAAACGAGAGTTTGGCGTCGTGCAGCGCTTCCATTACACCGGAATCGAGTAGCGCTTGCTCGGTGTCGCGAACGTGCCCGGGACCTTCGCCAACGGTCACTTCGGCATTCCAGCCACGAAACACCTCCGCGGCAGCCTGGATCATCGCAGGGTGCGTCGTCATATGAGGCGCTAGCCGCGAGGGTTCCACCAAGTTGGGCTTCAGCAAGACACGTTTGCCCGATACCCACGCAGGATCAAATTCGCACGCAATCATTCCCTCGCGAATGGTGCGAACCAATTCGCCATCGTATTTCTGATTTCTAGCGATAAACACCGACGCGTTCGGCCGCGAACGCCGGTTCCAATAAGCCACGCCCGCAGCCCCAGCGGCCACGACGGCTCCCGACACCAGAAAACCACGACGGTCCTGTTTTGTTGCCGGATGGGTCGAATCGTTAGATTGACTCATTGTAAGGTCCCTCGATTAGATTTCCCCGTCTGCAGCGATGGCAAGTCCAGCAGAGGCGATTGACGATATCGCGCCGCTAACATCAATTGATTTTGTCGATGAGGGTTCTCGCCCATCACCTGTAATCGCTCAATCGCCGAGCGAAGCGGCCAGTCAAATTCCAATTCAAATCCATTCTCGGAATTCCAGGCGGCCGACACCAGTGCATGGATGGTCCATGAGAGCGACGTAGCCGCAATCGGTCGATTCAGTTCTTGTTGCAAGTAATGCACCGTGGCACCAAGTTCCTTGGGAACGGGCGTGATACGATGCAGCGCGACCACGCACATCGCACTGGGCAAGACATGCGGACGCAGCACCTGGCCGAGCACAAACGTGTTACCATAGTTTGCACCTCCCGTCGGCAGCTGGCGATCCAAAAGCAACTTCGTCGCTTCGATCGCACGAGGATGGTTGGCTCGGTCGCAATGTCGCATTGCCAGCAGTGCCATTGCGGTCGGTTCGATCCAAGAGTGCGTTCCCAGCACCCAAGGCCATCCGACCAATTCGGTATCATGACCGATGATATCGTTGTGAGCGATTTTTTCGCCGCCACAGTTCAGCAAAAAATCCATCCCTTTTTCGTAGCCATCTCGGCACCACGATTTCGCTTGTTCTGGCCATAGTTTTTCAAACCTTCGCCACGCGATACAGGCAAGTGAGGTGGGCCAATAGGGTCCATTGTCATCAAGCCATACCGCTACCGAACCATTCGCGAGCTGGGATTCGAACAGCCGCCGACATGCGGTTGCCGCTGCCCCGGGACGCTGATAGGCACATGCTGCCAGAGCCGCAAACGCAACAGACTCGGCCGACGGAGGCCCCGAGGGAAGATATCCCGTGATCGGCTGCGAATCCAAACGCTTGGTTTGCCGTTGGATCCACTCGGCTGTGTTCACTTCCATGTCGCCGCCGTAAGAGTCTGTGGGGTTAAAAAAGGTCGCGGTCGATCCAGATCATCACACGTTAGACTGCTGTACTTCGCCAAATCGCAACGCACGTCCCGCAATACTACGAATCGAGCGATAGCATGACAATACGAACGTCGGCGAGCGGACGGCTTTGTCACGTCGGCGAAATCGCGGTTCGCAAATAACGCGGTACTTAGGCTACAAGTATTTTGCTAGCGGCCCGCCTCTTGCTGCTCGAGCATCCACTTTAGCAGTGGTTTCGGGATCTTCGACGAGAGCGGGTGCATGCGAGGGTTTGACGCGTGCATCGATGATCAGTGGTCCGTCACAACCCCAGTGTTTGTCGGCCCACGATTCGCCCACGCCGGAAACATCCACCGCAGGATTGCTGCGGGTAAAGGTGATCCACAACCAATTCGAAAGCGATGCAGAGGCAAACGCACTGTCATCCACCACGCTCAGAATCATCACACCGGCAAGCGAATCGCGGCGACCGTCTTTCTGGCATTGCTCCAATGCCTCGGCGATTCGATCGACCTGGTTTGATTTTCCGTTTCCTGAATCCTCGGACGACGGATACTTTGGTGACTCGATTGCAAACACACCTGGCATCACTTGACGAGGTTGCGAGAACGGTTCCGGAAGCGTCACGTCGCGTGGCCACTCGGTCGCCAATTCGCGAATCGGATCACCCGAGGCAGCAACGACCAATTTTGAACCACGATTCAGCCCGCTGCCGCTGTAGTCAAGCGTATCGATCGTCGTCCGTGTATGGAAATGTAAATCGCGTCGCCAATCCACGCGTTTGAGGATGTGTTGAAAAAAAGGTTCGATTTGGTGAATGTCAAGTTGGCCCGAGGGGTCATCGGTAATCCACAAGTACTTGGCAAGCGATAGTTGGCCATTGCCGAGGATCGCGTTGGCCTGAGTCAGTAGTTCCTGCGGCTCCTGACGCTTCAGATAGGGCATGTAACGTTCGCTGCCGATCGCCAACAGCAACGGGTGCACACCAGCCGCATCCACGGCGTGCACTGCTTTAACGCCGGGGATCACCGTGGGAATGATCGGATCGGTCAATTCATGAATCAGTTGGCCGAACGTGGTATCCTCTTGAGGCGGTCGCCCAACGACTGTGAACGGCCATATTGCGCCGCTGCGGTGCCACACATGCTCGACGTGCATCAGCGGAAAAGGGTGTTCCAAGCTATAGTACCCGAGATGATCGCCAAAGGGGCCTTCGGGTTTCGTCCGCGCCGGATCGATCGTCCCCACGATGGCAAAATCGGCATCGGCATAGACCGGTGCATGATTGCCTCGCACCATAGCAATGCGTCGCCCCGACAATGCGCCGGCAAAGATCAGTTCCGTCAATCCTTCGGGCAACGGCATCACGGCGGCAAGAGTCATCGCGGGCGAACCGCCCACCGTGATCGCGACGCGTAGCGGTTCATTGCGATCCAGGGCGGCACGATGGTGGACGCCGATCCCACGATGAATCTGATAATGCAAGCCGACCTCTTGATCCGCTTGATATTCATTTCCCGAGATCTGGATCCGGTACATCCCCAGATTGACTTTCATCAGATCGCCGACCGCGGCCGGGTGCTCACTGAGTACTTGAGGCAGCGTCACGAACGCCCCGCCGTCATCGGGCCAGCACTTTAGTTGCGGCAACTCCGAAACACGGCAGCGATTCGCCGTCACCGCGCCACGGGAAACCGATTTTGGCAACGTATGCAGTGCGGTCCAGGGAACACCTGCATAACGCAGCGGTCGTTTGGGAAGTGCCGAAGGATCCAATTTCAGTTCGATTAGCCGACGAACCGATTCGAGCGTGTCACGGAACAAATAACGCGCCTGCTCTAGCGTTCCGAATAAATTGGATGCCATAGGGAAACGCGATCCCACGACATTTGAAAACAGAATGCCGGGGCCCCCTCGGGCGTAGACACGACGCTGAATCTCGGCCATTTCCAAGCATGGATCAACGGGATCGGTGACCTCAATCAACCGTCCATCGCGGCGTAAATCCTCAACGACATCTTGAGTGCTACGGTGCTTCACAATCAGCTTTCAAATCGAGCAGGAGGAATCTACGGTAGTGGTAGAACAAAGGTCAACGATAGCTAAGCAGCTAGACAGGACGTTTTCGGTATATTAGCCACTTTGGCGTTAGCAGGCTGTTGATTCAGTCGAAATGCAAATCGCATTGGTGAGCCGTGGGCCGTAAGGCACCGGGTAGCGTGTGGGACCCGGCCGCTGACGCGCGAGCGGCTCAATAAATTAACCAGCCGTAAATTAACCAGCCGTCTAGCCACGGTTCCGACATTCACCCCGGGCTAGTGCCCAAACGGTCAACGGGATTCGCCCCGATAATTCCTTCCTACCTGCTTAGCCCGGTTGAGTTTGGCGAAGCAAGTCGGACTGAGTTTTTCAGGCCAGTTGCCCTGGTCAATTAGGCGAGCAGCAACGAGCAAGCCACTAGCATAACGGCCCCTCAAAAAATTAGCGGGCCCCCTAAGGTTACTGGCTAGCTAGGATAACCGGCGAGATGTCTTTAGACTAACACCGGTCGATTGCACATCATGCTCGACCGCCACCGCAGACGCCACATGGAAAGTGCCTGCGTCCCATTGCCTTATAAACCCCTGAAAACCGATGCTTGAAAGTCTTCCTCTTCCCTCGCCCAACGTCATTATGCTCACTGATGCATCGGATGCGTCCACCGACGTGTTGATCGTAGGAATCTCGGGCAAGCAGCAGGATTCGGGCACGTTGACTCGGCTAAACGAAGTCGGCGATGGCTGGATCGACCGCTTGCGCGAACGCAAAGCGATTTCTTGCAACCGAGGCAAGGTCAATAAACTGGTTCCAGCGATCAAAGACGGCCCCCCCGTCGTGCTACTTGTGGGCACTGGCGACGACACCCGCGATCATCGGGTGGACGCATTTGAGACCGCAGCAATTGCCATACGATCGATCACGAACAGCGAGTTGGATCAAGTTGATATTGCGATTGGCGAGTGCTTTGATCCGTCGACCCACGACGCGATTGTGGCCGGGGCGATTTGTGCTTGCGAAAACTTGGCCATTTATCATTCCGAACCTAGCTCGCATGTCCCCACCACGATCCGTTTTTCGGGCATTTCGCAAGAAGCGATCGAGCGTGGCAAGATCATCGGTCACGCCATGATCCGAACTCGCCGATTGGTGAACGAGCCTGCAGGGGTGATTTATCCGGAATCCTTTGCCGAGCAATCCCGTAAAATGGCGGATGCGTCGGGGTTGGACATCGAAGTCTGGGACGAAACCAAACTGGAAAGCGAAAATTGCCGCGCTATTCTTGCTGTCGGCGCGGGATCAGCTCGCCCGCCGCGGATTGTGATTTTTCGTCATCAAGGAGGCGGAGACGAAGCTCCGATTGCCATCGTCGGCAAAGGAGTGACGTTTGATAGTGGCGGTTTGTCAATCAAACCCAGCGACGGGATGGTCGACATGAAATGCGATATGGCGGGTGCCGCAACGGTGTTTGGCGTGATGCAAGCGGTCGCAAAGCTGGGTGTCAAACGAAATGTGATCGGCGTTTGTGGCTTGGCGGAAAACATGATCAGCGGCACAAGCTATAAACTGGGCGATGTGATCAAAACACGCAGCGGCAAGACGATCGAAATCTTAAACACCGATGCCGAAGGCCGCGTGGTGTTGGCCGATACTCTCGATGTGACTCGCGAAAACGCCCCTTCGAGCATCGTGGACTTGGCCACCCTGACGGGCGCGTGCATGGTCGCGTTGGGGATGGAGGTCGCCGGATTGATGACCAACGATCAACCGCTGTGTGATGCCGTTTCGCAAGCGGCGAAACACGAGGGCGAACCTGTCTGGCAATTGCCGATGTTCGACCTGTACGACGAAAAGGTCAAGAGCAAGGTCGCCGACATCAAGAACGTGGGCGAAGGCCGCTGGGGAGGCGCGATCACGGCCGCTAAGTTCCTCGAGAACTTTGTCGGCGATACGCCTTGGGTGCACATCGACATCGCTGGTCCCGCGTTTGTCGATTCGCCCAAACCCCACCGCGATGCGGGGGCCACCGGCGTCATGGTTCGCACCCTACTGAATTGGATCGAATCTCAATCGTAATCGCGTGTTAAAGCGTGATTTGAATTTCGCACCGGCCGCTGAGTCCGGCCGCCTAGTTTGAACGCTACGTTTTGGCGGCCCCGGGCCAAAATTTCTTCCATTTGTTGGCCACAGGTTTCTCGGCCGCTTCTTTCTCTTCGGCCGGAGCGTGCGTTTTGCTGTCCAGCTTGGCTGCGAGATCTCGAATCGACTGAGTGATCGCGGCCTTGGGCGCCTGGATAATCAAAGGGACGCCATTATTGCGGACTTCGACCATCGTACGATAGTCGTTAGGCAGCAACGCAAAAATCTCGCGTCCAAGCGTCTCCTTGGCCTTCTTCAGACTGATTTGCCCCGAGTCCAACCCGGCGCGATTGACAATGATCTCCACCTTGTCCTGCAGATTATCCATCTCTTCAAAGCTCATCATCAAACGAACGACGTTCCGCAAACACGGCAAGTCGAGCTGAGTAACAAGAATGATTCGGCTGGCACACTGCATCGCGGCAATGTCGACTTGGCTGTAGGTTTTCGAGAGATCCAGCACGAGGTGAGTGAACGAGGCTTTCAGTAGCCCGATCACTTTGCGAATGCTGTCGCCGTTGATCGACTCGGTGTCGTGAAGTTCCACCGGTCGTGGCAGCAGGTACAATCCGCTGCTATGTTTTGTCAACGATCGTTTGAGAAGCTGGATATCCAAGCGAGCAATGTTCTGGACAACGTCGGCCAAAGTGTAATCGGGGATCGAATCCAGAAACACGTCGGCATCGCCGAGGGCCAGATCCAGATCGACCAGTGCGACACTGTTCTGAGGATCCGCAGCCAACACGCAACCAAGGTTCACCGCGGCGCTGGTGGTTCCGACGCCACCGGTTGCTCCGGCCACCGCAATGACTTCGCAAGGCCGACTGCCGCCTTCGCTGGCGCCGAACTTTTGCTGGCTGATTCGGTCCAGCGTGCTGCTGAGTTCTTCTTTCGTTAACGGCAGCGTCAAGAACTCTTTCGCACCGGCGCGAATCGTTCGCAGGATCAAATGCCCATCGGTGCTTTCGCTGACAGCCAACAACGACGTCTCGGGCGCCGAGGTCGAAAGCCGCTGAATCAATTCGATTGCTTTGTCGGGATTCGCGTCAAGGGCAATCACTCCCGCATCGGGATTCGTCTGCTCGACGACATCGGGATAGAATTCATAGCGAGAGCAATCTGCCTCAAGCCACACCGTATCCATCCCCACGAGCATCCCTTTGAGCTGATTACGGGAGGCATCATTCGGATCAACAAGGGCTATTCTTAAAACATTACTCATAACTGCCTATCCACCTAAATGAATTCACTCTGAATCACTGACCGCGACTGAATCGTCGCTGGTCGATTTCGCGGTGGTCTAACGAGACCA
>NZ_ANOG01000157.1 GCF_000346295.1 Rhodopirellula maiorica SM1 | reverse complement strand
AGCTAACACGGTTTTTGGAGCCGCTTGGAAATTCAGCGAACGGCTCTATTTTGGCTCGACGTAGTTGTCGTACCCGTCACCTTCGGATTGAGCTTGATACTCTTCAATCGCGCTCTGATCGAGCCCCGTCGACACTGGGGCAGCCTCTTGCTCGCTGCAACCAAGGGAGAACGCCATAAACAAACAACTTAATAGCAGGGCACATCGCATTATTTTGCAGACCTTTGAATCACAAAATCGGTGTCGACTCGAGCCCTAAAGAACTCGAATCGTTGAAAAGAAAACACAAACGACTACAGCGGGAAACATCGAGGTTTACGCCGACCGTTTACCCCAGTTCGAATCAAACAGCTTCCCAAACGCCTCTGCCTTCACTGCGGAAGACAGAGGCTTTTGCATCGGGGACAACACTACAGACTGATGTCAACCGTCTCTTTGGAAGCACGTGTTCCCAGGGCTCCCCACACGCCATAGCGGCTTTGCAGGCCAACCGCGGGTGAACCCGATCGTGTATCGGGCTGTGCCAATGTCGAGGTTCCTGCTTCGATCGAATCGGTAATAAATTTGACCGCACCGTCACCCATCAGAACATGGCAACCTCCTTGGTGGCGGCTCGATGGCGGTGCTACTGCATCGCGACGGTCGTCTTTCTCAGAGCACAACGCCTTGTTGGGTGGCAAAACGGTGAAGACACACGAGTAGACCGGCATCCGATCGGCCCAGCGGTATCCTCGACCAAAGTTCGCGTTGACGGTCGCGCCAGAAGGCCAGAACTGAGGCCGCGTGGCATCAACTTGTTGTTGACCGTAGGTGGGATCAAGTCGACATTGGTTCTTTTCGTTCGCCGCCCCGTAGGGATCATTGGTTGGCAGCGAGGTGCGGGCATCTTTGTCGCCAAGATCGGTTGTCAATTCACCCATGATCATCGTGTTGGCCAATCCATCGAGGATGTCTCGAAATGCAGTTTGGCGACCGGGGACGAACGCACCGCGATAGGCAGCGTTTGCGGTGGATGCAGTACCGGTCGTCCCCGAATACGGATAGGACGCACCGCTGGCAATCGTCGTGATGTTGAGATAACTGTCACGACTGCCCACCGCGGAATCACCTAAGCACGCGCCATAGTTAGTACGTCCCAGCGCGGGCAACCCCGTTCCTGGGTCGCTTGGACATCGCAATGCCGGCAGTTCAGTCGCCCATGGCAGATACGCGATCCGGTCCGGTGTCGGTCCCATCGCGGGCCAAACGGCGGGGGTTCCACCGCCATTGTCCAGTGGGTTGCTGATTTGCTCCCAAATCGCTTGTTGTTCGATGAACGGCGTCAAACCGACCAGAATCGACAGTCGATAGTTATTGGCGGTATTGATGTTGTCCCAGTCGTTGTTTCCGCTGGCAGTCTGCGTTCCGGTACCGTGCATCGGCAACTTGTTGTAAGCCGCGTGGTAGTTATGGACCGCCAAACCGAGCTGTTTGAAGTTATTGCTGCAGCTCATCCGGCGAGCAGCTTCACGGGCCGCCTGCACTGCAGGCAACAGTAGCCCGACCAGTACACCGATAATGGCAATGACGACAAGTAGTTCAACAAGGGTAAAACCGTGTTTCTTTGATGCACGGAGGGGCATGGGGAACCTGCTATTGGAAAAAGGAAGTAGAAGAACAACCGGCTACTCAAGCGACACCAAGTAACTCTCCGCTCGCTTCATGGCAAGAAACGCCAAGGGTTGTACAAGATATAACTCGGCAATGGCCGAAATGTTCTGCGAGACTGTAGAATTTTCACTAAAGAGCGACAAGACGGGCCAGAATTAGCCTTTATGCCATTTATCAATCGGAAGATCACACAGACGATCAGTCCCGCGGAAGTCAAAACCGGCGGCAAACGCGGCCATCACGAGGGGACAGGGCAACCCTCGATGGAAAATCTCGAAGGGAACTGCTGTGGAGCATTTTTCATCATCCGAATTCAGAAACACCGAACGGCTTGTTGATTTAATCCAAAGTCAAATCGCAACAGTCAGCCGGGGCCTTAAGGAGAACGTCCGGCTTAGGGTGACTCTAACAACTCGCATTCGTTCTTTTTTTAAGGCCGGAGGCCGGTACAATTCATGCCGGTGGTGTTAACCACCGGTTTGGAATACAGCAAATCCAAGCCCGGAGGCCGACACATTTACACAGTCATTGTGTCGGCCTCCGGCCTAAGCCGGACGTTCTCTAAGGCACCGGGGGGGAGCCGTAATGCAACATTGAATGCGTGGGACAAGTCCGCTGACGCGTCGTGGCTCAATAAATCAACAAGCCGTTAACAAATCGTTGGTTTGCTATCGATTTGTCAGGGCAAACGAAGCGTTCTCCTTAACGAGTGGCCGGTCTCGAAAATCGTCGCTTACTTGTCGTCCATTCGACCGTGACGATGCGATCTGCCAGAATGAATGCACTGCACGCTCGGGGCGATTGGCAACCGGGGCTAGCGGGCTGTTGATTTAAAGAGCTGCTCGCGCGTCAGCGGCCGGGTTCCACGCATTACCCGGTGCCTTACGGCCCTCGGCTCACCAATGCGATTTGCATTTCGACTAAACCAACAGTCTGCTGGCCCCAAACGGCTAACGGGATTTCACCCCACGATTACTGCCTACCTTTTTAGCATCCCTTCTCGCCTCCGACTTGAGTGAGTCTCTTGAAATTAATTGAAATCCAGGTCGATCGTCTTGTTGGGCCCACACATCATTTTGGTGGGCTTGGTGTTGGCAACGTCGCTTCACTGTCACACGCAGGCAATGTTTCAAATCCCGCCAGCGCCGCGATCCAGGGGCTCGACAAAATGCGACTGGTCGCCAGCTTTGGCGTGCCGCAATTCATTTTGCCGCCGCAGCCTCGGCCGGATGTGGCTTTTTTGAAGCAAGTGGGGTTCCAAATCGCCGATGGCGAATCGCTGAATCAAGTTGCCCAGCAAACGCCAAGCGTGCTTTCGGCTGCAATGAGCTGTTCGGCGATGTGGACGGCAAACGCCGCCACGGTCTCGCCCGCAATCGACAATCGTTTTAATGTGCCCTCGATGACGGTGGCGAATCTTGACGCCAGCTTGCATCGTGCGATTGAGGCCAAGGCAACACGGCAAGAACTTCAGGGTCTGTTTCCGCAGGCAAACGTGTTGCCGCCGCTTCCGGGCGGCGCCGCGATGCGTGACGAGGGCGCCGCCAACCACATGCGATTTGGCAGCGACCAGAACCAAGCTGGAATCCACCTGTTCGTCTACGGCGACGGCGAACCCGAACCGAACCATTTTTGGCCACGCCAATCACGGCTCGCGTGTCAAACGCTTGCAATCGGCCAGGGGCTCGATCCCGAAAACACCTTTTTTGTTAAACAGCATCCCGATGCGATCGATGCCGGCGCGTTTCACAACGATGTCGTTGCCGCCAGCCATCATGACTTGTTGATTCATCACGAGCGAGCGTTTTGCGATCCCGACTCAGTGATCAAACAGATGGCCGATCGTTATGAACAACTGTTCCGACGCCCGCTGCGACGCATCGTCGTCAGCGAAACGGATCTGCCACTTGCCGACGCGGTCCGCACCTATCTTTTCAACAGTCAATTGATCAGCCCACAGGTAGACACCGAGAACGCGGCCGCGCCGGTGCTGATTTGTCCCTTGCAAGTGCAACAGCACGATCAGGCGCGGACGGTGGTCGAATCATGGATCGGCGAATCAAAACCGTTTAGCGATGTTCGTTATGTCGACTTGATCCAAAGTATGGCAGGTGGCGGAGGACCGGCGTGTCTGAGGCTGCGAATCCCGCTAACGCCCGCCGAGTTAGCACAATGCAATCCGCGTCATCGCTGGACCGAGGAGCTTGACGATCGTCTGCGACAAACGATTCGCGAGTTCTATCCCAGCGAGGTTTCGCCGATGGACTTGGCTTCAGCCGAATTGATTTCTCAATCGCAGCAAGCTCACGCAGAAATTGCTAAACTATTCCAGTAGCACGACTTGCGTCTGTGACACTGCGGTTGCCTTCGTCGAACTTTCACGTTTTCTGTGGAACGTCCCTAACATTCTTTTCTTGGTTTCGTTGTCGCTAATGAAACCCACGTTTTTCTCCTCATCCGATTTCCATCATCATGCCGGATCACTCCCCAAATCAGTGGCCCGCCGAGACCATCAGTGCATTGGTGGATCGTTTTGAGCGACCGCTGTTGGCGTACGCGTCGCGGATGCTTGGTGGTGATTGGCAAGAGGCGCAGGACGCGGTGCAGGAAACGTTTCTGCGGTTGTGCCGCGAGGATCGTGAAAAAATCGAATCTCGTGTCGCAGCATGGCTGTTTTCCGTATGCCGAAGCCGAGTCATTGACATGCAAAGAACAAAACATTCGACGCCGATCGACGCGTCAAAGGTCTCGCTCGCCGACCCTGCACCGGATGTATCCGAGGTGGCCAGCGACGAGGAAGCACGCCACCGCTTGACGGAAATGGTGGATCAATTGTCGCCACGACAACAGGAAGTATTGCGTTTGCGGATGCAGGCGGGATTGAGTTACCGCGAGATCGCCGAGGTGACCGGATTGACGGTCAGCAACGTTGGCTTCCATCTGCACGAAGCGGTTCGCAACCTCCGCAACTCGCTGGCGATGAGCTAAACGCAAAAAAGGTGTCCGACACTTTTTTTGAGCAAAGCTTCCGATCCAAACACAAAAAAACTGAGTGCTAATATGTCTGAATCCATCTGGAATGATCCTCGCATCACCGCTTACGTGCTTGACGAGTTGCCCACCGATGAGCGTGCGACTTTTGAAAGCGAAATGAAGTCCAATCCGGAACTGGCCGCTGCGGTCGAAGAAGCTCGCGGCGTGACGGGCAAGCTCGATGCGTTGTTCGCTGCCGAGTCGACGCCTCCGCTGGACGCCAATCGCCGAGACAAGATCATCGCGAGTGAAAACCATCCGACGTTCGTCACCCCAAAGTTCCAACGGGCTTGGTACCAATTCGGCGGAGTGGAACTTGTCGTGACCGCGGCGATCGTGCTGATCATCTGTGCGATCGCCATCCCGGCCAGCATGTCGCCAAAAGTTGCCATGAACGGAAACGAAGTGGTCGACCCGCAAGAGGAACCAACCCTTAGCCAAGAAGACTACATGCGAATGGCAAAAAGTGGTCAAGAAGAAGACGAGGAGGCCGCGGAGTTGCCGAGGAGTTCAGTCGACGCCAAGCAAGAGTTGAACTCCGCTGATTTGGCCGATGCCAGCGGCGCTGCGATCGCGGAGACGGCACCGTCGATGACATCATCGATGTCCGCAGCACCAATGGCAGCCGATTCCATCTCCGGAAAACCTCTCAATCGCGCGAAAGCGATGCTGAATGAGGATGCAGTGCCACCCCCAGTCGCCGCTCAACCCATGCTGAAAGAAATGGCTGCGGATGAAGGTCTTGGCGGGGCGGGACAAGCTTCGGCGTTAAGCATGTCGCCATCGCAGACTGAATCGCCTGGTGCCTCGTCCGGATTACGAGCCGCATCGGAGCCCAGGTCCGAAGCGTTACAAAAATCTCGACGTAGCATGATGACGCGTCGATCCGCTGCAGCCAAAGAAGCAAAAGATTCGGAATCGGCGAAGAAGTCCGAAGCAAGTCAATTGCATTCGATTGCTCCCGATGCCCCAGCAGCCCCAGACCCTTTCGGAGACGCATCCGCAGCGCATCCCTTTGAGGAAGCGGAAGTGGCCCAGTCGGAATATGCCCCAGGGGGGATGGATATGGGGATGGGGATGTCGGCAGGTCCGGCTCTGGAGGCCCTCGGAGGCGCGTCTGCCGAACCCACTGAAGCGATCACGTCGGGTGGCTATGCCCTTCCGATGGATACGATGACGCGATCTCGCACCGATTTAAAATCGCATCTTAAACAGACTATCCCGAGGTTGCCCAAAGCCGTCCGGTTGCTTGACGAAGAAGTCCGTAACCCCGAGGGCGTTGGCCCTGGAACTCCCGGGGACCAGTTTGACGTGATCGAGGACAACCCGTTCCGACGTGTTTCCGAACATCCGCTGAGCACGTTTTCGGTGGATGTCGACACTGCCAGCTACAGCAAAGTGCGTGACTTTCTTACTCGTGCAAACCAGTTGCCACGGCCTGACGCTGTCCGGATCGAAGAGATGATCAACTATTTTGATTACAACTACGAACCGCCCGCCGGCGACGCGGAACATCCCTTCGCGGCTCGCGCCGTCGTGACCGAGTGCCCTTGGAACCCGCAACATCGGCTGGCCCGGATCGCACTGAAGGGCAAAGTGATCGAGCAATCCGAGCGACCTCGCTGCAACTTGGTGTTCTTGTTGGACACCAGCGGATCGATGAACCAGGCCAACAAATTGCCGCTGGTCCAAGACGGCATGAAAATGTTGCTGGAGCAATTGAACGAGAATGACCGAGTCGCGATCGCGGTCTATGCCGGTTCCGCCGGATTGGTACTGGATTCAACCAAAGTCAAAAACGGCAAGAAGGTCCGCAAAGCGCTGACGCAGCTGTCCGCTGGCGGCAGCACCAACGGTGGCGCAGGAATCGCCTTGGCCTACCAAGTCGCTCGCGACCATTTCATCACCGATGGCGTCAATCGCGTGATCTTGTGCACCGATGGTGACTTCAACGTCGGCACGACCGGCACCGACGCATTGGTCCGCATGGTGGAAAAGGAAGCCAAAGGCGGCGTCTTTCTCTCGGTGCTTGGCTTTGGCATGGGCAACCATAACGATTCGATGCTGGAACAGATCAGCGGCCGAGGCAACGGCAACTACGCGTTCATCGACAACGAAAAGGAAGCTCGCAAGGTGTTAGTGGATCAAACCAACAGCACGTTGGTGACGATCGCCAAAGACGTCAAATTGCAAGTCGAATTCAATCCAACGCAAGTCAACTCGTACCGTTTGATCGGCTACGAGAACCGAGTGTTGGCGAAAGAAGATTTCAATGACGACCAAAAGGATGCGGGCGAGATCGGTGCGGGGCACAGTGTCACCGCTCTGTATGAAATCGTTCCGGCTGGCAGCGAACCCGATGCGGCCAAGCCCAAGGTCGATGACTTGAAGTACCAAGCCAAAGTGAAACCGACCGAGGCGGCACAGAGCGACGAGATGTTGACGATCAAACTGCGTTACAAACAGCCCGACGGCGACACCAGCACCTTGGTCGAGTTCCCGGTCACCGATGACGAAAAGGGATTTAAAAAGGCCGACATGGAGACACGCTTTGCTGCAGCCGTCGCTGGTTTTGGAATGCAGCTTCGCCGCAGCGAGTACAAGGGAAACTGGACGCTCAGCGACGTGATCCGCGTCGCCGAAGCCAGCAAAGGCGAAGATCGATTCGAATTGCGAGCCGAGTTCATTCAGATGGCTCAAAAGGCGAGTCAATTGATGGGGCAAGAATAACGCCGAAAGATTCAGTGCCGCGTCAAGGTTCCTCCGACGCAATCACAGCTTCCCCAAAAGCCGTGATTGCGGTTTGTTTTTTCATGCTATCGGGACTTGACGACAAATGTGTTTGGGAAACGATCGTGCCAACCTCTCGAGGTTTCTCCTAGAAAAGAGAACGCTTCGAACGGAATGAGTCGCGAAAAAGTGCGGCCGAGAATCTGGCCAAACGAGGGTTTGCCCCCCTGATCATTGACCACTTTCGTTCCCGTGACCAATTTCCCCAGCGTCCTTGCCATGGTGGCTTCGCACAGGATGTAGTAGCCGAGCAACAAGGGGAGGCCAATCAAAAAGCCTGGGGTTTGGTTGATAAAGTCTACGCCATCTTGACCGCCAACTAAGGCGACGGTCGCCCCAAAGACAAAACTGACAACGAACTGCACCATATAGTCAATCAAAAAATTCGCAAGCCGAAGTCCTTTCCCAGCCGGAACGACTTCACCGTCAACGAGGTACGCGGCTGGTTCATCCAACGTCGCGGTGGATGCGGCATAAGGATTCAGTGGTTCATTCATTTTGTCACGGCTCAATTTGTAGAAAGTTTTGGGAAGCGGAACAGAGGTTACGATCACAGTCGTAAAATGTTTGGTAGGAACATGGAGGTAGGAAAATGCTCTGGCATCGCATCAGTCGGTACATTCCGAGCCATGCCTTTGGCCAGTGAGCCGATTGCCAAGCACGATTAACAAGCTGCCGAATCCGAAATAGCATGCTAGCGCAGTCAGGATGCCTGGCAGATCCGCCAGAATGCTTTGAATGGTGATCTCGTGTATGTCGATGACGACAACGATGATAGGGACCGCGATCACGATTGCGCCAAAGATCCTGATAAGCGAACCGAGAGCACGCTTCCAGCTCGGTGTTTCGGCGAAAGCTTTTTGTGCCGAAACTGCAGAGGGTCGGTTGGGGTTTGGGGCAACGGTCACAGTGCGATACGGTTCAGAGGGCGAAGGACAGTCAAACGATTGTAACCGCGATACCGAGTCCCCAGCCTGCATCCGACGCTTCACCGCTCGATGAAAACTGTGAATTATGCCTGATTCGGGCGGCGAAGAAAAAATGCGGAAACGGCGGAGGACCATTCGCCGCAATTGAAAACGTGAAATTGATGTTTGTAAATTGACAGGCGGATGGGAATCGGACTACAGGCTGGCAGCCTGTGCTACTATTGATTGAGTGCGAAGAGGACGAGGTTGGCGACAATTTTAGCAGCGTCTTCGGTGGGGTAGCCGGGGCATTGCACCGAGTTTTGACTCTCCAGTGCACAACTGATATCCAGCGGTGAGAAAAAGACGCTGGCCATACCGTCGACCGAGGCAAACTCTAACATCGGTGCGCCGCTGCGACGACCGACAACCTGTCCGGCACCGCGGCCGTTGGGCGTGCGGATCGTTACCGAGGTGATGTCGAAACCGCCATACGCACTGGTCATCGCAGGATGCGAACCCGCCATCGTCTCAAGCGCTGAACTTGGTAATAGCGTCCCCATTTCTCGCCGAAATGACTTGGCGAACGCTTCGTTGCCACAAATCGCCGTACCGATCACAAAGCCGCCATTTCCAATGTATTCCGCCAACCCTTGACGTTGTTCGGCGGTCAATTCAAACTCGGTACGTCCATGCATCCATAATACCGGTACGCCGCTTAGACCAGCCGATTCGATCTGTACCGGCTGATCGGCTGCGAGGATGTCGATCGGCACCCGCTGGCGAATCAACTCGGCCGCGTTGGGGATCGCTCGGCGAGCCTCGTCGCCGCCCGCGCCGAGCGACAGCATCGCAACCTCGATTGATCCACGCGTTGGCTGCGGAGCATCCTGGGCATCTAACACGACCCGTTTTTCCAGTTTGTCTTTCAGTTCGCGACCGGTGGCATAGGCGATCACGTTCTCGCCCAACCGTACCGCGACATCCAATTGCTTTCGCACAGGCTCGGACAGCTCGCGGCGCGAGAATAGCACGTCGCTCAATTCCCAGCGACACGACAACGAATTCGGAACGTAAAACACAGCGGTTCGGCAGCACGCTTGAACCCCATACACCCAGAAGTCTTTGTCGATCAGTGGAATCGATGTTGGCGCGACCTCATGTTGGGCAAACCACACCGGATGACTCGGCGGCAAGCGATCCAGTGGAGCTCCGTCGAACCATTTCGCACACAACTCGCGAACGCTCGCTTCGAACGCAGACGCGTCGCCACAACCATCGCCTGCTTCGGCTTCGAATAATATCGTGCCTCCTTGCTCTACATACTCGCCCAGATTTTCAATCAATTCAGGCGAGAAATTCAGCGAGGCTTTACCGCTGATGACCAACACCGGCGTTTGCAGCAAATCTTCGACCGAGGCGGCCTTGCCCTTGTCGTGCTGGCCGATGATGGTTTGCCAAGTCAGATCGCGGCCCCAGTCGCGTTCGACGTGACGGACTAATTGTTTCAGTCCTTCGGGATGCGATTGCCACTGGTTGGCTGGTTGGCTTTCGTATTGCAATTGTCCCGCAACCACTTGGCGTTTGCCTTTGCTGAGGAACAACAACGCGAACGACGTTGCAATGTCGCGGTTGTTTTCCATGACACCGGCCCCTGACCAAAATCCTTGGAATTGATCGTGCGCGTTGAGCAATTGTTCGGCGCCTTCGCGGTACCAATCATGCCCACCGATGAACCGTCGTCCTGACAACCGGCCAACGCGTTCGAGGGCGTACAGGTAATAGAAAAAAGTCATCGAATCGCCCCCTGGATTGACTTCGGTGGTAAACCGATCGCCCAGCCACTGCAGCCCCGCCTCGACCGGGTCTTTTTCCAGCGATTCGCTACCACAGCACTCGATCGCATCGCCGACGATTTTCGAGCTGCCCGCAGACGTTCCATCGCGACCGATAATCATCGAAGCGATCCCGGCGCACGTCATACTGCCAGTCGGCGGTTGACTGCTTCCGTATCCCCAGCCGCCGTTGCCACGCTGGATCTTTTTCCAATAAGCGATCGAACGCTCGAACACGGCGGGGTCAATTTCGATGCCCCGATCTTTCGCAGCACCGAGCGCCAAAATGGCGAACTGCGAATTCGACGGGTCGCCGTTGCCTAGCCCTTGGCCGTAGCTCCAGCTTCCAGCGTGGCCCCTATTACTCTGGCTGCGTTGCAAATCGATCAACCAGCGAACGTTGCGGCGGATGCGATCGAGGTCACCAGCGGCCCCGAGTTGGCAATAAACCAGCGTTTGTAGAGAGACGGAATACGTTTCTTTGGGCTCAAACAACCGTAAATACCGCATCGCGCGAATCATATCGGGATCGTCGCGCGAGACGCCTGCATTGAGCATTGCCAGCGTACATAGCGAGCTCAGCCCGCACGATTGGCTGCCATATTCGTGCCATCCGCCGCGGTCCGTTTGCGAGCTGCGAAGATAGGCAACCCCACGATCGATGGCTCGCTGGACGCTGGCCGCGTCAATCTCGGCAGCATACGCAGGACGGACCATCCCGGTAAGCAACAAAAGCGTCGCAAAAACGATCGTTCCGACTTGGCGTCCTCCCGCCATCTGCAATACCTGTCTAAGATAACTCGACGAGAAGATTTTCCGTACCTCGGCAATGGCCCGTACCTCGGCAAAGGAATGTACGTTTTTCATCATGACTAGTCCTCCTCCTGCACCCAATTCCCCCCCACCGAATCAACCGGCGCGGAATTTAGGTGACGTGTTACGCGAGTTTTCTCAGCATCAGCAAACGATGCGGGCCGAGCTTGCCAAGGTCATTGTGGGCCAAACCGATACGATCGAGCAATTGTTGGCCGCCATCTTCACCCGCGGCCATTGTCTGCTCGAGGGAGTTCCGGGGCTCGCCAAAACGCTGATGGTCAGCACGTTGGCCGAAATCCTTGACGTTTCCTTCAAGCGTATTCAGTTTACACCGGATTTGATGCCCTCGGATATCACGGGCACGCAGGTGATGGAAGAAAACGAAGCGGGACGGCGCAGTTTCCGCTTTGTCCAAGGCCCGATCTTTACCAACATCCTGTTGGCCGACGAAATCAACCGGACGCCCCCGAAAACTCAGGCGGCCCTTTTAGAGGCGATGCAGGAGCGGCAAATCACCGTGGGAACGGAAACCTATCCGTTGTCGCCGCCCTTTTTTACGATCGCCACGCAAAACCCGATCGAGCAAGAGGGCACCTACCCGCTTCCCGAAGCGCAACTCGATCGTTTCATGTTTAATATCAAAGTCGGCTACCCGACGGCGGCCGAAGAGGAACAAATTTTGACGGCGACGACCCGCGGCGAAACGCAAACGGTCAACAAGGTGCTGTCGTCTCGCGCGATCCTGAATATTCAAAAGTT
Organism: Rhodopirellula maiorica SM1; assembly: GCF_000346295.1. Classification (GTDB taxonomy): domain Bacteria; phylum Planctomycetota; class Planctomycetia; order Pirellulales; family Pirellulaceae; genus Novipirellula; species Novipirellula maiorica. The sequence goes on along the minus strand of NZ_ANOG01000157.1, from coordinate 6,993 downwards.
GGTTTCCAGCATCGCGGTCAATCCGCTGGTGATCCGTTATGTGGCTCAGCTGGTCCGTGCGACTCGCCCCAAAGATGAAACGGCCCCCGAATACATTCGTGACCTCGTCGATTGGGGTGCGGGTCCTCGCGCGGGCCAGAACCTGATCAACGGCGGTAAAGCCATCGCCGCAATGAACGGCCGATTCAGTGTCGATCCGAGCGACATCCAACGAATCGCCATTCCGGTACTGCGTCACCGTATCGCAACCAATTTCCAAGCCCAGGCCGAAGGGATGGATACCGACGCGGTGATCCAACGACTGCTCAAAGACATCCCCGTTCCTGAACCGGAAAAGATGACAAAGTCGTAATCGTGGCCTCACTGCTTTCCCCCGAATCGATCCAACAAATCAAACGGCTCGACCTGCGTGCGAGGATGGTCGTGCGTGGATTTTTGCAGGGGCTGCACTCCAGTCCGTTTCATGGGTTTTCGGTCCAGTTCAGCGAACACCGACGCTTCAACCAAGGCGACGATCCGAAGCTGATTGATTGGTTGGTCTATGCCAAAACCGACAAGTACTACGTCAAACGTTTTGAAGCGGAAACCAATCTGACGGGGTATTTGGCGATTGATCTGTCGAAGTCGATGGGGTTTACCGAGAGCCAGAGCATGACCAAGTTCGAATACGCCACCTGCTTGGCGGCGTCGTTGACCTATCTGATGACGATGCAGCAAGACCCGGTGGGACTGTTGACGCTTGGGGAAAAAGTACGCGCCGAGTTGCCGGCACGAAGTCGACGCGGGCATCTTGGCGACGTCATGGCGCGATTGACCCAGATGCAACCGGTCGGCAACACCGATTTGGCGGCGTCGCTAACGCAAGTCGCTGCGATGTTGAAGCATCATTCGTTGGTGATGTTGTTCTCGGATCTATTGGATGATTCCGAAGCGACGCTTTCCGCGCTGGCTCGACTGCGTCACGGCGGTCACGATGTGATCGTCTTTCATATTCTCGACGAAGCCGAAGTCAACTTTCCCTACGACGGACCGGTCCAGTTCGAAGACAGTGAAACCAACGAGACGATCACCGTGGACGCCACAGGGTTTCGCGAAGATTATTTAGCGCAATTAAATGAGTTCCGCGACAACTTTCGTGAGCGATGTGCGAATTTGCGAATCGACTATGTCCCGCTAGACACCAGCATGCCGTTTGACAAAGCATTAACGGAATACTTAATGCAGCGACAAAAGTCCAAATAACTTGAATTTAGCGGTAGAACAAACTCGTGACATTCTTAAATGCAACTCTGATGCTTGGTCTCGCGGCAGCCGCCGTGCCGATCGTGCTGCATTTTCTGTCGCGGCGCGAGCCTAAGAAGGTGGTCTTTCCATCGCTACGTTTCTTGACCCAGCGGTACGAGACAAACCGCAGCCGCTTGAAGATTCGTCGCTGGTGGTTATTAGCGCTGCGGATCGCGGCGATCGCGGCAGTCGCATTCGCGTTCGCGAGACCGGTGATCCATCAATCGCTTTCGCTGACTTGGGTGACGATCGGGTTGGTGGCCGCTGCGGGACTCGGCATGTTGATCTTGGCGGGGATCGCATTTGCACGCGGCTTTTCGCCTCCGCTGCGTTATGCCTTGACCGCCATTGCCGTGTTGGCATTGTTGTCGGCGATCATTTGGGGCGGTGTGACCTATGCAACCGGCCCACGACCGGCCACCGATTCGGCATCCCCGGTGGCGATGGCAATCGTGATCGACAATTCCGCAACCTCCAGCTGGCAAACCAGCAGCGACAACCGCATGCAGCGAATCGAATCGTTAGCCGAATGGATTGTCGCTCGCGTGCCTCGCAGCAGCCGGATTGCGGTGGTCGATCGATCGCCAAGCCCCGCGTCGTTCGCGCTGGACAGTGCGAGTGCCTTGTCGCAAATCGAACAAATCCAACCGCTCGAAGTGACGCAGCCAATCACTAGCCGCATTGCCGCAGCGATTAGCTTAGTTCAGTCGAGCGATCTATCGGCACGGGCGGTGATCGTGATCAGCGACCTCAGTGAATCGAGTTGGCAGCAGGCGATGGATGACGCAAGCCTACAGCCATTGTTGGAAACTGACCCGAGCGTCAATCTGACGCTCGTGGACCTGGGTGATTTCGAGGGCAGCAATCGATTCGTTTCGTCGCTGCAAGTGTCCGATCTGACGCCGCCCGCTGCGACGCCGGTGTCCGTTTCCGCTCGCGTTGGGATCGCCGGCAATGTGAACGAAAGGAGCCAATCGATCACAGCCGAATTGGAAATGTATGACACCGATCCTGCGTTGCCTGTCATTCGTGATGGCAAGATCCAGCGGCCGAATCTAAGCAGTGTGGATCGTACCAGTGTGCGACTGAGCGGCAGCGGAACCGCCGAGGTTTTGTTGACCGTGCCGCCGATGTCGGTGGGGACGCACCACGGAAAAATCCGTCTGATCGGCGACGACTCGATCGCACTGGACAACGTACGCTATTTTTCGATCGAAGTACTGCCGGCGTCACCCGTGTTGATCGTCAGCGACTCGGAAGAGGAAGCACGCGTGCTGGGTCAATCGATTACGGCGCCGCTGATGATCGATGACCCGAACGCAGAGTACCGTGTTGAATCAATTCGTTACCAAGATTTTGCGGTAGTCCGTCTGGCTGATTTTGATGCGGTAATGTTATTGGATCCGCCCAATCGCGCGCTCGAGGATCCTCAACTCGCACAATACATTCAGCGCGGCGGCGGTGTCTTCGTTGCGCTCGGTCCGGCCGCCGAAACAACATCCGAGCCCTCGTCGACATGGCCAAGACAGGTACGACGTTGGCGAGTGCCCGAGCCAGGCACGTTTTTACAACCGCTGAATGAATCCCATCCGCTGCTAGCTCCGCTTAGCAATATTGCTGGTGGCGTGCCATGGAACCAATTTCGCATTGCTCAATACTGGCAAATTGAATCACGAGCCGAAGACAAAGTGAAACTTCGCCGATTGGCACAATTCGCCGGCACCGAGCACGCGGCGTTGGTCGAGGTGAAAAACGAAGACGCAGATTCACGGGGCCGCGTCGTGATGATGACCACTCCGCTGCCTGCTCTCGCCAATTCGACTCGCCGCTGGAACGAACTGTTCAGCGGGACCGATGCCTGGCCGGCTTTCTTGTTGGTTCGCGAGCTGGCGGATTACTTGACGCAGCGTTCCGCAGGATTGCGTGATTCGTTGGTCGGGCAACCTCACACGATCACGCTCGTTGACTCGGATGAACTGGGGGTGGCGTCCAACGACCGCGTGGATCGTGCATCACCGCCGGTCAACGCTTCGGATTCGCAGGCGGCCGCGACAAAGCCCACGAGCGAGCGATTGACGCGTCGTTACCAACTTTATCCACCGGGAGACGCCAGCTCGATTCCTATTGATGTCGATATCGCCAGCCAACAATTTACGATCACCAACATCAATACTGCGGGAACGTATTGGGTTCGAGGCCCCGAACTGCATACCGGTTTTTCAGCAAACATCTCCGATTCCGCTACGCGACTCGACCGTGTCGATGCCGAAACGCTCGTCAATTCCTTCTCGAGCGATCATGTGCAATTGGTTACCGACCGTGAAGAAATCGATTTGCGAGGCGATCAGGACAGCCAACGTGTCTCGTTGCATTCCCCAGCAATGCTGTTAGCCCTCGTCGTGTTTTTGATGGAACAGATTTTAGGAAATCGATTCTATCGCAAACGTGATAGTGCCCGGGCATCGATCAAGCAAACGTCCACCACAGCGGGAGCCACCGCGTGAGTTCGTTCTTGATCGAACCGATCTATGATTCTGCCGTCGTTGCCTTTTTGGTTTCGGCGCTGGTCGTTACGATCTTGGTCTTGGTGACGCCACCGACGGAGAATCCGAAGCAGCGACGTTGGTTAATTGGTCTTCGTTTCCTGGCCGCATTCATTTTGATGTTGGCGATGTTTCGGCCCGGGTTTGTCCAGACCGACACACGTCCTGCCGAGGCGACGCTCGTCGTGGCAGTGGATACGTCTCGGAGCATGACATTTCCCGACGACGACCGCGGCGACCGATGGACGCATCAACAACAAGCGTGGCAAAAACTGGCTGCAGGACTCGGCACGCTCGATGAATCGATGAGCGTCCGCTTGCTTGGATATGACAAAACCGCAAACCAATTGGACAGCGCACTTCCCACAGCACTGGACGATCGGACGCCGGAGGGCGATTTGACGGATCTGGCCGCTGCTGCGACGGCGGCAATTGCGGCGGCTCAAGGGCAACCGTTGGCCGGAGTCGTGCTGATGGGCGATGGCGCCCAAACCGCGCCAATCGATGGTGCCGGCGCCGAACGAATCGCACAAATGCTGAAGACATGGGGCGTCCCGCTGTGGACGATCCCGATCGGACCGGCCGGCGGTCAAGAGGCCAACCGTGATGCCGGGATCGACGCATTGCCCGAAAGTTTCCAGCTGTTTTCCGAAAACGAATTCGATGTCAATTTCCAGGTGCAACTGCGTGGGCTGGCGGGTACCGAAGTCCCCATACGAGTCCGCTGGATCGATGAAGCCGGAAACTCGACCGTTGCCGCGGAGCGGCAACTCGTTGCCGAAAAAGCGAACGAAGTTAAAGGGATGTCGCTGCCAATCGTCGCCCCGGCACCAGGGGTATACCGATTGAATGTCGAAGTCGATCCCATCGCCGGTGAGCTAGTCACGTCTAACAATCTGCAAACGGCGTTTGTGAATGTCCGCGAAGGAGGCGGACGGATCCTGTATCTCGAAGGCGCGACCCGGTTGGAACAAACGTATCTTCGTTCGGCGCTGAGACGGTTTCCCGATCTGGATCTGACCTATCAATGGATCCCAAGGGATACAGAGGCGAGATGGCCGATTGGACTGCGTGATTGGTTTCAAAAGGGCAAATTTGATATCTATATCATCGGCGACTTGGACGCGGATGCGATTGGCCGCGAGCAGTTGACCCAGCTCGCGCAATCGGTATCCGAAGGAGCGGGCTTGGTGATGCTGGGCGGCTACCACAATTACGACGCTGGTGGTTACGCAAACTCACCCCTGTCAGACGTATTGCCGGTGCAAATGGACGCATCGCGTCGCATTTCGATCCAATCCGACGACGTTGACAATCCGCGTCTACAGATCGCTGGTCCGATCACGATCAACCGATCGCGTCCGCATCCCATCACCAACATTGGCGGCGAGGATGCGGATGCGACGTGGTCAACGCTGCCGAATTTATTAGGTGCAAACCGCTTTGTCGGTCCCAAAGTTTCCCCGGGCGTGCAAGTGCTACTCGAAACCGCCGACAAAGACCCGTTGTTGGTGGTCGGCGAATATGGACGCGGGCGGACCGCGGCGATTGCGTTCGATTCGACATGGCGTTGGTGGCGAGAAGGACGTAGCGAAGCCTATCGTCGTTTTTGGCGTCAATTGGCGTTGTGGTTACTCTCACGCGAAGAAGATTCAGGGGATCGCATTGTGATCGAACTCGATTCGCGACGGTTCGCCAACGAATCCGACACTGGTTTTCGTGCTCGATTGAATTCGCTAGCGGACGAACCAACTCAAGTCAAATTGTCCGCAGAGATTATCGACGAGAACAATCGCGTCACCGCAATCACCGACACTGCCAGCTCGACGGTGGCGGGTCAGCAAACGGTCACAGGCATGATCCCCAATCTGGCACCGGGCTATTACCGGCTGAAGGTCGGCCCGGCGAATGGTGACGCAAAAATCAAAGCGGAAACCCTCGCATTTCAAGTGATCGACCAGAGTCGTGAAATGTTGATGCCGATGGCTGATCCAGGTTACTTGCGTCAATTGGCCGAGATCACAAAGGATCACGGTGGCGCCGCGTTTTCTCACGAGGAAATCGACCAACTCGTTGAGCAGATTGCCGCACGTCGCCATCAAGCCGAAGCCCCCGTGGTCGAGAAACAGATGCTCGGCGACGATCCCCTCAGCGGCTGGCTTTTGTTCGTCCTGTTCGCCGGTGCCCTCTCGACCGAATGGTACTTGCGGCGACGTTGGGGTCTGGTCTGATAGTCGCTGATCGCTCCGCGATCATGGCGTGCAGCGGATTTGCACGTGTGCGGTAGGGCATCTAGCCTGTCGCAGGTGCTGATGACAGGCTGGAAGCCTATCCCACATTCTAAAGGAAATAGTGACTCGGTTTCAGCTTCACTTAATGATCGCGGAGCGATCAACGACGTTAGTTCACACTGAATTTTGGGGGGAAAGGCTCGTCGTCCTGCGAACGACCATCGCCATCCTGTTCTTCGGACGAAACCGAATGCAAATTCACTTTGCCGCTACGCAGCAAACGGACCAATTCCGCAGCACGATCATCAACGTCCGCGATCGCCAACAACCGCAATTTGGCTTCGATCTCAAACGGCAACGTGTACGAGATAATGTCGGTGATTGGGCCCAGCCCCATTTGGCCCGCCATCAATTCATGCAAACTTTTGGACGCTTGCTTGCTGGCCGGGATGATGGTCGCAAAGGCTTCGAGCAGATCTTTCTTCAACTGAATTCGATGCTCGGCACCGATCGGAGGATAGAAATCAGAGCGAACGTCGACTTCGGCGATACGAAACGGACGTCCGGCGTCCAGTTCACGAGTGATAATGGCTCGCTTCACTCCGACCAACAAAATATTGTGCTGGTCGTTCTCGAGTTCGGCATGCGACACAATTCGCCCGATACAGATCGTGGTGGCAATCGGCGGCTGCTGATTTGGCATCACCGCGATGCCTCCTGTCAACGTCGCCATCGCAATCAAACGATCCGAAGCCAGCGATTCGCGAAGCATCTCGCAATAACGAGGTTCAAACAGATGCAAAGGCTGCATCGCATGCGGAAACATCACCAGTTCGGGCAACGGAAACAGCCGCACTCGACCATCAAAATCGTCCGGCAACTGAATCACATCGTCTAAATTATCCATCTGCTAATCGCACCTTTTGCTGTACGAG
>NZ_ANOG01000156.1 GCF_000346295.1 Rhodopirellula maiorica SM1 | reverse complement strand
CCGGGTTCCATGCATTACCCGGTGCCTTACGGCCCTCGGCTCACCAATGCGATTTGCATTTCGATTAAATCAACAAGCCGCTAATACACGCAATGACTCCTGCCTAGCTGCTTAGTCGTCAACTTTGCTGCTTCGAAACACCGACGCCTGACGACAGCCAAGCGGCATTCTATCCGAAAACAACCGAGGGCTTTATCGGGCGTGGCAAGAATCTCGGCAGTTTGTTTGCAGCCATCCACAGAGGTATGATGAATTAGACATCGCGGATGATACGCTGTTTTGCAAACGAATTTTGGGAAAGCATCCTAGCAAGCCATGCGATCCGGCTTGTCCGATCCGCAGTCTTCAACGCAATTGGAGTGGCCATGTGATGGGCGAGGACGATTTTCAGCATCAGCGAGAGCATTTGATCCGCGACGAGTTGCCCCAGCTCGGCATTCAGGACGAAGCAGTACTGCAAGCGATGATGTCGGTTCCTCGTGAGCACTTTGTCAGCGACGAGAATCGCGAATTTGCCTATCGCAATGCCCCGCTGCCCATTGGTTTTGGACAAACCATTTCACAACCTCTGATCGTTGCCTACATGATCGAGGCATTGCAGTTATCGTCGGACGAGCGAGTGCTTGAAATCGGCACCGGATCGGGATACGCCGCCGCCGTGCTGTCGAAAATCGCAAAGGAAGTGTTGACGGTCGAGCGGCACCCCAAACTCACGGCTTCGGCACAAAAGCGACTGAAACGACTCGGCTACGATAATATTCGTGTCTTTCAATCCGACGGCACACTCGGGTTTCCCGAGTGCGCTCCCTACGCCGCCATCATTGTCGCTGCGTGCGGCCCCAGCGTGCCACCACCGCTGCTAGAACAACTCGAACTCGGGGGACGTCTCGTCATTCCCGTCGGCGAGAAACAGGGATCGCAAAAATTAGTCCGCGTGACCCGGCAAGCCGAAAACGAATTCAAGCACGAAGAATTGGGATTCGTCCATTTCGTCCCGCTGGTGGGCGAAGCGGGTTGGTAAAATTGCCCCGATAGCGGCAAGCTGCCTCAATCGCATCATCGGGTCGCCTCGGTAACCGCAGGCCGTGAATTCTCGCGACCAGTTAATCGATCGCGTGATCAGTCGAGCCGATCCCACAATACGCCCTCGCCCGTCCCGTCACCACGAAACCTCAGCAACCTCGACTCTTGGTTGCGATTGAGACATTTGATCGCGTCGGCGAGCCGTCGTTTGGGATCGAGGTCCGGCTTTTGAGACAAAGGATCGTCAATTTTTGCCGGCCAACCATCTTCTTCGAATGCCGTCAAAATCGTTTCTTGATTCAAGGCGGGCCAGCGAAATCGTTTGATCAGCTGTGTCCCCAATCGCAACTCATGACGAGCGGCATCCCAACATGGACCGCTTCTCGCTCGCGGCTCTTCCTCAGCCAAACTCAGGTGCGACAGCGTGTCCGTGAAAGATCGCAATTGCCTCGCCACCAACTGTTGGCCTTCGTCCGAAAGCGTGAAACAGGACCGGCCGTCAAACACGACTCCGCCTAATTCGCGAACCATGCGATGTTCATCCCCCGGTGAACTGAGGTCCTGGCCGTGCAAAAGCCAATGACGGCACATCAACCAGCGAACATCGTTGGTTCGAATCCCGATCTCTTGCAACTCGGCAAACGAGATCGCGAACTCCCACCGCGAACATGCTGCATCCGCTGCATATTGCGCCGCATCATAAAGAAGGGTGAACGCACCAGCGAATGAATTCAGCTTCTCGATAACGAACTCATCTTCGCGATGCCAGTCTTCGCTGACTACATCCATGCTTAAAAAACCTATGGAATGAAATCAAATCGATCATGGTGCTTGAAATCTACACGCCCCCATACGAAGGTCAAGTTGCGCAGATGCATTAACTTGCCTCGAGTTTCCAAACACCTTCGCAATCGAGAACCTTGCTGCTCTTTTTTGCAGCCTGAGGGCTTCCCCACGCTGTACGTATTGCATCGTTGCACTCATCGTTTCAATAACTCAATCGGGGTGCAATGGCGACAGCGATGGCAAGTTGCGGCAACGACAAGGTGCAGTCAATGACATCATTTACTCCTGGGGCGTTTGGCTGGTGTCCCGACATCACCGATCCTCGAGACTTTCCATTTACCCAAGGCATTCTGACCAAGCAAGCTTCAACACACACGCCGCCATCAAATGCATTGCCGAACCACGAGACGGATCCGCCATTGCCGGCTATCCAAATCTTGGACGAAGAAACATTGCAACTGTTTCAACGCAGTGATGGTCCAGCGCATTCGACTGCGGCGGTGATGAGTTTGTCATTGGTCGATTGGATTAGTCGTCGCTGGCGTGGCATCCCGATGAACCGAAGCTCCAAATTCTTGTACCAGATGACAATCCGGACTCAGGGAGGCGGCGGGGTGATGGGGGTTGGGTTACGCGCAACGCTCAAGACGTTGGTTCGCTTTGGGGCTCCTCCGGAACCGATGTGGCCATCGCATTCGCCATCGCCCGAGGTTCCCACGGACCCAATGCTGTTTGCGTTCCAAAGCGACTTTGCTGATTTGAAATTCTATCGCATCGACGATCGTTGTCGCCCCGCCACCGAAACGTTGTTTGCAATCAAACAATGGTTGGCATCGGGGACGCCGTGTTTGTTTGGTTTTTCGGTCCCCGATTGCATCACTTCGCAAAGCTGGATCCCCCACGAACACGATCGCAGCGGCATATTGGGCGGGACCGCGGCCATCGCGATGGGATACGACGACAATTTCGTCGTAAATGCTCCGCAGCCTGATTTGCGTGGCGCCTTGCGAGTCCGCTGCGGCTGGGGCGAACAGTGGGGCGACCACGGCTATGGATGGTTGCCCTATCGATACGTACTGGAGCGATGGGCCAGTGATTTTTGGGGAGTACTCTATCCGCAGTGGACAAGCACTCTGGAATGATCCATGGCCAGCGGAGCGATCATCACGGTCACTTCAGCCGCCGAGAATCTTGGCGAATGGATTTTGGCGAGTGGGGGGGCGCCCTGGGGGCAGCTATCGGGTCGCTAGCAACCTCAGCACGCCCGATCGGCTTCCGTTGTTCCGCCGGATCGGGGTTTTAAGATCGAATCAGCGCCGTAGGTGGTTGGCACAACCGTTGATTTTGTTACCCAGTACTAAGGAAACCAAGCAATGTCTCTGTTTCGCACCCTGGCTCCATTACTGGGGCTCACTGTTTTCATGGTCACGAATGCCGACGCCCAACACTTCGGGGGTCACGTGATCATTCATCCGCAACCGAAATGCTGGACGGTTCCGACCTATCGCCCGCTATTGTCGTCACCGGTAATCCAGCACTCACGACCACTGTGTTACTGTGGTCATCCCAGCACGCCTCATCCGCATGGACATTGCCATATCGTCCATCCACCATGCACCCACTGTGGACATTACCCCTGCCGCTGCCAGGTGCACCATCCTCACTGTTCCCACTGCGGGCACTATCCCTGCACCTGCCATCATCACGATCCGTGTTCGCACTGTGGACATTATCCCTGCAATTGCGACTGCAACCATTGTCTGGATTGTGAAATCAAGATGAGCCACCACTGTGATCGACGCACGTGCAGCAAGACTCCCATCCACTTGAAAATCATCGGCCGCATCCCACGCATCAATGAAGAGACAAATTGCTACGTGACGAAGATTGATTTCCAAGCGCCGACCAAAGTGCCTTACGTCATTTCCAAAACCCACAAATGCGTCGAGATTGGCAAGCGTGCGATCACTTGTTTGCCTGGCTGCACGTTCTCGCTGTGCGTTCCCATCAATGAATGCTGTGAAAGCGTGCTGACCTGTGAGCTTCGCAACAAAACAATGAACCTGCGTGCTTGGAAACGCGACAACGGCACGTACGACGTCTACGTCCTGAACGAAGCGAGCGGTGCCTTTTCCGCAGGTGGCATGCCCGAGAAGTGGTTGGTCATGCACTGCGCGACCAAATCGCAAGTCGAATCGAAATTCCCTGCGGTCCAAGTGACGGCGCGTGACGGAAAACCCGTTTCGGAGCGAGTCGTGTTGAATGCACACCGTCCTAAATCCACCTCAGCGGATACCGAGATGGAGTTCGTTGTTTCGCAGCCAGACGAGGAAGCCGAGGCAGAAAAGAGCGAACCAGCGGCCACCAGCAGTGCGGCGACCACGACGCCCCAACCTCCGGCAACTCGTCTCGCGGTCCAATAAGACGGCCCTAAAACAACCTCGCGCGAACGCCCCGTGGCTTCGCGAGGGTGGTCACGACGTCGGTGCAGAGGTAACCGTTCCTGGTGCTTCAACAGACAATACGGGAATTCTGGCGAGTCCCACTCGCTTGACCATCGCCCCAATGCGTGCCATCTACCTTAGTAGCGGTGCGGCGCAAGCCGCCCGGTTGCGGCGATTAAAACGTTCGGTTTAGACCGGGCGGGCCCCGCGCCGCACCGCTACAAACGCCACCCGTTTAGTTGCCAAAGTAGATGGCATTGGGCTCGCGCCGCGCCGCTGTTAAGAAGCACCGCGACCTCCTCTAAGGGAAAGAGGGGGAGGAACATTTCCAGGTTGATCTTGAATCGGTCGGACGACACACGATACATAAAGGGCGCAGGATCGTTTTTTCGGTAGCTGCACGCTTCGCGAAGTGATTAGCTGGGTGAAAAAACGGCCTGTTGCCCGCTTGCGAAGCCAATTGCAATACCGCCGCTTTGAATGGAATAAAAGTGAAGATTCGAGAGTACGAGACGCCGCTTTCGGGTGAAATGGTCGATCGGCCTCTTCCATCGAATGTAGATCCACGGCACCGCGATCGTTTTATTTCACTTCAACACGAGCGTTTAGCTCATCCCAAAATTGAAATTTATCAGAATGCAGAGGTTCGAGGCCGTGGTCCTGTCTTTTCGCAGGGTCGCCCCATCGCAGAATCCTTTGCCGCACCGCCGTGCTTGAACCGCTGGCATCGCCGATACGGCCCCGCGAAGGCTGCGATTGAATCATGGCTCAGCCGGCCACAAACACTCGAGACGCCTGCGCTTTGGATCACCGACAATTGGTGTTCCAACTACTACCACTGGATGTGCGATACATTGCCGAGACTCGAATTGGCGGCGATGCATTGTGACCTGCCATCGATGACGCTGCTGTTGCCCGCCCAGCTTCGGCGAATGAAGTTCGTGTCAGAATCGCTCCGCAGCTACGAGCTGAACGAGGTGCGGTTCTTGCAGCGTTTCGAGCGAATTCGATGTTGCGAATTAACGATGCCCTCGCATGTCGCGTCGTGCGGCAATGTCCGTCCCCCCATGATCCAGGCTCTACGAAATCGGTTCTTGAACCAGATTTCCCAGCTCAACGACGCCGACGCGTCTTCAGAGCATTGCTCTCCAATCGATAGCTCGCGAATCTATATCAGCCGTCGCAACGCAAAGCGTCGACGCATTGAAAACGAACGTGCCATCCTGCCTGTCTTAGCCGAGCACGGCTTTAGAACCGTCGTGGCGGAAGATCTCACTTGGACACAGCAGCTGCGAATTTTCTCGCGGGCTCGCTGTGTGGTCACAAACCATGGTGCCGGGCTGACGAATATATTGATGATGGCTCCGGGATCGCAGGTGCTTGAAATCACAGGGGATGATTCGTTTAGCGTCCCGTGCTTCCACTCGCTCGCTTCCGCGTCCCAACTCGATTATCGGTACTTGGTTGTCGATCAAGCGAACGCTCGAAGCTCGTCGCATGACGGGCATCTGCGGGTTGCCCCCTCGTCGCTAGACCGCACCCTTTCCGAAATGCTGTCCCCTCGCCACGCCACCGATTCTCCGCAACGCCGAACAGCCTAAAACGGCCAAACGGTACATGACATTTCTGGATGTGCCCTGTTTGTAGCGTCCCTATTTGTGAAGCCACTGTTTGTGACGCTACCCTTTGCGAGGCCCTGTTTGCGAAGATTTGCCCGTGCTTGTCACTCGTACTCGCTGACGATGTCCAAGTGCACTTCACGCATCGGCAGCCAGAAATCGTTTTTCAGTTTCGAGTCGTTCGAACGAACGATGTTCAAGCTCACCTGCAGTTTCTTTAGCGCCGAATCGAACTGGCTTTTCGTACACCCCAGTCGGGTGATCGCTCGTTTGCGTAGTGGTCCGGTGTAATCCGGCTCCAGCCGGATGAACTCGTATACCTCCTGGGCGAGTGGATCCAATTCGCATACTTGCTGGAATGCAGCAGGGTAGTGAACCTTGCGAAAATGCTGCATCTCGATCAGCGCCGCATCGCCGCCGGGGACCTTTCCATAGAACACGGTATCGGGATAGGTTTGGGGAATCCGCGTCTTCCAGTCCCAAACGGCCATGACCTTCGGACTCCAGCCGCCTGCTTTGGGTTTCTTCTCGGACAACCCCGTATTGTCCCACAACGAGGGATAGGGAGAGCCTTTGCTGCCGAAAACCGTGCAAACCTTCTGCTCCAGCACAAATTGATAGGCTTCATCAAATGTCGTGATCATGAAAACGGTTTGTGGCAAAAAGAACGTCATTTCAATGTTTCAGAGAAAATGTCTCGGAACTGCCATCGGTTTTACAGCCAAACCGTCGGCGTCGCCACGGACCGGTTCATTTCACAGAAACCACCGTTCCGCAGAGGCCAACATCCCCATGCCACAGCGGGGGACAGCCGCAGCGGAGGACTGTGCCGCATGCCGTTCACTTTGGCCCCAGCGGGCGGTTTCGTTAGGACTACCGCCGGACGCCTCCGTATAAACGGCTCACCGAACCGTCGAACCCCAGAAGAATCATTGCGAAAGGCAAATCTGGTTCTCGTTTGGCAGGCATCTAGGTTACAATCGTCCTACCTACCGTCGGGGAACGCCCCGTTAACCGCACCATTCCTTGCCTGCTGTGTCATTGTGCGACCTCATTCGCATAAAAACCCAGACCCAACCCAGCGACATCGAGAAAATGAATCGCAGCTTATTTGCAATGATAAAAAAACCTCTACCTGCACTTTTGATCACCTGTTTATTGCCATGGGTGATCGCGGCTCCATCGGCCAAAGCCGACAAGCCGTTTAGCTTCCAACCTAACGACGTGGTCGCCATTTACGGCAATGGCTTGGCCGACCGCATGCAGCACGACCCGTGGGTCGAAACGATTCTGCAGAGCCATTTGAAGGGGATGAATGTCCGCTTCCGCAACATGAGTTTTTCCGGCGACATGGTCAACAAGAAACCCCGCAGCAAGGGGTTTACGAACGACGACGAGTACCTGCAACACGTCGCCCCCGATGTCGTCTTTAGCTTCTACGGCTACAACGAGTCGTTCGAGGGACTCGGCGGCGCGGATGCTTATCAAGCTGAATTGGTGAAACTGGTTAAGCGGTACACCGAGTTGCGACGCGAGAAAGGAGAGGAGCTGCGGTTTGTGTTGTTCAGCCCGATCGCCTATCAAAACACCGGCAACCGACATCTTCCTGAGGGAACCGAGCTGAATGCGAACTTGGCGGTTTATACCGAAGTAACTCGCAAGGCTGCGGCCGAAGCCGGCGTTACCTTCGTCGACCTGTTCACGCCCACCATGCAGTTGTTCGCGTCCACTTCCGAACCGTACACCCTCAACGGCATCCATCTGAACGCCGAAGGCTACTACAAACTTGGCGGAATCATCTCGCAAGCGTTGCTTGGCAAACCCGCACCGGCGAAAGACGAACTTTCCGACATCTACGCCACCGTCAAAGACAAGAACTGGCATTGGCATAATCGCTATCGCGCCACCGACGGCAACGACATCTGGGGCAGCCGATCAACATTGACGTTTGTCGATGGTCAAAGTAACGCTGATGTGCTGAAGCACGAGTTGGTAATGTTGGACGTGATGACCGCTAATCGTGACAAGGCGATTTGGGCGGCCGCCGAAGGCAAAACGCACGTGGTCGACGACAGCAATGTTCCGCCGCCAGTAAAAGTTATCTCCAACGTCGGCGGCGGCAGCAAAAGTTCGAGCGCCGCGAAAGAAGGCAGCATTGACTACTTAAGCCCCGAAGAATCGCTGGCAAAGATCAACGTTCCTGAAGGCTATGAACTGAACCTCTTTGCCTCGGAAGTTCAATTTCCGGACCTTGCCAATCCTGTGCAGATGCAAGTCGATGCGAAAGGACGGTTGTGGGTCGCCAGCTGGAACACCTACCCCAAGTGGGAACCCGGCAAGGAGATGAACGACAGTCTGATGATTCTCGAGGACACCGACAAAGACGGTAAAGCGGACAGTCGCAAGATCTTTGCTCACGTCCACAATCCGCTCGGTTTTGAGTTCTGGAATGGCGGCGTGATCGTCACTTCGGGTCCCGACCTGTTGTTTTTGAAGGATACCGACGGCGACGACAAAGCCGACGTGCGTTACCCTCTGCTTCAAGGCCTGGGAACCTCCGATACCCACCACGCCGCGAACAATTTGGTCTACGGGCCGGACGGCGGAATCTATTGGCAGAGCGGTATTTTCTTGGTGCACAACCATGAAACGCCTTGGAAACAAAACCTGCACATCGGCGATTCGGGGATGTATCGTTTCGACCCTCGCACGTTTGCCATCACCCCGCACGCCGCCAACTCGCCGAACCCGCACGGCACCAGTTTTGACCGCTGGGGTTACTGCTATGCAAACGATGGCACCGGGGGGCGATCTTACCAAGTTCGCCCCGAAGGCAAGGGTTTCAAGATGCATACCTTGCTGACCAAAGAATTCCGCCCTGTCGCGGCAAATGCCATTTTGTCCTCGTCACACTTTCCCGAGGAATTGCAGGACGACTTCCTGATCTGTAACACGATCGGCTTCCTCGGCGTCAAACAGTATTCGCTTGACCGCGAGGGCAATGGCAAGGACCGGGCGTTCGGAGAAGTCTGG
Source organism: Rhodopirellula maiorica SM1 (assembly GCF_000346295.1). Taxonomy (GTDB): domain Bacteria; phylum Planctomycetota; class Planctomycetia; order Pirellulales; family Pirellulaceae; genus Novipirellula; species Novipirellula maiorica. The sequence continues at coordinate 1,786 of NZ_ANOG01000156.1, read as the reverse complement.
GGAACGCCGGGACTTGAGTTGCTGAACAGCGATGATCGCAATTTCCGTCCCACCGATGCAGTCGTCGGCGAAGACGGTGCGTTGTACGTTTCCGACTGGCACAACGCCATCATCGGCCACATGCAGCACAACATCCGTGACCCCAATCGCGACCACCAGCATGGCCGTATCTTTCGCTTGACAGCGAAAGATCGTCCGCTGCAAAAGCCTGTCGCGATTGACGGCCAACCGATCACCGCACTGCTAGAAAACCTCAAGCATCCGGTCAACGGCGTGCGGCATCGTACCCGAGTCGAACTGAGTGCTCGCGACTCGGACGCCGTGATCGCCGCGACACAGCAGTGGATCAAAGACTTTGATCCCAATGATGAAACCGAAGCCCACCATCTTCTCGAAGCCCTGTGGTTGCACCAACAACACGGCGTGCGAAACGAAGCACTGCTCGATATGCTGCTGAGTTCGGATGTCAAACACGCGGTAGTCGCAGCCAAGACGGTCAAGCATTTCTGGGAGAATGTCGACACCAAGGGCGCCAGCGGTTTCGCGTCCGCTGCCGAAACGGAATTTGTCAAGTTCAACCCACCAAAGCACCTGAAAGGGGACGACCGAAAAGCCTACAAGTTAGGAGCCGAGGTCTATCAACGTGAATCGCACTGTGCGACATGTCACCTGACACACGGTCAAGGAAGTGCGAACGTTTATCCTTCGCTAGTCGGCAGCCCTTGGGTGAACGGTAGCGAAGAGCGTTTGATCAAAATGACGCTGCACGGTTTGTGGGGCAAAATCACGGTCAATGGAAAAACCTTTGACCCGTCACGTGGCGTGCCACCGATGACCGCGTTCCGATCGCTGTTGAAGGACGAAGAATTAGCGGCCGTATTGACCTTTGTCCGCAACACGTGGGGCAACCAATCCTCGCCTGTCAGCGCCGCGAGTGTGAAGAAGATTCGCGAGCAGACCAGTGGCCGCGACACATTCTTTAAACCCGAGGAACTGCTTGCCGAGCATCCTCTCGAAGCGTCGCTGGCATCGACAAGTTCAGAAATGAAAGAGTTCTCCAACGAAGCTTTGGAAGCGGAACTGCTGAGTGCGTCACCGGCCGAATTGGCAAAGGTTGCCATGTCCAAAGGCAACGTGCGACGAGGCAAGAAGTTGTTCTTTGAATCGGGAGCGGCCTGTTTCGCTTGTCACGAACCTCCCAAGGGCGCCGCTCGACTTGGTCCCGATTTGGCCAAGATCGAGACCAAGTTGACGGATGAGCAACTGGTTGATTCGATCTTGCGTCCATCGAAGTTGATCGACAAGAATTTTGCGCAAGTCAGCGTGTTAACGGTCGAAGGCAACGTCTATACCGGCGTCCGTGTATCGGAAAACGATGACGAAATGGTGTTGCAAAACCTTGCCCAGCCTGAACCGATCAAGATCGCGCAGGATGACATCGAAGAGGTGGTTGAGTCCAAGGTATCGATCATGCCAGAGAATCTGACGCGGCAACTGCGAAGCCGCAAGGAGTTCGACGACTTGATGAAGTACATCCTCGAAGTCCGCAAGCGATAACGCGGCTCAGCTCGATGATTCAAAATACAAACGACGCGGGGGCAAAACTCCCGCGTCGTTTTTTTATGCGCCATTGGCAAGCGTGATCGCCAAAACCTGAGCCGAGACGCGTCAGCGGCCGGGTCTCGGCGCCCGCAACTGCAACCTGCAAGCCAAACCCGACGCCTCACGGCAAACGGCTCATCCCCATGAGCCGAGACGCGTAAGCGGCCGGGCATCACCGCCCCAG
>NZ_ANOG01000155.1 GCF_000346295.1 Rhodopirellula maiorica SM1 | reverse complement strand
CCGCCGTGGAATAGACCAGCCCCGTGATTTCCGAAGGATACGAGTCGGTGTCGATAACGACGTGTTCGAGGTTCCGCCATTCATCGGGTACGGCGTGTCCGGCGGATTTAGATTGCTGCCCACACTCGTTTCATTGAATCCGGCCGACGATAATCCAATCCGCAGATCGTCGTTGGTCAACAGCGCAGGGTAGTCCAGTTCCGCGGGTTCCCACACCAAGGGGCCTTCGATGATCGCGTCGGGGCCGGGATTAAGAAACACCAATGTGCCAACAATCCGGGACTTTCCTACCCGTACATCCTTCCCGGCACAGTTGATCAGATAGATCCCTTTTGCGTTGGTCGAATTGCCAAATGGATTGTGGTTGGGTGTCAACAATCCATCCAACACAAACGAACCGGACGGATAAGTTGTATTGAGCAAACTGACGCTGTCCATGTAATAGTCGTTGGCGACATCGATTTGCAAGTATAGCGTTGCCTTGGTCAATGTTCCCGTCCAGATTGGCGTGAAGCGTCCCTCGACACTGCCCCATTCATTTCCGTCAAGCGATGTCACTGGCGTTATGAACGAGCGAGTACTGGCGGGGGACGTTTCCAGCGTCAACACCGCTCGCACTTTAGCGTTAGCGGTCGGAAACACATTCAGCAAGACATCGTACGTGTCACCACTGCGAAGATCGTCTAACGAAATCGCTTGCGCCGCTACCGCATAGTTGTTCGCGCGCCCCGTGACGCTTAGCGAGTAAATCCCATCCTTCTTTTGCATGAGACTGCGTTGCAACGTACAGTCACCCCTTGGCTGCCAATTTTGGGTGCCGGATTCAAACGTCGTATTGGCCAAGATTTCGGACTGTGGCCATGTTCGCAGCGATGAATAATCAATCGTTGTCCCATTGGACAAGTAATGGTCCAGCACATGAAGTGGATCGGGCATGGTCCGCCGCGTCGAACGCAGTTGAGTTGCTTTGGTATAGCTGGCGCCATGGATGTCGTCGTAGGCTTCGACATTGGCGTTGATGATGGAACCACCCACGGCGTTTACTTTTTCGTTGGTACAAACGGTTTGGTCGCTGGTCAGCGTGGCGCCGTTGATGTCCATATCATCGCCGCTGATCATCGACACCTCCAAACAAGATCCTGTCTGTGGCCCGACCTCTAAACGCACCGAGGTTTGAAACAATGCATTTCCTTGGCGTCCCGTCCCCGTCAGCACGATCGGATGGTTATCGCCAACGGCGACATCGCCATCGACAGGGTCGATCGCAGAAAGCGAAAACGTGCCGCGATCCATTGTTTGTTGCGTGATCCAATCCCCGCTGCCAAGGTGGGTTCGCCAATACGGATCGCTGCGAATCCGCAACATGCCAATGTCGATGGCGGCTCGAGCGTAAACGCGGGCGGCAATAAAATCATCACTTTCATCGGCACTGCGACCCTGTAGACGCATCAATTGCAGCGACGCCAATCCGATCGAGGCAACAATCAGCGACGAAAATAAAACGACCGCATAGATCGCTCCATCGCGTCGGCGATCGTCGAGACGACTGAATTTCACGTGAACCAATTCCGATATCAAGGATCTCAACTTTAAAACACGACCATTCACTGGTAACGCATCAAGGTGCGATCACGACGGTCAACGCAGCCGACGCGGCTCCGCCACGACCGTCGTAAACAGTTAAAGTACAGGTATAGTTTCCGGGGGCGTTGTAAAAATGAGTCGTGCTGATTCCGCTGCCTTTGTTGCCGTCACCAAAGTCCCACACGTAAGACAAATAGTCGTCGTCTTGGTCGCTCGATCCATCCCCATCGAACTCGACCATTTGTCCCACGTCGCGGCTTAGATCCGGAGACGTTGCGACGGCGACCGGTGCGTGATTGCCGGTGGCATCCGAAGGAGCGGGAATCGTTTGCACCCAGCCGATGCTGCGGTAACCGACCAAGGTACTGACGACTTCGGCGTTTTGAGAAACGCTCACAATAATTTTCTTTAGCCCTGTGTGGGTGGCAGTCGTCTCGCTTAACGTTTCCGCATCCGCCCAAACAACGCGAACTTCGCGTGACCATTGATCGAATCCGCTGATCGTCTCACCACTGCGATCCTGAGGCGGCGATGCACTCCAATCATGAAAGTCATCGACGTCGTCAAACCGCGATCGATTGTCGGTGGATTCACCTGATTCCGGGCCGAACGTTGACGCTTCACCCGTCTCCGGTTCGCGGTACGCTTGCAATAGAATCTCGTTCATCATCGCGCCCGCCAATTGTTGGCCGAGCAAACGATCGAGCGTTGCCATCTCGCGTCGCTTCGAGGCTCCGATTGTTTGTAATGCTCCGACCATCAAGATGCCAACCAACATTACCGAAATCACCGCATCCAGCAGCGCAAAACCGCTGCGACTCGTGTCGTCGTGACGGCAAAAAGGTCGTACTCGCGTCATGGCTGTGGCTCCATCACACGAACGCGAGCATACGAATACTCGACATCGCTCACGTCGGCCCCAAGACATACCGATCGAGTCGTGTCGGTTGATTCGAAAACGGACAATGCGTACGTACCGTATTGGACCTCGTTAATACTCAAACTGACACTGGAGGTTTCAGGATCAAGAATCAAATGCAAGAACACGGGTTGATTCGGTAACCCCGGCACTTTGATCAGGGTTCGAGTGTCCGCATCGGACGACTTGGTTGCCAACGTCAACGTTTGACTGCCATCGGGCTGTTTCGCCAACGCGGCCAGCACTGGAACACACGTCGCCTCGGATCGAAAGGCGTTAATCTTGATCGTCGCTCCGTTACCTCCGACCGTGGTGTTTTGGAATTTGACATCCACAACGGTCGGCGTATCAAAATCACAATCAGGCGTCGTGTTCAATTGGGTACCGTTGGTCCGCCAAACCCCGTCGACGAGCGAGTCGGTGTCAAACGCATCGGAGTCGTCGACGATCCAGTCGCCTGTCGCGTCACCGTTGACATCGATCGTCGTCGGATCTTCGCTGAAATGGGTTTCCCATTGATTCGAAAGTAACTCGGGATGATTTAGGCACGCAACCGTCCAATTCAAGCTGGGCGTATTGGGTTTCATTCGCATCGTAACGCCCATCGAGGTCAAATAGTTGCTGTTGATCGAAAGCGTTCCGCCGGAGCGAATCAATTTGCCATACAGCCGCGAAACCAAGGACTTTCCGTTGTCATAGGACCACGTCGTTCCGCCGTTGCCAGACTTTAGCAGCCCCGACGCTGCACGAGTACTTCGCAAATCAACGCCGGAATTCGATTGGTTGCGGTCCAGCACCAAGCACAGAGCACTGCCGGACGCATGCGGATCCAGTTTGTCGAATTCGGCTTGGTACCATGCGTAATCACTCAGCAGCACATACATCGTGTTTTGTTCATAGGAGCTGCCATTGGGAGTCAGATTGATCGTCGCATCGAGCATTTGAGCACGAATCGTGCGATAAAAAAAACTGAAGGAAGCCTTCCGTGCCACCACCTGCACACGTGTCGGACGCCACGCATAAGCTCCCGCAGGCAGCGTCAGCGCAAAGTGTTGCCCCACCCAGTCATCGGATTTAATTTCGTTGTCAGCGGGATCCGTGGTTGCGGAGTAATCGATCAAAAGCGATTCAGATGCGTCTTCGACTCCCACACTCGGATAGGTCTCCGCGACACTTTCAAAGCTCGGAGTCAGATTGAATTGATCAACATCTTCGGCGATCGTCAGCGGCGTTGACTCGTTGTATTGACGCGTCAATGGTCCTCCCGGAACCCCCGTCCATGCGTATCGAATTCGCTCGTCCCAACCATCGCCATCGCGGTCCGGTACGGTAAACCCAATCGTGGTGGCGGAGCGTTCGGTGATATGGACCGCGGTCTCGAGTTCGGTCGCTAATTGATCCGCAATGCGAGTTCCGCGCAGTGCGGATGCGGTGCTTCCATCGGAATCGGGGATACTGCGAACCGAAATCGCAAGGCTGGCGTGGAGCCCCGCGATGATAATGCTGGACACCAACAGCGCAACAACTAATTCCATCAGCAGCATGCCGCGTCGCAAACAACCGGCGGTGCCGGCCAAGGTAAGACTTGGATGAGAAACCGTCATTGAATCACCGCCGTTCCCGAGACAGCGTCGACCGTGATCGTTACTTGCAAACGCCCTGATCCAATGACAATGTTGCCGCCTCGATTGGGAATCCCATACCCATCAAACGTCAATGTCTGAGTCCCGGTTCGTCCCCACACCGAAATCAGCGACGATTTGTAAGGTGGCTCTGCTAGAGCGATCACGTAGTTTCCCGACGGCCGTTCAAGCGGCGTTACATCCGCGATCGAGTATTGATCACGATCGACGTCAAAGGTGACCGTCTTGGTGGTGCTCGACCGGAATGCGGTCAATTGTGCTCGCTTGAGATCAGCCAGTATCCGGTTCGCCGTATTGGCAACGCGGTAGCGCTGCAACGAATCGGCCCACCGCGGCGCCGCAGCAGCCGTCATGATCGCCAGGATGACCAACACGATCGTGATCTCAATCAGCGAAATACCCGAGCGGAGCGGGCTGGGTGCCAGGAGCGAGTTGGGTGCCAGGAGCGAGTTGGGGGCCAAGAGCGGGCCGGGGGCCAGTGATTTTCGATTCGATGCATTATTTTCTTTTGCAGCCTTCATCGAGTTGCCTAGCCAAACCGAAAACGCGAGCCTATTGCTACCAATTCACCAAGCAACTCTAACCCGCAATTAAGGGATCAGCCAAAGTAACCCCCACGTTAATTTAGGAAAGGCATTCCGATTTCCCCGAGTTTTCTAATTATGCAGGCCAATGAACGCCGATAGAAGCTGTAACGATTTTCCGTTTACACACACAGGATGCATTGCGCCCTCATGAAACTGCCGTTGTTGCCAAACCGAAACTACGGCATCTTCGATCTTCGTGGACGGGGCAGTTGTGTACTGGGTCGTAGTGCACTGGGTCGTTGCGTCGCAATTTGTTTGTTGATTTGGCTGGGGTACAGCACTCCCAAGGCGTTTTCCG
>NZ_ANOG01000154.1 GCF_000346295.1 Rhodopirellula maiorica SM1 | reverse complement strand
TCACCGGTTTGGAATGCAGCGAATCCAAGACCGGAGGCCGACACATTTACACCGTCATTGTGTCGGCCTCCGGCCTTTGCAGCTCATTCGCTACATCCCGTGGCCTTACGGCCACGGCCGAGGATGTATCGGCCTCTGGCCTAAGCCGGACGTTCTCGTCAGCGGCCGGGTATCGGCATCGGTCGCTACCCGATGCCTGACGGCCGACGGCTCACCGTTGCGTTTGAATCGTTGACAAATCGAATCAACCATCGCCTTGACCGAGACCGAAGTTCCACCACTTGCCGGCACGTGTTTTCGAATAGCCTTTGCGAATCGTCGCCGACTCTTTCAAAAAGTCACCGGAGTGCAGATTGACCATTTCGAGTGTCAACAAATAGTCACGCTGGGTGGTCTTGTTGCGGTCGGTCGTGCCGCTTGTGATGGTGGCATACAGCAAGTAATCAACCGGTGCCCCTTGGCGTCCAAGCGCCGCAGCGAATTGGGCTCGGTTTTCGGGCAGAAACAGAGCGTCGGGACGGAGCCGTGTTTCGACCAAGGCCGCGTCGACCATTCGCCGGCTGATACAGCGAAAGGTTTCCGCCGAATTGATTTGCGAATCGATCCGCTCGTACAGCTGATCTTTGAAATCGACCATTTCTTCGGCACTTTTGTTCTCGATCCCGATAAAGCAAACGGTGGCGGGACCGGAGGCCAGGGCGGATCCGATTTGCCCGTCCATTTGCATTGCGTTTGCGGATTCAAACGAGACGGTCTGGACCGCTGGAGGACATCGCCCCAACAACTTGGCGACCGATTCATCGACCAAGGGGTTCCAGGTGGCGGCACCTGCGGCGTGACTGCCGACAAGATCCTTGTCGTTTGCCGCCAAAATGTGTCCGTATTGTCGGCCTGCGCAACCCACGACAACGCTGATACAACCGATTGCGAGCAATGGGAGCGATACGACAGCAAAGTTTCTCATAGGATTTCCATCCATTTAAATCCGCCACGATTGATGATTCCGACGCAGCATCCGCGATTTCTCGCCCTCGACAAACTGGTTCATCGAGCGCGGTGTTTCTTCTGGCGACGCCATCAAGAGTGTTTTGTGTGAGGTTGGATTGACGTCGACGCTGGCTCAAACACGGGAAAAACATGTGAAATCAAAATTTCTGCAAGAATTCCTCGCTCGAATGTTGCCAGTCGCCTTGTCGGTTTGATGTGAGGTATCAAAATGTGGTTCACGTCGGCTATAGCACTGCCCTTGGCGAGGACTCGACCATTCGGGTAGTGATTGCCACCTGATCCGATTGAATCGGATGTTCCGGTAGGACTGCGTTGACAAATTGTGCTGGATCGAGAAACTCACGCAGGTCTTCCTGGCCCCCCAAAGCACCGCAGACTACCCCATGTGAATCATCTCCGTCCTTTGCGTAGCTACGCTTGACGGCGATCCACGCCAGAATTTGCTATCGAACTGGCTTTCTACAAGAATTTTCTGAGACCTTTCATCACTTATGTCCATCGCTTCTACCGCTTCCGAACAATCCGAATTGGATCCCTCGTCCGCGTCATCGACCATTTCCCCGCGAACAATTTCGCGAGAGGGCGATCATTTAGGCGGCACGTTTTCGGGACAAATGACGCCACCGACCATGACGGCATGGACGGGGGGGACGGTTCTGCCATCGCCAACGTCGATCGATGATGACGACTTGCTCGACGATGACGACGACGATGGTGACGAGGACTCGGGATTTGGCTCGGATGACGATTCCGAAGGAGGCGGCACGGGCGACGACGGCTTCAACGATGGGCTGGACGAAGACGACGAGGTCGATGAATTCGACGATATCGACGAAGACGATTTTGACGACGATTTTGACGACGATTTCGAAGAAGAACTCGAAGACGACTACGAGATTGAGATCGAAGACGAAATCAGTGCCGAGTTTGGGCTCAGTAGCGGCGACGGCAGCGACGACGACGAATTGGAAGATTTCGACGATTTTGATGACGTCGACGAAGACCTAAACGACTAGATCCAAGGCCGATCCACGCTGGTTTTAGGGTAAAAACAGTTCGCGCTGCGGGTCGCTGGATGGCTTTTGCGCTCGATATGCAAGCCGCATGGGTAAACGCCCGGACTGCAAAATTGTTGGTTTTGTCGCGATTTTCAGTTTCGCAGCTCTTCTGCCTGAACCGCGAAGCGGTGGCAGGTTTTAGCCCCGGACGCGAGTCCGGGGGTGATAGGCATGTAGGGATCGAAAGTCTCGAAGCGACGGCATGAATTCGTTGCATAACTTCCGCGTGATGCCGCAAAACTCCTGCCGTCACTTCGTGACTCACGGCGCTTTTGCTCCATTTTCCTGGGACTTGCGTCCCAGGCTATAGCCTGCCATCGCTTCGCGACTAAGGAATCAAACCCACGCAACAAAAATCTCGTCAACGCCTAACTATCAACAGCCCACCGCAAGCCGCCCGGTCGCATTGCTGAAAAACGCCGAAAAACGCTGCTTGGCTTGCTCTACTGCGGGTCGAAAACGCGACCTCTCTATGAACACAGGTCCTGCAAAGGTGTCTAAAAATCGGATATGGTTTCCGATTAGTTGTTGTCCGGCCCAAATCTGAAACAGGCCGTACCCCCGAACACCTTTGCCCTAGCGTCTAAAAGCGATTGATGATGCCCGCTTCCGTGAGTCCTTTCCGCGCTCCACCGAGCAGCCCCAATTTCCCAAAACTTGAACTCGACGTTTTGCAGTTTTGGGACGATCACGACATCTACAAGAAATCGTTGGCTCAGCGTGCCGATGCCCATTCGTTTGTCTTCTACGAAGGCCCTCCGACGGCCAACGGGCTGCCACACCCAGGCCACTGCCTGACTCGCTCGATCAAGGACGTTTTCCCTCGCTACAAGACGATGCGAGGCTATCGCTGCGAACGTAAAGCGGGCTGGGACACGCACGGTTTGCCGGTTGAAGTCGAGGTGGGCAAGGAACTCGGCATCCACAGCAAGGAAGAGATCGAAGCGTTCGGCGTCGAACCCTTCATCCAAAAATGCCAACAGAGCGTATTTCGCTACATGCAGCAGTGGCAAGACCTGACCCGCCGACTCGGATTCTGGGTCGACCTGGAAAAGGCCTACGTCACCTACCACCAAAGCTACATCGAAAGTGTTTGGTGGAGTCTGAAAACGCTGTTCGAACGCGGGCTGTTGTACCAAGGACACAAGATCGTGTGGTGGTGGGCCCAAGGCGGCACGGCGCTGTCCTCGGGCGAAGTCGGGCAAGGCTATCGCGAAGTCGCCGACCCCAGCGTGTATGTATTGTTCCCGTTGGTCGACAATCCAAAACGCTCGCTCGTCGTTTGGACGACGACCCCGTGGACGCTGCCTAGCAATATGTACGCGGCGGTCCACACCGAATTGGACTATGCCGTCGTCCGCGACGATGAAACCGGTCAGGAGTTGGTGATCGCTGCCGATCTAGTTGAAACGATCGCCGGAAAACTGAAACGCGAACTTCCCGTCCTGGAAACGATCTCGGGCAAATCGTTGGTCGACCAGCGTTACGTTCCGCCGTTTGACAACTATTACAAAACGCTCGGCGATGCGACCGGCACTCTCACCAGTGGTGAATCCGAAGCCTTGATGTGGCGTGTGGTTGCGGCCGATTTCGTGACCACCGAATCCGGTAGCGGTATCGTTCACCAAGCTCCGGCGTTCGGCGAAGTCGACTACGAAGTTCTGACGCAAGAGCAAGCACGATTCGTCGAAACCGATCGGCCTGAGCTGTTGTGCGCTGTCGGTCCCGACGGCAAGTTCACCGACGACTTTGTGGACATGAAAGGCACTTGGGTCAAGGATGCCGACAAACCAATTTCGCGAATGCTACGCGAAGCGGGTAAGTTGTTGCTATTGGAACAATACCTTCATGATTATCCGTTCTGCTGGCGAGCGAGCGAAGATCCGCTGATCCAATACCCACGCCGCAGCTGGTTCGTGCGAACGACGAAGTTCCGCGACCTGATGCTGAAAAACAATTCGCAAATCGGTTGGCAACCTGAACACATCCAAAACGGACGGTTCGGCAACTTTTTGGAATCCAACGTCGACTGGGCTTTGTCGCGAGAACGTTTCTGGGGCACGCCACTGCCGATCTGGGTTTGCCAAGAAACCGGACAGATGGAAGCGGTCGCCAGCTACGACGAAATCCTGGCAAAACCGGGGCTGCAAGGAACCGAGGTTTGGGAACAAGCCAAGGCGGCCAATCCCGAATTAGCCGATGATCTGCGAGTCCACAAGCCGTACATCGACTCGGTTACCTACGATTCGCCGTTCGCCGAAGGGGCTCGGATGCAACGAGTCACCGAGGTGATCGATTGTTGGTACGACAGCGGTGCGATGCCGTTCGCCCAATGGGGTTGGCCACACCAAAACAACGAATCGTTCCAAGATCAATTCCCGGCCGATTTCATCTCCGAAGCCCTCGACCAGACTCGTGGTTGGTTCTACAGCCAATTGGCGATCAGCACGATGCTGTTTGGCGAAGGCGCTGCGATCAGCGAGCGAGAGGACGACGCGGAAGCGAAAAAAGTGTCCGACACCTTTTCGGACCCGTTGGCCGGCCAAGAGTATCCGCATCCGTATCGCAACTGCATCGTACTGGGGCTGATGCTGGGCGAAGACGGCAACAAGATGAGCAAGAGCTTACGGAACTATCGCGAGCCCAACGAGATTTTTGACAAGTATGGCGCCGACGCACTGCGTTGGTTCTTCTTTGCCGGGCAACCGCCATGGACCGCCATCCGCTATCGTGAACAATCGATCAAGGATTCGATCCCCGAATTCTTGCTGCGACTGTGGAACGTGTTTAGCTTCTTCAGCATCTACGCCGAAATCGATGGATTTGATCCCACCACGGCAACCGACGCGGACGATCAATTGACGTCGGCCAGCCTGGCGTCGGCGCCGACGTACCGCGACATCAACGAGCGAAGTGAAATTGATCGCTGGATCATGTCCGAACTGAATCGCACGAACGAAATCGTGGTCGACCGCATGGATGTGCTTGATAACTACAATGCTTGTCAAGCGATCACGTCGTTTGTCGATGGATTGAGCAACTGGTACGTTCGCCGTAGTCGCGACCGATTCTGGGCCAGCGACAAGGACTCGCAAGACAAGCACGATGCGTACTGGACTCTGTACGAATCGCTGCTGCAAATCACCAAGATCGTCGCTCCGTTTGTACCGTTCTTGTCCGAAACACTTTGGCAAAGCTTGGCCGAACCGTTTGGCAATCGCGTGCGAAAAAGTGTCCACCTGTGTGATTACCCGGTCGCGGATGACAAACGCATTGACGCGAAACTGTCGACCAGCATGAAACTGCTGCGAGAAATCGCTTCGCTCGGTCGCGCCGCG
>NZ_ANOG01000153.1 GCF_000346295.1 Rhodopirellula maiorica SM1 | reverse complement strand
ACTCGGCTTCATCGCGAAGCTCACTTTCAAAAATGTTCTCGGAGTGTGCTGGACAGCACGCGACTTTGCGAAGGTCGTAGACCAGGTTCGATTCCTGGCATTCACTTGAGGTAAACAAAAAATCCAGGATTTAAAGCACGAAGTGCTGTGATGTCGTTTGACATAATTCGGTCCCACTTAACTTTGCTTGCCGAGAAGCTGTCGCTAAATTTAATCCCCACCCCTGTTGTACGTCCTGCTTGGATCACCATCGGCACCGCACCTCCATATTTACCCGATTCCATAAATGGTAGATGAGGTGCAATCGTCGCGACGTGGCCGTGCCCATCCGCGTTATACGACGCTGCTACCACAAATAGTCCCTGGTCAGACATTCGCTGAATGACTCGAAACAACGTTCCGTATCGCCGCTTTGGATTTTTCTCAATCGTAATTGCCTGAAACTCATTCGTGGACATCAAATCGAAGACGCTAAAAGGGCCTTTCGAACCCCGCCTCGCAGGATCAGATGCTGCAACTAAGTTCATGAACTGAGCGTTAGCAGTATGTGGATTTCCATTGGAATCGAAGAGTTCAGACGGCTTCCGGGCAAGGACTACGCTAGAAAGTTGAGCGAGGAATTGATTGCAACGGGTTGTGCTTCCATTTGCGTCGTAATCCTTGCTTTGAACTAGACGTTTTGCTTCAGCGACGTGCAGTTCTTTTGACTTGGCCCTGCTACTGGCATCAAGGCTGTATCTGGTTTTATTCAGGAAATTTCGAAGTGCGGACTCTTTTGCAAGAAACGCCCGTTTTTGTCTTTCCTTTCGCTCAAATTCTTCCCTCATCTTTCGAAGGGCCTTTTCGCGAGCGGCCTTGTTTTGGTTTGCTTCCCGAATCTGTCTTTCGCGTTTTTTCCGCTCAAGTTCCGTTTTCTTTTCTGCGGCACTGCGAATGGATCTTCTCATTTCTTCCTGTGTCTGCTTTTCGCGTGCCTTCCGATTTTTCTCGATCCATTCGTGAAATTCCCTTTTCTGTTCTTCTTTTTTCTGCCTAGACGCACTCGAATCTGGTTGAGGAGTTGGTTTAATCTCAAGCTTCTGTTCGAAGCGAGATCCTGAAAAGTCCCAATAGTCCGAATAGCCTTCTTCTGCGTGTCGCTCCCAATCACCTAAGACATCAATCGTCGAAAAGTCATCGTCGTCGACAGCGGCCGACACAACCTGTACTGTCGATGCCGGAACGTTACGTGTCGGAAACGCGCCCTGAAGCCGACCAACTGCGAATAGTTGTGCGTTGTATTCGCCGATGATGTTCGAGTACTCAAGTCGATAAATGTAGTCTCTGAAAATCGCAAAACGAATTGGCTTGCCGTCGACCTTGGGCCCATACTCCTCTTCGATAACAATTCGACCGAAACCAGGAACGGGATAATCACAGAGCGTGTCTATCAATTTACATTCATAGAGTCGACTCGTATTGGCACCGAACGGTGAATACAAGACCTGCCAGTAGCCCTCGTTGGACGCGTGAACTTGATCTTTGGGGTTGAGGATCCCACGCCCTTCAAATACATAGTCTTCGCCCAGCGATGAGTTGACGGAAACTGCAACGAAGACCAAGCCGAGTGTGAAGACAGGGTATTTCATGTTAGGTGCTTCGATTAGAGAAAGAAAGCATTCCTACGGCGATGCTGTAGCATTCCAGTATTGCCGAATCACGTGCGTCGATCAATCTGTGCCGCTGACGGAGCCACCCGGGAACCTCTACGTGCTGAACAACCCATGATCGATAGGATTTAAAACTGCGGCCTAGTTGGGACGCGTTGAAAATGCTGCGAACCAGGAGCTCCGCAACGAGTCTTAATTAACAACAAGACGCTGGAGCCAGACGGCCAAGCATCCGTCTGCAACTCGGACGAAGTGGATTCGACTCCCACCGGCGTTTCTTGACGGATCGACTGCTGGTTCGGATTACATCTTGGAAATGTGAAACATCTGAGCTGTTTTCTCGCCGATCAGTCACAACACAAATTCAACTGCCTGCTGGGATTACATCCTAACTATGAGGACCCTAAGGTATCGAGCTTCCGGGCGACCGGAAGCAGCGTGAGCGTCGATGAATCTCCATGAGAATCGTCGTCGTGTGCCCACTGTCGACGGCATTGCTGTCGATAAGAGCGGTTTTCTCGGCAAACAACTTCGTTGGACTTTTCAGCACATGGCGACTGCCGGCTTGGAATCCATCCACCAATGATTGCGTCCAGTGAGTCTGGGGATCGTGGCAACACGATCGGTAGGTTCGATTCCTATGCGTTAGCGATCTGAGTCATTACCTCGTCGCCATC
>NZ_ANOG01000152.1 GCF_000346295.1 Rhodopirellula maiorica SM1 | reverse complement strand
CACCCACCGCATCGATGTCGGCTCCGACCGCACCGGTGGTCGATGTGCCTTGTCCAAGGTCGGTCAACCGCACAAACCCGAAGCGGTCTTGTGCATTGAAACCGAACGCGTCAAGGTCGATCGTGGCATCGATGCCTGCGACGACGCCGACATTGATAAAGTTGACGCCATCGCGGCTGATCTCAACCGAAACCCCTTCAATCGAACCGGTTTCAAAGATCACCAAGTCCGGTCGCGCGTCGCCGCTGCCGGTCAAGTAGTTGTCGGTAAAGCCGACCGTCAAGACGCCGCGACGTCCAAGCGATGTGGTGAAATCGCCCACGGTAGGCTCGAGCCCGCGGCCGACCACATCGGGAGCCCCGAGTGCTCGTGCTGGGTTGTCAAAGCCAGCTGAAACATTTGCTCCGGCGGTGTAGCTAACGACGGTGTCGGCAAACGAGATTTCACCTTCGTCAAACAACAAGTCGTTATAGATATCAGGGAACGATTCGTCGGCACGGTTGACGTTACCGCCAACAAT
>NZ_ANOG01000151.1 GCF_000346295.1 Rhodopirellula maiorica SM1 | reverse complement strand
CAGACGGTTTTCGTCAAAGAACTCGGTGACGCGTGCGGTGATCGTCCATTGGCTGTCGTTGGCGTCGGCGCGAATTGCGTTGACGACCCGCTGCAAGACGAGGTTCTCAACGATTTCAAGTGACTTGGACTGCTTGGAGGGTTGAAGCGTCTTAGTCTCTTGCTCGTACGTTTCAATCGACGTGGTAAACACACGAGAAATAGCGTTGTTTTCAACCGATTCACGGAGATGTGTCTCGGTTTTTCGCAAACGGTTGTCGGGTGATTGAGTTTCGCCACCGTTCTGATCGCTTGGGGTGAACAGCCAACGGCGACCGGACATCGAGATTTGGCCTGTGATCTGTGGAATCACGGTCCCTTCGCGCAATTGATGACGCAGCGAATTGTGATGCGTCAGCACGGGACTGCGGGAATCAGGGCTATCGAAGTCGCTGCGACTTTGACCTGCTGCTGAGTGCTGTTCGGTATCGTCGCCAAAGCGATCCGCAGCCAAAACGCTGCCATCAAGCGTGCCAACGAACAACGGAGTCAATACCGCTATCAGCGTTGTGGTCGGGATCAGGCATGCCATCAGATATCGCGAGAAATACATTGGCGTACGGGCCCACAACAGCAATAGCGGTAGTAACAGCATGACAGTGTATCGCAGTGGTAACGGTTTCAGGGGATGAAACAGTTCCTCGGATATCGGCTTCCATGCTGGCCGGGAACGAACGGGGCAAATCGCATCAGGTCGGTGGAATCTGCAAATTTGAATCCGCTGTGTGAATTCAATTCTCTTTTGGCATCGCAAACGCGTGAAGCGTAATCACGGCGCCGAACGCAATCATGGATAGCCCCAACCAACGAGGTGGTTGAACGCGTTTCATCGGTTTCGGATGAACCCGCAACAAGATCGAATCAAGTGTCGTCGAGTTATTCGCGGTCGTCGTTTCGCTGAATCGGGCCAACGTACGCGTGGTGGATTCATTCAGGACAAACGAATCGACCATGCGGAACTGAACACCGAACAACACAAGTAGTAAACCGAATAAGAAGTAGCGGTGGCGATATCTTGTCATGACAATCAAAGCCTTAGCTGTCTCGTGCCACCGCGTTTCAAATCGGGAGGTCGGCGTGACACGAGTGACATGGATTAGAGGGACGAAGCGACAGGGATCGGTTGGTGTTCGACAAACGGGACCAACCTTGGCGAATAACAATCCAATCGTCGTAACCGACGTGAAAACGTCAGCGGATTTCAAAAGGAATCGATCGCATGAGAAGCACCGTTGGTACGTTCGACAGCGGTGATGCACGAAATGGCGGAGTTCGCGGAGATGCCAATCAAGTACGGCAAATTGTTGCAAATGCGAGAATTCAAAGGCGAATTCGTTTGCCGATTCGCTGTTGGTGTGCTGTTGGAATCAACGATTATGCAAGATCAAACACAGCGATAGCCTTTGACGATTTGTTGATTTAATCCGGCTTCAAATCGCAGCGGTGAGCCGTGGGCCGTGAGGCACCGGGTCGTGCGTGAGACCCGACCGCTGACGAGAACGTCCGGCTTAGGCCAGAGGCCGATACATCCTCTGCCGTGGCCGTAAGGCCACGGGATGTAGCGAATGAGCTGCAAAGGCCGGAGGCCGACACAATGACTGTGTATATGTGTCGGCCTCCGGCCTTAAAAAAGAACGAATGCGAGTTGTTAGAGTCACCCTAAGCCGGACGGCCGCTGACGCGTCGCAGCTCAATAAATCCGCAAACTTGATGATTAATTGCGGCTCAGTGAAACCTGCTTGCTGGCCAACCGCAATCGCAATGTTGGGCTGACCAAGAAGATGACCAGTCCGAACCAGACAAATCCGAAACCGAGGATTCGCCATGTGTCGAGCGGTTCGCCAAAAACGAAAGCACCGACAATAAATTGCAGCGTAGGGCCGATGTATTGCAGAATCCCGATCGTCGACAAATTCACTCGCCGAACGGCCGCCGCGAACAGCATCAACGGGGTGATGGTGACCAACCCGCCGCCGACCAACATCATCTTTACTGTCAAGCTGGATCCGACGACGGAACTGTCGCCTGATAACGTTCCGGATGCAATGATGTAAGCCGCGGGCAAAAACAAGACCGCCATCTCGAACCACAATCCAACGATCGCAGGCAGATGCGTCTTCTTTTTAATCAGTCCATACAAGGCGAATGAACTCGCCATCGCCAGGGAAACCCAGGGAACGTGGCCGCCTGCGATCGACATTACCAAAACCCCTACGGCGGCCACCGCGACCGCAATCCACTGGGTTCGCCCGAGTTTCTCACCCAGAACAATCACCCCTAACATCACATTCATCAGCGGATTGATGTAATAACCCAGCGACGCTTCGAGCACGCGATTGTTCTTGACCGCCCACAGGAACGCCAACCAATTAATCGCAATCATCACCGCTGCAAGCGAATAGATCGCCCAAACCTTGGGGGATCGAACGGCAGTTGCAAACGCTTGATAACCTCCCAAGTTTCCCTTGCGAAGCACCAGCGGCAGGATGATGCACAGCATCAGGAATGACCACAAGATTCGATGCCATACCAACTCGGTGGCGTCGACGTTGCCGAGTTGTCGCCAATAAATCGGGAACAGCCCCCACAAGGTGTGCGCAGCGACGGCACAGAAGAACCCGAAACGCAAATCCAGCGGCGATGGGGCGGTTGTATTTGCGGGCGAATTCAAATCGGAGCTCAAAAATGGATGGATGGGGGCGAGCGTATGCGAACGATACTCTCGAACTCGGTCCAGGTAGAGGGGATGAGGGCCAGACCGCTCGGCTTTTATCAACTGGGGCCTGGAATCTTCCCTTTTCTGCCGCGAGCGTGCCGACATCGCTGTGACACCCAAACACACGAAGACGTTCACCGGAACATTTGCCCTGGTGCTGACGTCTCGAAGTTGTTGCGTCTACCAGCGGGCGATTCTGTAGACGGGACCAATACGGCGGATCATCCCGGATTGATGCAACCGGCGCCGTTCACACTCGTTTTAAGCAATGTCCAATTACCCAAGGCGTCCGCCGATGCGGTATTCGCGACCCGTTGTTGGTGCGGACGAGTAAGCAGTGTTGGCTGAAACGGTGAACAAACCGAAGGACTCCTGCCTGCTTGACTGGCTGTCTGCTTGACTGGCGGCCTGCTTTCAGCGTCTGCCTCGTTAAAGGGGGGACGTCACGACTCAACCGTTTCAGAGAACGTCTGAGTCGTGAACGTTACCGTGGCTGCATGAGCATCTAGGGGATGCGTTAGGCGATCCATTTACTTGAGCGATTTGGCGGATTTGCCAAGTTCAAAGTCTTCGGGTTTCAGCCCACGTTGCATGAAATAGTCGGCGGGCTGAAATCCATAGAACGAAGGATCGTACGGATCGACAAAACGGACGTCGGCCTTTTCAGGAACCTCTTGGTCGGTCAGAAAATAGGCGGCGTTGACGAACAATCGACGCAGGTCCTCGCTCAGTAGATCGACTGCGGCACCGGCGGTCGTTGCAAACACCTTGCCTTCGGTTTCACCCGATGGCGATGTGTAACTCTTTAGCCATGCCAACGGCATCATGGGATCGTTGATCGGGCCTTCGACGATGGGGGCGTCAGGATCCAACGCTTCGATCACCGCACCACGTAGCAATACCGTTGCCGCTTCCTGATCCAAATGCACGACACCATAGATATCCGATGCGGTATAGATGTCCGAGACGGAGTTCAGAACGGGATGGTCAGCGTTTTCTGGGACGACCACGGCACGTCCGCCTTGAACCTTGTGCTGCCCGTGATGGCTGTGCCAGTTTTCGCCAATCACGTTGATTCCAAAATTGGCCCAGTTGTAACCGCCATACTTGCCGCTCTTGAACGCGTGGGTCGAGGTGCGAAACCCAATCAGAGGTTTCCCTGCGTTCAGATAATCCAAGATCGGTGCCATCTGTTCGTCTGGAAGCACACGCCACCGCGTTCCAATGATCATCAAATCGGCATCGGCCAGAGTTTCCAGTCCTGGGATGTTGGAATTATCGTTTGGGTTAATAACGCCGGTTTCCTTATCGATCGCAAACAGTACGGTACATTTAAAACCGTGTCGTTGGCTGAGGATTTTTCCGAGCATGGGGCACGATTCTTCGGTGCGATATTCTTCGTCGCCCGAGATCAACACGATATGGCGACCATTCGCGGTGCCCGCCGCGGGTTCAAAGACAAGTCGATCCGCCGCGAGCGAATAGGCGGAGACAAAGATGAGGCACAAAAACGCAGCGAAGCGAGTGGTGATCATGGCGTACTCGGTGAAAATCGAGGGGAAGCGGACGGTAGAGCACCTGGCTGCCCGAGAGGGGCCGCCAAATCGGTGTGCGAATCAGTGTAGTTGACTATCGCAGCAAAAAACAAGCAAGTCCGGCTAAAGGCCAGGCGAATCGGCGATTTCGATCGGTTGCGGCAATGCGTCGATCCACCGCGTCAACTGCGAGAAAAAAGCCACATCTTGCTGATCCGCGACTCTCCACTCGGCCCGCTTATTCGTTACGATCAAACGCAAATCGCGGATCCATTGGCCGAGCGAGTCGAGAAGGGCGGCATGGTCGTTTTCGGACAGCGGTTCCGAATCGAATTGAACTTTGCCGCCACGAGAAACTCGATGCAAACGGATCAGACGCCCCGCATCGGCGGCGTAGCGGATTTCTTTGAAAAACACGCGGCGAAGTTGCTGGTCCGCATTGAATTGGAACACGGGGTCAGCACCACAATACAGACTCAACTGACCAGCGCCGCGGAAACCGATGGTGACGACCGTGCCGTTGATGGTTGTTTCGCCGCGAATCGCCATTTGACGACCGTCACGCAGCAAGTCTTCTCGATCTCGTTCTTGTTTTGCCATCGCCACGCCCGAGCGTCCGTTGAACCTGGTATTGCCACTTTTGCAGCCTAGTTTCGTCGGTCGATCGGTGCGTCGTCAATGGTATCGCATTTGCCGCGTCTTGTTCACACCAGCACATGTGGCTGCACGTTTTCACAGCGATTGATTTGATCAATCAGCGATGGCAATTCGGTGATCGTGTCGATCACCGCATGGGCACCTGCGTGACGGAAAACATGGTCGGCTTCTCTCAGACGCTGTGATCGGTCGTGGTCGGACAACTGTGCGTACTCGGTTTGAGAAAGTCCCATCAAACTACTGCTGTCACAAACGCCAATCGACCAGCAGTTCGCAGCCAAGCCTGCTTTGATGTCCGCAACGGTATCGCCGATTTTAAGGACGTGTTGGGGCGTTTCGATCGTTAGTTGCTGCATCACGCGATGGATCATTTGCGGTGCAGGTCGACCTTCGGTGACATCATCGGAACAAACGTTCGCGTCGGGGGTGAAACCCGCTTGGGCGGCTCGTTGTGCCACCGCGTCGGCCGCGGCACGAAAGTAGCCTGTCGTACCGCCGATCTTGATATTGCGTTTTCTCAGTTCGTGCACGACATCGAGCAATCCCGGTACCAAGTCGGCATGCTGATCGATCGCCGCCAATTGCACGGGGATAAACGCCTCATACAAATCATCAACGTCGTCTTCGGTCCATTCGCGGCCTTGCACGTCATGCCAGGCAGTCGCAATCTCCGGAGCCGTCAGCATTTGAACCAGATGGTCTCGCTTGTTTAGCCCCATCGGTGCACAGGCCTGTTCGTTCGTGACCGAGACATTTCGTGCTTTAAACACGTCGGTAAATGCCGCGGCGGGAGCACGCGATCCGAAATCAACGGTGGTGCCGGCCCAGTCGAAGATGACCAGGCGGATTTTTGCTGGGTGGGTGTTCATGAGCGGGATGATCGTCGACGACGGATGCGAATCGTGTGTGCATCGGATGAAGATTGCGAGTTTATTTTTGCGAGTCAACGAATTCGCACGGCGGTCGCCGCCCCCTTTTAATGAACGTAGTGGTTCATCGCATTATTGATCGTCGTTCGATTCACTCAGCAAACGGAGCAGCGAGTCGGAGGTAGTGCGTCGGGGATTATTGGACATTCGCTCGGCGTTGACACCGCGAATGATTTGTTCCCATTGTGACGGATGTGTGATGCCCGCTTCGACGAGCGAAGCGGGACAGCCAGTATCGCTGAGAATGGAGCGAATTTTCTTGCACGCCGACGGCACATCCGTGGCGCCCAACAGATCGACAATGGTTGAGATTCGCCGACGCACATAATCAACACCGCGTGGATCGACACAATCCGGCGCCGTCACTTCGGAATTGAATCCCAACATGGGTGCGAGTGTCAACGCAACGGCGATGCCATGAGGGAGACCGTGCAGCGACGTTAGTGGGTACGACAACGCGTGGGACGCCGTCGTCTTGCTGATGTCGATTGCTTTGCCGGCCAAGTGGGATGCTTGGCACATTGCCATACGGGATTCGGGTGTTGGATTTTGGACGGATGAAACCAGATGGCCGATGGAAAGCAGCGCAGCTTGTGTCGCATACTCGCACGATTCTTCGGTGGCTCCGACGGCCCAGAGTGATTCGATCGCTTGGCAGAACGCGTCGAGTCCGGTGGCTGCAGTAATTCGCGCAGGCAGGCTGTGCGTTAGCAATGGATCGACCAGTGCGTAATCGGGCAACAGCGTCGGATCCGCGAGGGAGTATTTGTCGCCGTCGACATACACCACGGCAAAATGAGTCGCCTCGCTGCCGGTGCCCGCCGTTGTGGGAACCGCGACCAACGGCGGTCCATCGCACTGAATTTGGTTGTGCCCGAGCACAATCGCGCGTGCGTCGTTGGATTGGACCGCCAGCGTTCCGATCATTTTTGCGAGATCAATTGCCGTTCCGCCGCCCAAAGCAATCACCATCTCAGGATCATTGTCGCGAAATAACGCAATTCCCCGCTGCACGTCCTCTAATTTTGGATTCAGTTGAAATTTTGAAAACGGGGTGACTTCACAATGATTCAGTGCGTCCGCCAGCACGGTATCCGCTCCGCTGGCGGCCGAGGCCACGGGATCAACCACAAGAAATACGCGTTTGACGGCGTGCTTTGAGAGGATGCTGGTGATCTCCGAAAGCGCGGCTGGGGCTAGAGTTACGGACGACAGCGAGGCTTTTTGCAGGGCTTCAGACACGTTATTGTCCGTTCGGAAAGACGAAAACAGAAATCGAAGGAAGGCTCAAAGGGAAATATCCTGTTGGGTGCATCACGCCCTCGTGCAGAGGGGTGTGGTTGCAGCGATTAGTGGCATTGTGCGCTGTTTTCACCTTTTCAACGCTAATATGCGAAGGAACGCAGGCCCAATTCCTTTTGCCGGTTACGGAGCTTGCGTAGACTATAGGGTATAACGGTCGAGACTAAAGCATGCGGTGCTTCCCCCCTCGTTTCGTTTTGGAGATTTTCGCGTGGCTTCAGTGCTGCAGAGGTCCCCAGTTTCCTATTCTTCAATCGTTCCCGGCAACCCTCTTGTCTTGCACTTCTCTGTGATGCCACCGATTCCACTTCTAAACGGCTTCGTTTGCGCGTGTTGCGTTTCGGCAACGCGCCGATCCGATGTTCGTCGGGAAGGAGTGAAGATCGAGGACACGAGCATCCGCTACGATTCGGTATTCCGCAACAACGTCGTGCCGCGATGGAGCTTTGGACGCATTGCGGTGCTTGGGATTTTGGTCATTGGGTTTGCCCTCAGCAAGGAAACGAATGCCCAAGGGCCCGGTTCTGAGCCACCTCGCAGTATCCTGCAGTCTTCTAGCGACACGGATTCGGCCAGCGGCGGCAGTCAGCTGCGAGTCAAAGGATTCTTGTTCCTTGACCAATCGGGCGTCCCTGTTTTGATGCCGGGGACAACGTTCGAAGAAATCGAGCGACTGCAAAATTTAGAAGCCGGCGTTGATTCACGCAGCCAAGTGTTTGATTTTCAATCGCTCGAGATCACCGGGGCGGCATCGCAAGGGATTACCGGCGCTGCTTCGCCAGGCCGAGCGGAATTGAAGATCGTGATTCGCTTGACGATCGATTCGACTGCGGGGCGGATGGTGGCGATTCCGCTGCGGATGCGAAACTTCTTTTTGTTGGGACCGCCGGACGTCAGCGGACTCGACGAATATCGCATGACGGTTTCGGGCAACGATTCCGGGCATGTGTTAATGGTTAAGACCAATCAACGTCGTGAGGCGGTGATCACGATGAACGTCGCCGCTCGAGTCGAGCCGGGGCCCAACCACTCGCTGCAATTCCAACTGCCGGATGTGCCATCGATGGTACGGATCACGACGGATGACGAACAGTTTACCGGCGAGATCGTCGGACGCGGTGACGAGGTGTTGCAAACTCAGCGTTCGGCTGCCAATTTCGCCGAATTTGTCATCGAAAGCGGCGGCGGTGTATTCACTTTGCGATGGGGAAAACGTGATCGCGCGTCGGATGGATCTCCGTTGTTGGAAATCGACAACAGCCGAATTGTCGTTCAGTGGGACACCCCACAAGACCAACCGATTGCATCGTGCCAAATGATTATCCGCAGCGTGCGAGGAACGATCAACGCATTGAAGCTGAGACTGCCTGAGAATGCCGTTTTATTAGATACACCGACGCTGGGGTCAAACGGTCAATCGGTTGAAATCACTAGCCCGGTATCCCCGACCAGCCCCTCAACCAACGGCGAAGGCACGTTGCTTGATATTGTGATTCCGGAAACCGAGCGTCAGCAGCGGATTGATTTAAATCTTGACATTCAGTTTTCCGCCAGTGATCCGAACGCATCCACGCCGCTGGTCTTTCGCGCCCCCGAAGTCATCGGAGCTCTTCGGCAACGGGGCGAGATCCAGATTTCAACCGGCGACGATTATCGACTGCGATGGCGATCGCGTCCCTGGGTGCAAAGCATCTTGGCTCAACCAACCGAAGAAACCGGACGCTCTTATTTATTTCGTTACGATCGTGCCACGTTTGACTTGCCGATCTGGTTAGCGACCACCCGCCGCCAATTGAGGTTGTCGACCGAGTCCGAAATCTCGCTTCACGATTCGATCGCTCGCATCAAATACCGCATTCTTTCCAGCGGTCGCGCAGCCGAGGGAACGCTACTGAAAATCGACATGGGATCATGGCGATTACGTTCGATTGAAAACGAAGAGACTTCCGAACAAATTGAATCGGGGCTGAACGGGAATCTGCACGAAATCTATCTTGAATCGGTTTCCAGTGGCGATCCATCACCGATTCGCATCGTGGCTGAGCACGACTTGCCGATCAGCGCCGAAAAAGACTCGCCGCTGCGTGATTCGGCAGTGCTGGATGACGGCGATGCAGGGATCACTTTTCTGCTGCCGCGAATTACCGATATCGAAGACACCATGTTGGTGCAGTCGGCAACCGTCGCGGTGGCCAATCAAGGCCGATTGTCCTTTGTCGTCGATCTGCAAGATTCACAAAATGTCGATCGGGTGATCAATTCCGAGAGTGCTTCGCCGGTGGAAACGCCGCGTTCAAATTACCGCATCATTCCTCCGGATGCTGCCGGTAGCTTGGTGGGGCACGTTGTCCAACAATCACCCACGATCTCACTCGCAGGCGATGCCACGATTGAAATCGAAGGACGCAGTTTACACACCACACTTGATTGGATCGTCAATTCAAGCTTGGATTTGGAAGGCCGGCTTCCCATTCAAATTTCATCTCGAGATCTGTTGCCGGTCGCCACGTCGGAAGACTTAGCCGATTCGGATGAATCGTCCGAAGCGAGTTCCGGTGACGTGTCGGATTCGGCCGCATCGAAAAACGACGCCTCCGATTTTTCCGCCGCGATGGCGAACCGCTGGACCGTCAGAGTCAACAATCAACCTGCGGTGTTGGAACCAAGGGGCGAG
>NZ_ANOG01000150.1 GCF_000346295.1 Rhodopirellula maiorica SM1 | reverse complement strand
GCTGCACCCTGCTGGAGGATTTTGGTAGGAAGATGGAGGTAAGAACATGGGATGACTCACCGATGCGTATCTACAGCCACCTCATTTTTCAATTTACAATTGTCAATTTAACTTTTTCAATCCTTTATCCCCTGCATCTCGTCTCCCCTGCCTCGCATCAATCCGTCACCTACCCGACAAAACACTTCCGCCGATGCCAAGCGAGATGTTTCATCGCCGGCCACAGCCGCGGGTCCCGCGGCAGGATCAGTCGTTTGCCGGCCATCGACGCCAGTGACGTTTGTGCTGGCGTGGAAAAATCTTCATCGAAGGCTTCAGTGGCGACGATCACGCGGTAGTCATCATCGACACTCCAGAGCCCAAGATCGAACAGCCAGTGCGAGTTTTTGCAGAGCGCGATCCCGTTTTGCGGATCATCGTTCCGCGAGCGGGCAAACGGGTGGATATGAGTCGCGTCCACGATCGAGTGCCCCGTGGTCGTAGTGATTCGGTAACCGGTCAGCGCACAAGTGTGACAGTAGGCCGCGACGACATCGACGCGGAAGCGGGCGGTACGCCCCTCGGCGCGGGCTTCTCTGTCTGCTTCGACTGCCAGCGTATCCAGTTCGGCCGCGTTGGCGGGCGGCTCGATTCCGGCCAATTCGTAGAGGGCGATTTGCTCAGCGTGCTCAAAGTAATTGGATATCAGCGTGTAACCGGCGGCTTGGCGAAACGCATCTGACTGCAGCGCCGTGAAGAAATCATCCGAAAGCCGGATCGCCGCCGTCGCATCGCGGTGTTTCGACGGTGTCCCTTCGGCGGTCAATGGCCGCCAAAATCTTGGAAGAGCCAAGGTGATGAAACGGCAGCCGGATATCAGGCGGTTGCGAACGGCGATGGGCCACGATCGACCAGTAGACCGAAAAGCGGAACGCCAGGTCTGGGGTGAGTTTCAACAGCGGATCCTGCAGCAACTCCGACTTGGCAAGTTCCAGCACAACCAGCAGCAACAGCGGCTTGTGAGGCGCGACGCCTTTAGAGCGATCGACTCGCAATTTCGCGAGTTTTTTAATGATTTTGTCGTACTCGTGTGCCACAATCGCGATCTTGCTCCGTCGACTCGGTTGACTTTTGGGAGCATGCTAAGTTGTTCCCGAATTGCACGCATCGGGCTTTTCATTCTCAATGCCGTGCTAGATACGTTTCGCTGCTCAATTGCTCGGTCGTTCGTCGGCAATCTGCGTGTTTCTTCGATAAAATGAACACTTCCATCACCGTCGCTACTTTACGTGATCGTTATGACGGTGGATTGCACTGAAGCTGAACAGAGAGCAAGTCGATAGCTGAAGCCAGTTAAATCTCCGAGCAAACGGTTCGTATGTTCCAGGACTGTTCGCAGTAAAGCGGCAGGGATACGGCACTACGCTGTTAAATCGAGCATTCTTGCGTTTTAGTAACCAGGTGCGTTGGACAATCGTGTTTCCAGGGATTGATGCCGTGCTCCACGGTCCTTTTAAGACGTTGCTCAAAAGAAAATATTGGCAGTCGAATGTCTGATGTACAAGTCTATAGCGTCCGCGCAGTACGCAAGCGTTTGTTCGCGTTGCTGGAGTTCGCTCCTCGGATTTAGAGGAGAGTTTCTTGGTGCTTTTTGCATCGCTGTCTTGCAGTGTGCTAGTATATAGCATACTTGGTTGGCTCGAACGGCGACCTTAGTGCCGAGTCCGTGTAATCTACGTAGAGCGCATCAGTGCATTGAATCAGAGTTGTTTTCTATAGGCGAATTTCGCATAAGTGAAGAGCGAATCAACCCTTTGTCGAATTGTCGGAAGACCATGCGGCATAGGGGAATCGATCGAGAGAAGCAAAGAAACGGTAATAATCGAATACTTCCGCTGGCCTGTAGAGTAATAGCTCGAATCAAATCAACGCGGCTTTTTGGGCAAGGCTATCGGGGTTGTTAGTTCGTTGGAGTGAGCGTAGCTATGAATCTTGACGTGCTTCGGGCGAATGGCTTTGCAATCAGCACTGTCATGCGGACTATAGGGCAGCGGCTCCCAGTAACCAATATGTGATTGCGTCTCGTTTAATTTGACTATCAGGAATGAATATAAGTTCGCATTTCGATCCCCCGGATCATCATCAGCGTCTTTTCTGACCAAATATTGGAACCCGGTTTTGCAAAAACTGCAATTGAATTCAAAACGACTGAGCTGCTGAATAACTAAATTGGCTCGTTATCCCTTCGTCTTGCAGGGATCCCGTCACGACTCGAAGTTGTCCGAGCCGAACCGTCGTGAACTATTAGGGAAATTGCTACTGCAACGGGCTTTTTCAGAAAACACAATGTTGAACTTCTAGTTGTTCGGTAATGCCTTGCTCGGTTTAGTGCCGTTATTCGAAGCCCTCGCCAAAAGATATTACATTTGTAACTTGCTTTTTCTTCGGTAGGAATCAATGACTCAGTGGATTTTCGCACAACTGTCGGGCGCTGCGGTTCGCCGTGACCCGCAAGAGACGGAGCTGTTTAAGACGGAAGATGCCGGGGAAGGAGAGTATGCCGGAACGGATGCGTTGGTCCGAGAAGTCATTCAAAATTCGATGGATGCTGGGACCGGGGACGGGCCAGTACGCGTTCGATTCGCTTTGCACTCCCACGCTATGTTGCCAGGTCAGAAACGTCTAGCGGAATACTTTGCACGCTTACAGCCGGGACTAACCTATCGCGACGTCGAATTCGATGGCAGCGGTGTGCCGGTTCTGCCAAACGGGTACCTCGTTTGCGAAGATTTTGGGACTCGCGGACTCGGCGGTGATCCATATCGTGCGACCGATCCACCGAACGGTACGAAAGGTGAAGACTTTTTTTGGTTCTGGCGAAATATCGGTCGCAGTGGCAAGACGGGGGATGATTTGGGGCGATGGGGACTTGGCAAAACAGTCTACCGCGCTGCCAGCCGTGTTGGGTGCATGCTCGGGATGACCGTGCGGCATGCGGATGGGCAGAAGCTTCTTATGGGCCAATCTGTGTTGAAAATTCATAGATACCAGGGCACGGAGTATGCGGCAGAAGGCTATTGGTGCGGAGGGTGCAACGATGCGGATACCGTGCTCCCAATTAATGACGATACGGCACTCGCAGAATTCGCTTCGGAGTGGAGTTTGACACGGAAAAACGAACCGGGGCTTTCGGTCGTCGTTCCCTACGTTGCAGACGAGTTAAAAGCGGAAAGCATTCTGCGACTGGCTGCGGTTAACTTCTTCGTGCCGGTTGTTCAAAAACGCTTGGTTGTCGAGGTCGCAGGCGATGGACTGCCGGGAGGACACAACGAGTATCGAGTTGACGATCAAACGATTGGATCGGTTTGCAAGAAGCTCAGCTGGACTGGTAAGGCAAGACAGAAGCTGAACACACCACCTCCAGTCGAATTTGCAAAGAAATGTTTCGACACAGCGAGGAACGCGGTCTCAACCAAGCTGCTGGGCGAATCCCGTATTCCTTCAATTACCGAGGAAGCATTCGACCCCGAGACGCTTCAGAAACTGCGAGAAAGTTTTGCAGATGAAGAGTTAATCGCTATCCGGGTTCAGGCTGCTCTATTGAAGAAGGCTGGAGGTCATGAAATTGGAGAGCTGAATGTATACCTGCAACGCACTGGGGTGAACGACCGATATGAGGCGTATTACGTGCGCGAAGGGATGACGATTACTCGGCTCAATTCCAAACCGTCCATGCGGGGAACACGCGCGTTGGTTACCGTTGATCCTGGTCCGCTTGCATCATTGCTTGGTGACACGGAGGGACCATCCCACGTTAGCTGGGACACGTCCAATGATGAACGGCCGAACCGAGTCTGGAAGACTTGGAAGGGACGCGTCAAGTTTTTTGCCAAAATCGTGGACACGCTTGTCGAGTTGCTGACTCCACCTCCCGAGAAGGCTGACTTTGATCTTTTAAGTGACTTCTTCTCTATAGAGCAACTCGAATCACCACAGAGAAAACGAAAACCCCAGTCTGATGGTGAACGAACACGAGACTTTAATCCGCCAGAGCCTTCACCTCGATGGTACAGAATGCACGGCAAAGAAGGTGGCTTTCAAATCTGCGATTCCAGCCAGCTTCCAACCCCAGTCGGAGCTTCACTTCGTGTTTCCGTTGCCTATGATATGCCTAGCGGAAATCCGATGAAACACTGGAGCAATTTTGACTTTGATTTCCGTACAAAGAATGGACCGATCAAGCTCAGCGGAAAAGGAATTTCTGCGGCTGCGAAAGAGGGCAACGTGATCGAGATGAAAATCAAGAAAGACGACTTCAGTTTGAATGCAAGTGGATTTGATATACATCGAGACCTGATCGTCCGGATCGACGAAATTCAAGATGAGTCGCAACAGACGAACGCAGCAAACGAGGTAGCATCATGATCAAGCGATTTAACTCGTTGGGACGAAAACGAGTTCCCAGAGAATGCGTCACGATCGAAGTGGAAGACGGAGATCCGCGTCGGTTTTCAGCTCATATCGATTTTGGAAGTCATAATTGGGATTCGAATGGAACTGTTGTCCTAGAAGCAACCTGTGCCGGTTCTTCATTGGTTCAGCGGTTCGACTGCGGGACTGTCGGGCAACTCAAGCAGCCAGCCGGTTTGCCGCTTAGCGACCTTCACGGACAAAACGTGTTCTTCTCTCTGAAGATTATTGATACAAGCCAACGGATCGGCCGATTGCTCGGCGTTGCGGACAACATTCGTCCGATCGCAACAGGAAAGCAAACCGTCAGTGGGCGGAAAGGAATCCTGCCAGTCGAACACGCACTGCTGGGGCAAGAACTATGGAAATTGGAGTTTCGCGAGCACGACGTTTTCCTGTTGGTCAATCAGGACGTCCCAAGTCTTTCCGAGAGCATCCGCTCCGATCCAGTGTTCTTTTCATTGATTTATCCGCAGGTTATGCGACAAGTACTCCACCGCGCGATTATGGACGGGCGGAACCTGACGAGCACGACGACCGTTGGCCGGTTCTGTGGTTGTCCTTTGGCCGAAAACTTCACCCTGATCACGAAGAACCGCCGGCACCGACTGATGGCGATGAACTCATCGATGAATGGGTGGAAATGGTCGTCGCGGAATTCTGCAAGTTGCACGAGCTGAAAAATAAGTACGCCAGCTCAGGATATGCGTTGGGATATGGAGAACACTAAACAAATGCGACTACGACAGTTTAATAAAGCCGGTATCGAAGCGTTTCGCAAATTTCTTGAAGCGTGTCGTGAGAATCCCCAAGAACCTGTGCCAACGGTTTTGCTCGAGAGTCACGATCATACCGTGTTGACGTCCGAACAGATCATTGTTGAGCCACGAGAATTTTCATCGCGACGCCAAGCCGCAGATTATTTTCAGGAGCTCCTTTCTCCGATACCGCCAGATGTGCTAAGGAAGGATGCTGGGATCTGGACGTGGCTTTCGCTGTTCTATTTTGATCAGATCTGCCCAAATGGCGATAACAATCGAAAAGTCCGCAACGATTACACGTACATCTACATGCCCGACGAATCGCGGTATTTCTACCGACACTTGCTATTTATTGCATGGCAGGTCAAGCAGGTTGCTCCGGAATACAACAGACTGTTCCTCGATTCATCGCTTGTCACTCTTGACAAGTTGACGACAGAAGTCTTCAAACGCCTGTATTTGACTCGCATTCCTTGCTTATTTGAATTGCTCGACCGGCTTTATTGGGACTGCTCAAGTAATCGCCCCGCTAAAGGAATCGTATCCCAACACAAGGTAAGTGCCGGCGATCTAATGCATCGTTTCCCGACACGCATCCGTCAGCTTGAAAAAACCTACGACTTACAGTGCTTGGATGCGGATCAGCTGTTAGAAATTCTAGGTGATGAGTTTCGGCAGCGTGCGGCCATGTCACAATTGCAAATGGAGCTAAGCTTGTAGTCAGCCACGTCGAAGTTTGCCATCGCGTCTCCTCATGGTCTTCGTAAATCGAGACAGAATTGATCACCCAAATTGTGAATGAAGTTCAGTATTAAAGCAGTACGAGGACGCAATTTACTATCGTGTAAAAGAGCGGCTTTCAAATCATATCTATTGGCTCAGTGAGTGAATATCCGTGGTATCGAATTTAAATTCTATAGCTCTGAATACTAAGGCACAACGCTCTCATTCGATCCTTTGACGGATGCGTTCGGGACGAGTCTCTTACGGAAATTTCGTTCTTGTTTACTCAGCGGCGCCATTGAGAAGGTCGAAGTTTTGGCGAGTTGACATCAACGACCACCGTCCTCGCACCGCTTTTGACATCGGCAAGACTTGGGCCTGTATCCCGGATTCCCGGGTGACAAACATTGTATACGGCTGTATCTTGGATGATCTGGTCAAAGCTCGCCATTGAATCCCCGCCTGTTTTTTGTGGTCGTATAGACTTCGTCGATGAAATCTCCGTTTCTTTGCGTTCCGCCGGAGGATTGGATTGCCTCCAATGAGCTGGCGTTTGCCATCTTTGATGGGTTCCCAGTCGCTCCGGGGCACTCGCTGGTTGTCACCAAACGGCTTGTGGCAACTTGGTTTGATGCGACGCCGGCGGAACAGGCTGCCTTGATGGAGCTGGTGAACGTCGTCAAGCAGAAACTTGACGAGACACTGCGGCCCAAACCAGACGGCTATAACGTCGGCTTTAATGCGGGGAGTGCGGCAGGACAGACGGTGGATCATGTTCATGTCCATGTGATCCCGCGTTATCGAGGTGACGTCGCCGATCCGCGTGGTGGCGTTCGGCATGTGATTCCCGAAAAAGCGAACTATTTGATCGAATCAGCGGGAAATTCGCAGGTGGATCCGGGTAAGACCGATTCCTTTTTGAGTGTGGGGCATCCGCAATCGCCGCTCTGGGAACATTTGGCTTGGCGGATCGCGGGGGCAAAATCAGTCGATGTGCTGGTGTCGTTTGTCCAGTCCTCCGGATTGGAGGTGATTGAAGAGCGGCTCTTCGAAGCGATCGCCAACGGTGCCTCGGTGCGGATCGTGGTCAGCGATTATCTGTTTATCTCGGACCCGAAAGCGCTGCGGACGCTGCTGGGGTGGTGCGAGCTTTCGGCGGAAGAATCATCGTCGCCGCGGTTGTCGGTCAAGCTGATTGAAATGGCGAAGCTGCCGTCCAACCCGGCATCGTTTCACCCCAAGGCGTGGCGGATTGTCGAAGAGTATCGCGACTTCATCTCCGTGGGAAGCAGCAATCTTTCGAAACCGGCACTACTGACTGGCGTCGAGTGGAATCTGTTGTCGACTACGAACACGCAGGAATCATCGCATGCCCAATTTACCGAACAATTCGATCTGTTGTGGGACGTTGCTTCGACACTGACCCCGGATCTTGTTGGCGACTATGCGAAGTCGGCGGAAGAATATCGCCGCGAGCATTTTGTTCCGGTAACGCCTGAGACGCTGGAGCTTCCTTCGCCTCGTGCTTGGCAGGTCGAGGCGCTGCAAGCACTTCAGCGTGTTCGCGACGCCGGCCACCGGCGGGCTCTTGTGGCCGTGGCGACCGGAATGGGGAAAACATGGTTGGCGGCCTTTGACGCTTGCCAATTCGGCGAGTCCAACCGGCGACGACCTCGAGTGCTCGTGATTGCCCACCGGGCTCATATTCTGGCACAAACCGAAGCGGTGCTTTCCCGGTTATTGGACCATCGATTCGCCGAAGGTTCGACGGCGTGGTACATCGGTGAACGTAGCGAACTAGCGGGTGATCTGGTGGTTGCTTCGGTTCAGAAACTGTCACGCCCCGAAGGATTGCAGCGGCTTGCCAAAGAACATTTCGATTATGTGATCATGGACGAAGTGCATCATGCGAGTGCACCGAGTTATCGCCGCGTACTCGCCAAACTCGATTGCGACTTTGCCCTTGGCTTGACTGCGACCCCGGAGCGTACCGACGGCGTCGATGTGGCCACGATCTTTGACGACAACTTGGCTTTTCACGCGTCGATCGGCGACGGCATTGCCGAAGACTCGCTGGTCCCGTTCCACTACGTGGGGATCAAGGACACCGTCGACTTTCGGCAAATCCCATGGCGAAACGGCCGCTTTGACGTGGCGGAGCTGGAGCAGCGTGTTGCTCGCAGCGAGCGTATGGATAAGCTGTGGGTGTCGATGCAAGAGCATCCGGCCGAGCGTACGATCGTATTTTGTTGTTCCAAGCGTCATGCACTGTTTGCTCGCGATTGGTTAATCGCGAAAGGTGTCTCATCGGCAGCGGTCTTTTCGGGCGAGGGTAGCGATAGCTGCGGAGAATCGCTGGAACGGCTTCGCAGTGGCGAGCTTCAGACGCTGTGTGTGGTCGACATGTTCAACGAGGGCCTGGACATTCCGGCCGTTGATCGAGTCGTAATGCTCAGGCCGACCGAATCGAAGATCATTTTCCTACAGCAACTGGGCCGTGGACTGCGGGCCAGTGAAGGTAAATCGCGATTGTTGGTGATCGACTTTGTTGGCAACCACCGCATTTTTGCACAACGGATCGTTCATCTGCTGTCGCTGCGTTCGGGCGGTGATAAATGGAAACCGCTGAAGGATTGGCTTGGGGGGAAAGAGGTTGATCTTCCCGAAGGTTGCTTGCTGGATGTCGAGCTCGACGCGAAGGACATGCTCAAAAAATTTCTTCCCAAAGGCAAAAGTGCCGCGATCGAAGGCTACCGAGCGATTCGCGATGAACTGGGGCGACGTCCAACGCCAATGGAAGTGTATGGGCAGGGCTATTTGCCTCGGACAATTTGTGCTGGTGAAGGAAGTTGGTTCGAGTTCGTCAAGGCCGAAGGCGATTTAAACGAAGCGGAAGAAGAGGTTGTTGCTCTCTATGCGGACTGGCTCAAGACAGTGGAAACGACCAACCTGAATAAATCGTACAAGATGGTGGTGTTACGAGTGTTGCTGGATTCGGACCAACTGTTCTCCGGTGTCGGATCGTTCGAGTTCGCCAAGAAGTGTCGGCGATTCATGCAAAGCCACGAGGTGCTGAAGCGGGATCTTCGGGGATCCAATCATGCGGTCGACCATGAATCAGCAACGGACGAAGAATGGGCGAAGTGGTGGGGCGATTGGCCAATCGATCGCTGGTTAGACAAACAGAATGGAACGGTCTGGTTCGCGATGAAAGAGGATCTGTTTCAATCGACGATAGATTGTCCTGATCACTTGAAGCCGACGCTTGAATCGTTGAGCGAAGAACTGGTCGACTGGAGACTGGCAGCATACACCCGCAGTCGGCGTTTGGTTGCATCTGAGGGACAGGATCTAAGTTTCGAGGGCAAAGTTTCTCACACCCGCGGCCGCCCGATCTTATTTTTGCCTGAAAAGTCAAAGATGCCTCGTCGGCCGATGGGTCCGACGAGCGTGCTGCTCCCCAATGGTGAAGTATGGGAATTCAAGTTTGTCAAAGTCGCGTGCAACGTGGCGGCTCCCGCGGGCGAAAAGAAGAACCAGTTGGGCGACCTGCTGCAAAAATGGTTTGGTCCAAAAGCAGGTTTGCCGGGAACCAATTTCCATGTGCAATTTACGAATCAAAACGGACAGTGGCATGTGGCGCCGTGCCAATTCGATGGGGCGATTCAAAGCGATCCAGTCGAGCCCATTGAGCTGGAGGCTGATTTTGTCGTTCCGGAGGTACCAAAGGCTGCAAAATACAAGACGCACGCACCGGTTTACGACCTGACGGTTGCCGCCGGGGAGTGGGGGCCTGAGGGAGTACCGGCGGCGATTGGCTGGATCGAAGTTCCCAGTGGGCGGCTAGCCGAAGGGATGTTTGCCGCTCGCGTTACAGGGCATTCGATGGAGCCGACGATACCTACAGGGGCTTGGTGTTTGTTCCGCCCAATTGATGCGGGATCGCGAGAAGGAAAACTGCTGCTCGTCCAGGTTAACACGCATACCGACCCCGAAGAAGGCGGTCGGTACACGATCAAACGATACCACTCGACCAAGCATGTTTCTGACGATGGCTGGGAACATATTGCGATCGAGCTACAGCCGCTCAACAAGGATTACGCTCCGATCCAAGTGTCTGCCGATCAGGCCGACGATCTGAGAGTGATCGGCGAATTTGTCAGCTTGATCGCGCCGTCAACATCGGGTTGACGGTTGGGCTGTGGTACGGATGCAAGCGGGTGGTTCTGTCTCTCTGGTCGGGTGGCGGTGGGACATTGAGTCCATGGCATCGAACTTGAAACAGGGACTCATTGCGTTGTCCGCTACCAAAACAAGAATACGGCGTTACAAAAGGGGCGGGGACTCGTTGCCTCGTCCAATACCGTAAACGTCTTGAAACTAACGGCGGCAGGGGCCGCTGCATTCATTTGTTAATCCAAGAGCACCGATGATCGTAAAAGAAAAGGAATCTCCTCGTCCCACCGATGCAATGGGGAAAGCTGGATATGAAGCGGAAAAACAGATGGCATTCTTCTTGCGGCGTGCCTTTGCCGAGTCGCCTGATGTAATGGTGTTTAATGATGTCATGTATCAACGAAATGGCGAGCGAGCACAGATTGATCATCTGGTGATACATCGATTTGGTTTCGTGATCGTCGAAAGCAAATCGGTGACGGGAACCGTCGAGGTGAATGAGCATCTCGAATTCGTCAGGAAATCAGGGGGGCGACGCTCGGGGATGCGATCGCCGATCGAACAGGGGCGACTGCAGGCTCAGTTGCTGCAGGATTTGCTGAATGATGCGAAAGAATCGCTGCGGCCGAAAAAACTGTTTGGAAAAGTCCAGCCTTATTTCGGTGACGAACGGTTTACCGTATTTGTGGCGATCTCGGATCAAGGAGTGATTGAGCGGAACGGAGCCAACCCGCCTGAATTGATGAAGGCTGAGCGGGTGGTCAAAGAGATCGTGGAAAAGACGAACCGCTACCAGCAAACTCAGGGAGTCAAAGGGTTGGTCAATTTCCTGGCGGCCGGGAAGGAGAAAACAAAAGAACTCGAAGAACATCAAGTCGCCGCATTTACTGACGCTGAGATGGAATCGATCAAAGCGTTTTTGACGGAGCAATGCAAAGCCACTGTGACAGCGAAACGACCCACACGGACTGCAGTTGCCGCGAAAGCGGTGACTGCGGAAAAGCCCGTGAGGGAGAAAAAAGAGGTCGCTGCTAAACAGGAGATTGCGGCGGACGAGGCCGGGGGAGCGTCACCATCGGGTTTCAAGTGTGGTGATTGTCCGTCGACGGATGTCGAGATTCTGTATGGCCGCTACGGCTACTATCTCCGCTGTCGGGCTTGCGAGGCTAAGAAGACGGTGCCGCAAAAATGCGAAGTTTGTGGCAGCAAGGCGAAGCTTCGTAAAAAAGGCAATCGCTTCTTTCGTGATTGTGAGTCTTGTGCGGCTCCCGTTCTGCTGCATTGCAATCCCGTCAGTGCGGAAAACGTTTGACGCGGGAGAAGGCAGGCAAATTGAAAAAGTTAAATTGACAATTGAAGAGGGAGGCGGGAGCCTCGGGGGCAGTGCGTTCCCAGGCGGGAGCCTGGGAACGAGGAAACGAGGAAAGGCCGATTGGAAAAGTTAAATTGACAATTGTAAAATGATGAAGGGAGGCGGGAGCCTGGGATGCAGTGCGTTCCCAGGCGGGAGCCTGGGAACGAGGAGTTAAATTGAAAAATGAGGGTGGCTGTAGATGCGCGTCGGTGCGTCGTTTTATCTTCCTGCCACCAGCTTCCTGCCAAACTTTCCAGCTTGGTGCGGCCGCCTCGATAGACTGGTGGTCTGTCCAACGCGGGACAAAACTCTTGGCGAGTTTCGCTTGCGAAACGTGATGGTGCGCGAGGCCTTGCACCTGATGACAGGCTGGAGGCCTATCCCATTTTTGGGAACGAGGAAAGGCCGATTGAAAAAGTTAAATTGACAATTGTAAATTGAAAAATGAAGAGGGGAGGCGGGAGCGGCGGCGGTGTCGTGGTTCGATGTGTGTTGGCAATTCGCTGGCGGCTGTTGGCCGCTTTGTTGCTTGCGGGCTGTTGATTTGATGAAGTTTCCTGTGGCAAGAGGTGGCTGATGGACCACCTCGTCTGTCATTGGTGTATTCGACGGACTTGGAAGTCCATCGTACGGCTAAATCCACTGCCTGCTAGCCACGGTTCCTACGTCCAACCAGTACTGGCGCTCAATCAGCCAACTTGCAAATGCTTGGCGTCTTACGGTGCGCAGGGCGTTAAAGGATTGGTAGGAAAATGGAGGTAGGAAAATGGAACTCTTCACGTGTCTTGTCGCTGCTTGCGATGAACCGCGGCGCATTGGCTTGTCGATGTCACCATCGCCACAATTCCCCAAGACATCGGTGAGTCTTCCTATCTTCCTGCCACCA
The DNA here is from genome assembly GCF_000346295.1 of Rhodopirellula maiorica SM1. Taxonomy (GTDB): domain Bacteria; phylum Planctomycetota; class Planctomycetia; order Pirellulales; family Pirellulaceae; genus Novipirellula; species Novipirellula maiorica. The sequence goes on along the minus strand of NZ_ANOG01000150.1, from coordinate 1,903 downwards.
TCTTCCTGCCAAAATTTCCGGCTTGGTGCAGCTTCCTCGATAGACTGGTGATCTGTTCAACGCTGGACAAAACTCTTGGCGAGTTTCGCTACGAAACGTGATGGTGCGCGATGCCTTGCACCTGATGACAGGCTGGAAGCCTATCCCACTTTTGGGATTGGGATTACTGCTTTGCCAAGTGCTTGGCGAGCTCTTCGAGCGATAAGCGGCCGTCTTTGTTTTCGTCGGCCGCCTCTAGCGTGGATGACGACAGTTTGCCGGGGCCGGTTTCTGCCGACGATAACTCCGCCGATTCGATGAACGTCGATCGGTCGGTGTCGTGACGCAGTAGCAGACGGCGGGCGTTGGCGAGATGCGTGTCGTTGAACCCCAGCCGCTTTCGCTCGCGGGCGATGTACGTTTGCACTTCGCCAAGCGTGACGGTGCCGTCGGAGTTGGCATCGAAGCGAGTGTATTGTGAAGACGCTGCCCCGTCGGCTGAGAACGCGTCGCCGCCCATCTCGTCTTCGCTGATTTTGCCGTCTTGGTTGCGGTCGGCCATCGCGATGATCCGTTTCGCTTTGACGCCGTCCGATTTGCTCAGCCCTAATTCACGCCGATGCTTCGAAAACAAGATCGCCAGCTCGATGTTGTTCAGCTTGCCGTCACCGTTGTCATCGTGATTCCGGACATCGCCAGGCAATCCCGCGGCCGCTGATTCTTTAGCATCAAGGTTCTGGTCGCCGTCCTTGTCAAACTTTCGCATCGTCTTGATCGCACTCATGTTGTCGACCGCTTCGATACCGAGTTCGCGGCGGAGGACGCGGTTGAAGGCGAATTGTTCGGCGATTTCGATTGCTGTGATGATGCCGTTGGCGTTTTTGTCAAACTTCGACGGATCCGGCGGCCAGCCGTCGGCAATCTCGTCGGCATCCAGTTGCCCATTGCGATTGGTGTCATGCCGCTTGACGAAGGTCTGGGCATTGTTGCGATCGAATTGAGTGATCCCCAATGAGTCTCGCTTGTGTGCGAGATAGATTGCGACTTCCAGATGCGTTAGTTTGCCATCGTGATTCAGATCGAAGGTGGCCTGCTGGTCAGCCCACGGTAGTTTTTTGCGTTCCAACTCGTCAATGAAGCCGTCTTCGTCAGCGTCGCAAATCGTCATCGTTCGTGTGGCGTCCGACAGATCGGACTGGACCAGGACGAGTGAGAAGAGGTCGGCCGGATCGGATTCGGGCTCAGGTGAAGATGTCTGCGACCAGGCTGGTGCTCCGTGGATACCGAAAGCGTGGATCCCGAAAGCTAGCAAGAGCAGACCGAGTGGCCAGCAGCTTGAATGTTTCATCGCATCACTCCTGAGGCCCCAACGACATGGATTTGAATCGCTTGATTGGTTTGAGTGTATTGCATGTCGCGGCGGTTCGCTGACCTTTTTCGTTCGTCGATGCTGGAGGAGGATGGAGGGTGGGTGGTTGATTGGGCGGGGGAGCGAGGAGACAGGAGCGAGGAGACAGGAGCGAGGAGAGGGGGAGAGGGGGAGAGGCTTGTTCCACGGCTCCTGCCTGCGGGAGATCCGGGGTAGCCAGTAGCGAAAGTCGCAGAGATTTTTGGTTGGTGGGGGCTTCTGGTGCTACGGCACGCGGGGAAGCATTGAAAAGGTTAAATTGACAATTGTAAATTGAAAAATGGGGAAGGAGGCGGTCGGAAGTGATCGCGGCGTGGATTCCGCCGGGGCAAGCCCGTGACGGAGATCGTCTGACGGTTCGGTTTCGTTGGTAGCTGCCAGTTGCTCGCTCCGCCTGGACAAGCCAGGCGGAAGCGGAGACGCGCGGGGCGTAGCGAAAGTCGCAGAGACTTTTGGGGGGCATATTGTGACGAAATGCGTTGATATTCGAAGCCTTGCACACGATGACAGGCTGGG
>NZ_ANOG01000149.1 GCF_000346295.1 Rhodopirellula maiorica SM1 | reverse complement strand
TGGTTGGTAGCTAGCGGGGCTCACCCATTCTCTTGCTCTCGACGGGCTCGTTGTTTCGCCGCTGCGACTAGCACCGCCACGGCCGCGTTCTCAAATCGTTTCCAGTTTGCTTCTTTCTCCTCGGTTGATCCGGTTGTTTCTCTGATTGTGAATACAGGGGACTTCTTAGCAGCGGGCGTGCTACCCGCCACTGCTCTCTTCGTCTGCATCTTCGCCGCCATGGTTTGAACCGTGGCGCGATGCTGGATCCCGTAGCGACAGCATGGGTCTCATTACCCGCGTAAGGCCTCTCACATCCTGGCCGATACGAGTAATAGCAGCCAACTCGAGCAATACGACTGACCGCTGAATCGCACTCGTTGATAAGACTAGAAGCCGACCTTCATTGGTCAAGGAAAATACCCCCGAGAGGATTCGAACCTCCGACCCTCGCGTTAGGAATGCGATGCTCTGTCCAGCTGAGCTACAGGGGCGCTGCGCTTTTACGCTGCTGAGTGTTTGACGACAATGAGTCTGATTCGTGTAACTTGATCTGCACGTGAGGAATGAGCTGCTCTATCCAGCTGAGCTACGAGGGCGTTTTGAAGAAAGTGTTTTGAAGTGGGCTTTTGCAAAGATCGGCACTTCAGAACGGCCAGCGGTCTGAAGTGAAATTTTGTAGCCACGGTGGCCGAGTGGGAAGGGGGAACGATCTACTTTTTTTCTAACGCAGCTCGTACCGACTTGGTCACTTGTTCAGCCAGCTTTTTCGATCCGGCAGCAGTATAGTGCACATTCGCCGGCCGTTGTAAATCGGCATGCTCAAGTGCGAAGTCGTACATCGGGTCGGTCTGGATCCCACCCACTTCGGCCATCACTTTGGCAGCGGCATCATTGTAACGCTTTGCGTCCTCGGGGATACGTCCGGCCGCTCCCTCGGGAACCGGCGTGGTTTCTCGCCAAATCACTGTCGCGCCGGTCGCCTTGAGCCGCTTGGCAATCTTTCTCAAATTCGCTTCGTACTGATCGATCGGAACTTGGCGGTGACTGGTCGCCGCATTGGGATCCGCCAAGTTTTGCCCTTTTGGACCCATGAATTTCAAATCATGAAGCCCAAAATTGAAGTGAATGACGTCCCATTTGCGATCGCCAATCCAGCTCTCTAGCGATTCCAATCCGCGAGTCGTTGGTCCACAATTGACCGCCGGCCGGTAAACATTAGCCACGCCCTCAAGCTGTTTACGGGCATCGACCATATAGCCAATCGAGATCGAATCGCCGATCAGCAGCACGTTGGGAAGTCCCGCGACGGCCGCCGGTGGCTGGAATGCCGGGTTCACCTTTTTGGGCTTTGCATTACGATTCGCAGTTGGTTTGGTTTGCGTTTTCTTGGCTCGATTTTGGCCCTCGTCGGCTGCGGTTGCCAGTGGCGAACATGTGATCGCAATCACAAATACCGAAGCCACGATGTTTGCCAAAGCTGCGGATGTCTTCATGTTTTTATTCCTAACACTTTTCTCGTTCACGATTCTAACTGATGCCAATCCTACCAGGCCAAGCAACCTATCGTATTCTGGATGCCTCGATAAATCGAGCGACCGAGGGGCTTCGTACTTTGGAAGAGTATGCTCGGTTTGCCCAGGATGATGCTGCGGCTAGCGGTTGCTTCAAGTCGCTTCGTCACGATTTGACCACCGCAGTGGGCGACGGTCTCGATCGCCAGCGATTGATCCAATCGCGTGATACGCCCGGCGACGTGGGGACGGAGATTCGTGAATCGACTGAATACAAGCGGTCGTCATCGCAACAAGTGATCGCCGCTGCTGCCGCACGTATCGCTCAATCGCTGAGGGTGATCGAAGAGTATGGCAAAACGATCGATGCACGTTTTGCTGCCCAGATTGAACAGATTCGCTATCGGGCCTACCAAGCGTGTGCCACGCTCGAACTCGCGGCGTTTACCAACACTCGCGTTACTCAGCTCGCCGAAGCAAAGTTGTATCTGCTGATCGACGGTGGGGAATCCGAGACCCAGTTTACTGCTTCGATTGAACAGCTCGCCAAGGCTGGCGTCGATATTTTTCAGCTTCGCGATCACTCACTCGACGACCGCACACTTTACGAGCGTGCCTGTGTCGGAGCCGCTGCGGCTCGAAAGCACGGACGATTGTTCATCGTCAATGATCGTGCCGATATCGCGGCGGCCGCGGATGCCGATGGAGTTCATGTTGGACAAGAAGAATTGCCCGCCGCGGCGGCCCGAGCCATCATCGGAGATCGCCGCTTGCTGGGGATTTCGACTCATTCGATCCAGCAAGCAAAGGAAGCGGTCGATGATGGTGCCGACTACATTGGATGCGGGCCTGTTTTCGCAGGCCGCACCAAACAGTTTGATGCCTACGTGGGGCCGGCATTTTTGCAGCAAGTCACACAGTCGATTTCGATTCCGGCGTTTGCGATCGGTGGCATCGATCAAAGCAACGTCAGCGAAATCATCGCAGCAGGTTGCGACCGGATCGCGGTTACCGGAGCGATTCGTGATGCCGAGGACCCGGTGCATGCCGCGAAAAAGCTGAAGCAGAGCTTGCGTTGGGAAGAACCGAATCGCTAACGGGTCTTATCGGCAATGCCGTGACACATCTTTCCGTAGCGGAAAATCGTCAAGAGTATTGGTTTTGCTCGTCGTAGCCGAAAGTCTCTGCGACTTTCGCTACAGCAACTCTTCGATTTTGGCTTTCATCTGGTCGACACCATTGGGCGAAAATCCTTCCCACACTCCGCGGATCGTGCCCTGTTGGTCGACCAGCACCGAAGTGGGAAAATACATGTGTGGTTTCCCAAGCAACTCGGCAACGTTCTGACGCGACATGCCTCGAGGGTCGGCGAACACGTCGGTATCCGCGTCGATCGAATCAAGAAAGTTGCGAGTTCGTTGTGCCAGACCTTCGATGGTTTCCGATGCACCGGCTTCGCAGGAAATGGAGATAAACGCAAAGTTTTCGTTGGACTCGAATTCTTGCACCATCTCGGACAGATGAGGGTACTCCATCGTGCAGGGGCCACACCAAGTGCCCCACAGATGGATCAGCGTCACTTTGCCGGTGGGTAACCCTTCGATGGACATCTCGGAGGGATCTTGAGAAAGCCGAACCAATTCCAATTGCGGCGCGGACTTGCCGACCGCAACGCTGTCTTGCGGATCGCCGGAGGGTTGGTTTCGACTGACAGCGAACAGCCCAAATGCTAAGATTAAGACGAGCAGCGGCCACCACGACCGGCGCGCTCGAGGCTGTACGGGAACTTCGTTCATATCGGTTGTTTCGGAATGGATTGGCACGCTAAAGGTCGTTTACTAAAAAGCAATGAATCAAATGGGTTACCTGCGAGCTTCTTCTCGTGCGATCGCGTTCGCGCTCTTTTCGCTCACTCTATTATCGAGTATCGCGACGGTTCAGTGGACATTCGCCCAGGAGTTAAATGGGCAGAATTCGGACTCAACCGCCAAATTCTCACCAGTCTATCTGGATGTACCCCAATTAAGCGAGAGCAGTGGTTTGGCCGCTTCGCACCGGCGGCTTGAGCATTTTTGGTCTCACAACGATTCGGGCGATACCGCACGGTTGTTCGCTTTTGACGTCCGCGGCAGGGCGACCGGCAGCTGCGAACTGGTTGCGGCATCGTCAGTGGATTGGGAAGACATGGCCTCGTTTGAACTGGGTGATCGAAAGTACCTGTTGGTGGCTGATTGCGGAGACAACGACAGCAAACGCGATGCCTGTTTTATTTATTTGTTCGACGAACCTGACCCGACGCGTGCGACAAAAATAAAAAGTTATCTTACCTTACAGCTTACCTACCCCGATGGAGCCCGCGATTGCGAAGCGGTTGCCGTGGATCCGACACGGGGCAAAATCTTGATGATTGCGAAATCCGCAATCCCGTACGTTAACGTCTACTCTGTAGAGTTATCCGGTTTGTTAGAACGGCTAGAAACCGTCCGCACAAATTCGTCCTCATCGATTCTCCCTGTGGTCCGAGCGGTGGCGAAGATCGAAGGCGTGTTGGCGCTGCCGATGGTGTCCGCTGCTGATATTGATTCTCGTACAGGCGACTTGTGGATTGCTAACTACTTTCAAGCTTTTTGCTTTCGCTGCTCACCACGCAACATGTCGGTTGCCGAACAAACAAAGCAGGCGGCCGAAGCTAGCGATCTGCCTCGCTTGCGACAAATCGAAGCCCTCTGTATGAATGATGGCGGTGATGTTTGGGTGACCAGCGAAGGGACCCCCGCAGCACTGAGCCGAGTAACCAAACCGTAGCCAGCACACCAAAGTGGGATGGGCTTCCGGCTGTCATCGGCCAAGCGGCTAAGGGGATTTAATTCAATCGTTTTTGTGGACCTGCGCACTGACCCGCCACACACTCACTTGCTGAGAAAGCCATCATGTTCGAAGTTGAACAAAAGTTTCACTTGGATGATTCGACTGCCACGGAAGCAAAGTTGGTAAAAATAGGGTTTCAGGCCATCGAAACACAGACTCACCGGGACACCTATTACAATCATCCGTGCCGCGATTTTGCCGAGTCGAAAGAAGCGTTGCGGGTGCGGCGGATCAATGGAGTGCCGCGGATCACGTATAAAGGAACGAAGTTGCCTGGCGCGATCAAGGCTCGGCGTGAATTGGAGTGGGAATTGGGGCCCGGTGATGCCGACGGCGAAAAGACCGAAGCGTTGCTACAGTTGCTTGGATTTCAGCGGGTCGCCGAAGTCTGTAAGGCACGTTCGGTGTTTGAGCCGGTGTTGGTGGATCCAGAGAAATCCTCGTTAGAGGCAGGCTTAGGTGATTTGGACGGTTTTTCTGTTGTCTTAGATGAAGTCCAGCAGGTGGGGCGATTCGCCGAAATCGAACTGATTGTCAAACACGAGTCGGATGTCGAGCAAGCCCGCGACCGAATCGGGCGACTGGCGGAACGGTTGGGCTTGCAGCGAAGCGAATCACGAAGCTACTTGAGGATGTTATTAGAAGTCTCGGCAGGCAATCGTATTGGCCAGTAAGTGGTTGTATGGTCACTGCGAGGGGGACGATGTCAGGCGAGTCGGTATAAATTCGCCAGTTTGCTTCCTCTTGGCAGAGCACCTATGCTTTAATGCTGACGAGCGTATTGATTGAAACCAATTTTGGAGAAGAAAAGAATGTTGCTGAAGAAAGTTGCAAGTGGTTTGGCCATCGCCCTGGTTGCTACCGCGACGGTATTCGCTGGCGATGTCGATTTGGAAGGTGTGAAATGCGTTGTCGCATCGAAGCCTGCTGATGCGGAAAAGTCAGCGGACTACAAAGACGGCAAAGTTTATTTCTGCTGCAATGGATGCGCTGGAAAGTTTGCGAAGAACAAGGAAAAGTTTGCCAACAGTGCTAATCGTCAACTGGTGGCGACTAAGCAATATGAGCAAAAGGCTTGTCCTATTAGCGGCAGAGAGCTGAACCCAGAAACTGGAACCGAGGTTTCGGGCGTTAAAGTGACGTTCTGTTGCAATGGCTGCAAAGGAAAAGTGGAAAAGGCCGAGGGTGATGCCAAGGTGAAATTGGTCTTTAGTGAGAAGGCCTTTGCGAAAGCATTCGCAAAAGCGGCTGAAGAAACCGAGTAAGTGTCCGATTGGCGAGCGAAAAAGGTTGCCATCTTTTCACTGTTAAAACATCGAAAAAGCCGGACGTTTGATTCGTTCGGCTTTTTTCGTACGCGTCGCTCAGCGAAGTGGTTGCTTCGAATCGAAGCGGTTTTTGAGCGAAAATCGATCACCGCAGCGGCGAGTATTGACGGAGCATCAACCAACAAACGGCTGCAAATGTGCATGAATGTTCACTGGTAGCGTTTTTTTTGGGACGCAACTTTTTCTTTGTCTCCCGATAGAATTGCGAATAATTCGGCTTCCTATACAGCCGTCACATTCTCCACCGCCAAGGTCCTGTGACCCAGTGGCGGCACTATCGTTGCTGCATTGTCCTATCAACACGGATTTACAGGAAAAAGGGATACTCAACACCGAACACAACTAAAAAGAGTCAGATCCATGAAACCCGTATCGAAGCACAGCGTTTCCATGCTTTTTAGCCATTGGAAACAAGAGCATTCCAGTTTGCAGAGGGAGTTAGATGCTTTCCGCGACTGGACCAGCAATGTTGCGGAGCAGCAGACGCCGGAATTTATTGAGTCTGCAAGTCGCTTGCGTCAAATTCGCGACCGACTTGTGGATCATTTTGTTCGGGAGGATCAGATTGGCAGAGAGTTGCGTTCGCACTACCCGAAAGGTTCGGTTGAGGTCGAGGCGAGTTATCGCCAAGCGTGTCAGGACCACGAGGAGTTGCTTTCAGAGCTCGATGATCTGGCCGGCCGGCTGGATCAAGTCGAACCACCTTTTGAATCATGGCCCGACGCGGTTCACGAAGTGACCTTGTTTATTGACCGCTTTGAAGAGCATGAAGAGTCCGAGGCAGAGCACATCCTCTGGCTCGCTCCACGCGAAGATACTGCGGTATGAAGGTAGTGGAGTCTCGATCGTATTGCCATTTCAAGTCGGAGTCAGAGCAGCGAGCGGGGCAGCGTGGATGAAACTTGAGGTGGATGGAACAGGAGACGAATCACGCTGGTGGTCAAAAAATGGCATGTGACCGTATGAAACTGGCAGCACCTGGAGTGGACTAGCGGCGAAAAATGCCGTATTTTGTCGGCACGCCCAGGTGGTGGAATTGGCAGACACAAGGGACTTAAAATCCCTCGGCCGTTATGGCTGTGCGGGTTCGAGTCCCGCCCTGGGCATTTGATTTTGGAGCAATTCTTGCTCGCGGATCTTCTCTCTTTTTATCCGCCAGTCCCAGGACCATCCCCCCGCCAGGGTTGCTCTGTGTCCTCATCTCCTTGGTCGGCCGGTTTGCTGCCCCGTTTTCCCCTTCAAAACACCGCCAGAGCTCATTGCGGGGCACATGCGTGATGGCGAAATCGTAAAGAGATACGAGGAAACCCCTTGGCAGTAGGGGGGGCTGTCTTGTCCGGCGACGCAAACCATGGCGGCGTCAACGTTGGGTGGCTTGGCGGGAGACTTTTGGCGTTTTTCCGACTTTTGTTGGAAAAAACAGCGACCTGGGTGCGAATGTATGGGTACAAACTGGGTCAACATTTTGCCTGTCGCCTGGGGTAGTATCAAACAAAAGGGGAATCCTGCTTTTGGATGACGAAGTGAATTCATTGTGAACTGATCAAGCAAAGATGGCTGATGTAAATAACGAGAGCGGTTTGAGCGACGAACAGTTTGTCGATCGCTTGACGTCCAGCCAGAGGCAGCTTCGTTGCTTCATTCTTGGCTTGGTGGCTCGCCCTTCGGATGCGGATGATTTGTTGCAGGAGGTGAATTTGGCGTTGTGGCGAAAACGAATGAAGTACGACGCGTCGCAAAACTTTTTGCAGTGGGCGTTCGGGTTTGCCTCCATGGAAGTGAAGAGTTTCCACAGTCGCAATGCCAAGAGCAAAGTGGTGTTGGGCAATTCGGCCATCGAATTACTGACGGACGAATGGGAGCAATCGGAAAACTATCTCGATGAATGCCGAGATTCGCTATCGCGTTGTCTGCAGAAATTGGAAACGGAGGATCGCAAAGTGATAGAAGGCTATTATCGACACCGTCAAAGCATCGAAAGGTTGGCAGGTGAAATTAATCGTCCGGCCAGCACCGTTTACAAGATGCTTTACCGGGCAAGAGACACGCTGCGTCGCTGCGTGAAGTTCTCACAACTAGAAAATGGGTAACCCAATGCGGTTTGTTTGGGCCGGTCACAAACCAGAGCTACAAAAGGCCGCCCTGTCGTATTCCTTGCGGCGTGAACACGTCGTTATTTAATTTAGAAGAGTATCCACAAGTGATTGAAGAAGACGTTCCATCGTCAGTAAAACGTTTACGAGAGCTGACGCATCGCAAATGTGATGGCAACATCGCCGACGATGAGCTATTGGAGCTTTCAAGCTTGTTGGAAAGTTCGGCAAAGCTGCGAACGTACTACTGGGAAATGATTGCGATCGAGTCGCAATTGCAGTGGGATTTGGGCAGTTGCGAGGGTGAGATCGATTCGTTGAAGCAGACGACATTGGCGGGTAGCGAATCGCCGACGGAACAATCACAACAACGGCGACTTGCATGGGCGATCGGTGTGATTGCAATCGCGGCGTCACTATTGATGATGTTCGCAATGTCATTTGATCTTTGGACCGGAGGTCAGCCTGTTGCAAACTCAAACGTCACAGCTCATTCGCTTGCGGAGCAACCGGTGGTGGGGCGGTTGACGAAATTGTCTAGTGAGACGACTTGGGCTCTAAACCGCGTCAGTGATCAGGACAGCGGCGCACTTCGTCGAGGCGATACGATCGAATTGCGATCGGGAACGGCAAAGCTCGATCTTGCCGGCAAGGCTTCAGCGATCCTGCACTCTCCGGCCATCGTCGACGTCAATTCTGGCGACCATCTCTTTTTGGTCGTTGGTGAGATGCAAGTCGAGAATGCAGACGGGGAACGCGGTTTGTCGGTGGATACCCGCGAAGCAAGAATCACCGATGACGCGAAAGCCTATTCCGTCGATGCACGAGAGACCACGACCGATATTGTGGTGTTTGATGGCGAGGTTGACGTTAGTTTTCCCAATTCCGAACACGCCGAGGAACAGCCGAAATACGCGAAGCGGGTGCACGCAGGACAGGCGGTACAGGTTACCAACACAGGAACCGTTTCACGGATCGTCAGCGTGCGAAATAAGCGTTTGCACGCCAACACCACCGCTCAAGCCTATCATCCCATCATCGCTGCCGTTCAGGATGATATCGTGCGAGACGATTTCTACAGCTTCTACGAGATTGTTACGGGTGGGATGGGCGAAGACGTTCAGGCGTTTGTCGATCGTCCTCACCAGTGGAATGGAATCCGAGAGCGAATGCCGTCCTATTTGGTCGGTGGCGACTATGTCAAAACGTTTAATGACGACAAGATTATGGATGAAGTGCAAGTCGATTTGACCATCCAGCGTCCATGCACGCTGTATATCTTGATGGACAATCGTGTGCAGGCGCCTCAGTGGTTGCGTCAGTCGTTTGAACCGATGCCTGAGGATATTGGTGTCGATGAAGTGGCGATGCAATACGAGACAGTGGATTTGACCGAATTGGGAGTGGGACCGGGCAACAGCGTCGATCAATCTCATTCGATCTGGCGGCGAGTCGTTCGTAAGCCCGGTGTTGTGCGGCTGGGGACCAATGGCCGTCTGCCTCATCCCAATGAGCTAGGTACTGATTCTCCTGCCAATATGTATGGCATCGTCGCGGTGGGGTTGTCGCCGGAGATTTGACACAAGTGTCTCCACTTCTCGGGCTCCCACACTTCTTGGAGCCTATCTGAAAACCGGTTTCACCAATCCGGTTGGGGTTTTCGCTTGGAACCGCAGCGAACATCGTGTGGCTGAGTCTTCTCGGGTGTGAACGCTTTTGTTCGCTGATAAAAAGTTTCCGGAAATTTTTTATGCCTGTGATCGACGACTTCGACGCCATCGTTTTTGATCGTGTGAGGCGATAAAAGAACTTTGTATCGCAGCTCAGACGCGTTTGGTTGTCGGTTGATGCGGAGAGGACTCGGTTTTTTAAAGGGTGGCAACCACGCATGCAGCGATCGGGATTCCGCAAAACGCCGCATTAAATGGCGGCGAAGACAATACGAGAGAGAAGAAGGAGTTTTTTTACCGCGGACCGGGCGGTTGGCAAAATGTCAAATCCACACCGGTTCGGGTTTGCGAACGGAGTGCAGATGGAAATGTCGGATCGCCGATTTAGGTAGCGCCGCGACAGGCAGCCAAAAGCATTGAATTCGATTTTATTTGGAAAATCGTGGCGTACACGTGCGATTACTGGCAGATGCTTCGCCCAACGTCCTGCCAGAGTCAGAACGGTTCCGGACGACGGGAGGCATCCTTTCGCGCTTCTTGTCTCCTCTTTTTGCAAAGGCATTTTCCATGGAGTTCCTAGCTCAAGCGAAGTCCAAAAGGTCGAGAGGTTTTACTCTCGTTGAACTTCTTGTCGTCATCGCCATCATCGGCGTGCTCGTTGGTTTGTTGCTGCCTGCGGTGCAGGCCGCCCGCGAAGCCGCTCGGCGAATGAGTTGCAGTAACAATTTCAAGCAGATCGGTCTGGCCCTTCACAACTATCACAGCGCCTACAACCAGCTGCCAAAGCAGATGGGCGGGTCATTTGATTTGACGTCGGGTGCGACCGAAAATAACTCGAACGACCTAAGTGCCCTGGTTGGCTTGCTGCCGTTCATCGAGCAACAAGCATTGTGGGAAGCCATCTCCAATCCGTATGGGTTTAATCGTGATGGCACGGTCAAAACACCCGCCTATCCGCCGATGGGCCCCATCGCCTCGGACACCAACTATGTTCCTTGGTTGACTCAAGTTCCGGCACTTCGTTGTCCGAGCGATCCGACAGTGAAGACAGGGGCGGAAACTGCGTACACCAACTATGCGGTTTGTTTTGGGGACACGATTCACGAGAATCATTATGGGGGCGTCGGCTCGGACGGCCGATCCGATACCTCGACCGGTAACACTTGGAACGAAGCGTTCTTGAAGAGCTACGAGCGTGGCTTCTTCTTCACGCGGCATACCACCAAGTTCCGGGGCGTCTTGGACGGTTTGTCCAATACAATCGCGATGGGAGAAATCGTGGTGGGTAACGGTCAAGGCGAGGCTTTCAGCCACATGCATCGCGATTCGAGTGTGACGCACCATGGTCCCAAGTATTGGCACAACAAACTTGACGCCGCACGTCCTGCTTACTGGGATTTGAGTTCTGCCAATGTGGATCTCAATGACCGCCGCGGATCGAACTGGGCTCATGGTCGGGTCTACTACTCTGGTTTCACCACCGTGGCACCGCCCAATGGCATCTGCGTTGGTCGTGC
>NZ_ANOG01000148.1 GCF_000346295.1 Rhodopirellula maiorica SM1 | reverse complement strand
TTTGGAGTTTGGAGTCGCATACCTTATGAGGGTATACGAGATCATAATTCGATTGCAGGCGTTGTTCAAACACCCCCAATTTACTCCCCAACTCCATCAGGTCAGCTTCGCCACCCTCAGCCGCACTGCATTGAAGACCACCAAAACGCTGCTAAGACTCATCGCTGCCGCTGCAAACACGGGGCTGAACAACACGCCGAAGACCGGATACAGCAACCCAGCTGCGGGATTCTCAGTGCGTCGTAACTGAAAGCGAAGCACAAGATTTGACGAATATTGCTCATCGTTTTTCGGCTCACGTTGCCTGCTACCGTCGAAACGCTGCGAAAGCAGTGGCAACAAGAAATCGCACCGTCTGAGGTCCCGTTGGTTCGCACGACTATTGCGGAATTGACCAAGGATGAGGGGTGGCGTCGGGTTCAATTCGCAGCTTCGGTTGGGACGCGGTCCCACGCCATCGCCGTCCTTTTGGTTGCCTTGTGGATACGGCGTCACACTCAATGCATCCAATACCCCTGTGCGGTATACCGTTTGCAGGGTTTTGAGCATCGAGCTGTTGCCTTCCGGCAGCAGCGTTTTGACCGTAACGCATAGGAGAACAACAGGATGAAGAAATCCCAAAACAGTAAACGACAGATTGGGGCAATCGCCGGTGCAGGAGTCGTTTTCGCCGTACTGCTCGTGATTTCACTTCAGTCCATGACGTTTGCTCAAGAATCGACACAGGCAACGAATGACCGCGACAACAAGTCGGAGTCCAAGCCAATGTGTCCGATGATGGTTGGTCTACAAGGGATCAAGCTGACCGCGGACAGCCCGCCTTTGTTGATGGCGCGAGCGGACGAACTGGAATTGACGGAGGAGCAGAAGCAGGAACTGAAGTCGATTGCCGAGGAAGCACAACGAAAGGCGACGAAACTTCTGACAGCGGATCAGAAATCGATGATCGGTAAATCGCCTGACAAAGCGATGTCGATGATGGAAATCGCGATGATGCGGTCTAAGGGCATGAAGGGCGACAAGTCCGGCGACATGTGTCCCATGTGCATGAAGAAAATGGAGGGAATGAAGAAGATGATGATGGGTAAGGAGAGCGGCGGGCAGCAGGAAACGACGTCCAACTAGGCGTTGAATGCACCGACACGAAATTTGCGCACCGACCGTCACGATGCAGATGACGGTCGGTGCGGTTTGAAAACTTATAAAAAACAGGCGACGCAGTTAGCTACCAGTGGAAAGTAGACCAATGAATTCAAACAAGCGAAGGCTCGGCGGTACCGCCATGGGGATGATCGCCGGAATCATTGGAACTTTGTTGATTCTGGCAGTGGTGTTCGGCGTCATGATGTTGGTCATGGGCCACTGCCCGATGTGTGGGAGTGTGACGAACTGAATAAGCAAGAGACAACGAGAAAATCATGTAGCAACAGGACATGCAAGTTGTATTGATTGCGAGTAGTAGTGGCCGGTTTCATCAACGGATCACCCTATTTCTGAACAAGCGACGTATTTCTCAGCCGAAGTGAGTTGGTGATTACCGAAACGCTACTGAAACTCATCGCGGCGACGGCAAGCATCGGACTTAGCAACACACCGAAGATGGGATACAGCAACCCGGCAGCCACCGGAACGCCGAGTGCATTGTAGATGAAGGCGAAAAACAGATTCTGTCGGATGTTGCTCATCGTCTTGCGGCTGAGATTGTTTGCCGCCGCCACGCCTCGCAAATCGCCGCCAACCAATGTCACACCTGCTGACTCGATGGCAACACCTGTTCCCGTCCCGATCGCGATTCCGACGTTGGATTCGGCAAGTGCTGGAACGTCGTTGA
>NZ_ANOG01000147.1 GCF_000346295.1 Rhodopirellula maiorica SM1 | reverse complement strand
TTCGAGCTGGAATCTGGCCAAGTAGGTGGCGTCGTTGACGCGTTTCTTGGGTAACACCTTAATGGCTCGTTTGTCGCCCAAACGCATGTGCTCGGCAAGATAAACACTGCTCATCCCACCCGAACCGATGTGGCCGAGCAGCTTGTATTTGCCAAGAAAGAAACCCTTGTATTTCCCGACCAGCAACTTATCGAGATGCCACTGCGTCAATAGTCCCTGGCGGCGGAACAGGGCCGCCAGTTTATTGGCGTCCGAGGGGAGTTGGCCTTCACACTTGGCGCGCACCTTCTCTAACAAGCGTTTCAGGGTCGCTTGCTCGACTAGACCACTTTTCTCGACCATCTCGAGAAATTTTTCCGTGGAAATCTTGGACATGCCGTCCCGATGTTTCCTTGAAGGTTGTCAATTGCACGCGCGAAGAAGCATAACAATTTCTGGATCACGTGAATAACCTTATCCTAGCCGAAATTCTACATTACGCGAATTTTTCACTCGATGAAATCAACCGGCCCCCAAGTCTGTATACTTTGCCGGTGAATCGATTCCAGCTCCCGCTGTTCCTATTCTGCCACCAGAGCCCCCCGCCGATTCCGAGTACGCGCCCCCGGCCACATTGACACCAAAACGCCTTATTTCCAGGCGGGTAAGCAGGAATGATGGGGCCAAATCCCATCGGATGTATGGGTGCTACCCCCAAAGATCGCGTTTGGGGACTATTCTGCCTACCTGCTTATCGCTGGCACACACCCATCAGGGTAGATGCCGACCAACCCGAGTGAAATTAGGCAAGGGGGCAAGGATATCCCGCTGCGACCTCGGTAAATCTCGTAAAAAGCGGCTTAATCGCTAGCACCAGCACTTGCTTCTACTCGAAACAAAAAGATGCCACGGATTATTGAGTCTGCGATTCTCACTTCAGCTTAACGCCATGCTCCGCCCCAACGCCCCATTCATGCTGATGCTGGTCATCATCGTCTCGGGCTGTCATTGGACGGATCGCTGGGCTAAACGTCGCGACCAAACGAGCATGCACTATGTATTGAGCTCGAACCAAGCGTTAGATAGCCAAACGGTTCAATCGACGCCCTTACCGGAGCCTCCCGTCCAGCTGGCCTCGGCCAACACGACAACAAAAGACGTCGCGCCGGAGATGTCGGCAACCGCGAGCGAGTCGCCGTCGGCAGAAATTTCGCTGGGAACAACGCCCCAGAACGGATTGAGCCCCAAAAACGAGACGAGCCCGGGGGAGACGAGCCAGGGGGACCAGGAATCCCCATCGGCCATCGCCGCCGACCGGGAACTGTCGCTACACGAAGCCATTGAAACCAGTTTGCAGCAATCGCGAATCGCCCGCGTTGCCGACGCAGGGCAGGTCACCGCTTCGGGAACCACCTTTTATGACGTCGAGGCGTCCGAAGCACGGATGCAAGCCGCCCTGGCTGCCTTTGACAGCCAATTTGAATCGCAATTTTATAGCAACGAATTCAATAATCCTCCGAATGCCTTTTTCGGCCCGGGTTTGACGGAACCGCTTCAACGAGATGAACGGGCGCTAACCGCATCGCTAACCAAACCGCTCCGCAATGGCGGTAGCGTTCAGGCAGCCTACAATCCCAATCCCGGTTATCTATTCCTACCTGATTCGACCTCATCGGGTTTCAATCCGACATACGCAAGCGAGTTGGCATTGTCGCTTCGCCAACCGCTGCTTCGAGGTGCGGGGACTCAGGTCAATATGGCGCCGATCCAGATCGCAAGGATCGAGATGGAACAATCCGCCTGGGATTTCAAAGGCTCGCTGATGGAGTCGGTACGCAGTGTCACCGAAGCGTTCTGGGACCTGTATCAAGCTCAAGTCGCCGTCGAAGAATATCGCAAAGTCATCCCGATCCTCGAAGAGATCGTGCGGATTCAACGAGAATCGCTGGCAGCCAAGTTGGTCATCCAAGCCGACGTCGCCAAAGCACGCGCCCAGCTTCACGAGTATCAACAAGAGTACATTCGGCTACAGTCCGAACGGGTGTCGAGAGAACTGCGTTTGCGCAACCTATTGAAGCTGTCGCCCGGCGCCGGTGGCACCCTCGTCGCGATCACCGAGCCAACCGACCAAAAAATCCAAGTCGATCCGCAGGGCGCCTATTTCCAGGCGATCGATAACCGCCCCGACGTGGTACAGCGTCGACTCGAAATCGGTCTGCGGCGACTCGAACTTTTGGTCCGCAACAATCAGCGCAAACCCAATCTCGATTTCACTGCCTTGTACCGGATGAACGGTTTGGGCGAAAACCTAGGCGACGCGATCGAACAAATGGCCACCGCCGATTTTTCCGACCTCCAGCTTGGCATCACGATGTCGATGCCAGTGGGATTGCGGCAAGCCAAAGCGTTGGCTCAAGAAGCACGTGTAAACTTGGTGCGAGACAGCGAGTTGCTGCAGCAGCAAATCTTCTCGGTCTCGCACGAAATCAGCGAATCGGCACAACGAATCGAGTACGCGTACCAAGAATACGAACAAGCAAAATTACAACTCGAAGCGGCCGATGAGTGGGCGCGCGGCGCGAAATTACGTTATCAGAACCCGGCCCCCGATTCGGGCGACAACAATTGGATGTTGCCTTATCTGGATGACTACTATCGCGCGATTCGCTCGCGTACCGATGCGGCAATTGCTGTCGCGGGAACGCTCACGAACTATAACTTCGAGATCGTGCAATTTGAAGAAATCAAAGGTACGCTGCTCGACTTTTTCGCGATCTACTATCTGGGTGACCCTTGCCGCCAATCGATTGCATTGCCCAAAGATGCCGAGCCCGTGATCATGAGTCCACTTCATCGTGATCTTTGGACCAATGATGAGTTCGAAAGCTTTGTCGAAACCGCGACGCAGCATTAAGCCATCACGAGGCAGTGACAATGGTACACGGGCACACGATTTAAAACCGATGGACGATTTGACCACCGAGACGCCCCCCTTTACGCCACGTCACCACATGAATTCACTTCGGACCAAACGTGCGCCGGCTTGAAACAGCAAGATTCCGAGCGGTTGCCGTTCGGACCGAATGCGTCCAAAGCCAGTCATCCCGGTCCGTAGCGTTGCCTCGCGATTATCCACCACACAATAAACGGTCACGGTACGAGGTGCATTGGGAATCGCCGATTGAGCTGCCGGAGCGATACGATCGACGGTCGCGGGGATGCTGGTAAACGGCAGCGAACGAGGCTTCAACGTGATCGGATGCCCCGCGACCAAGACGCGAGCATCCTTTTCCGAAACGGATATCTCCGCTTCAAGCTGCTGCAGGTCCTCGATCACGCACAAGGGCATCCCACGTTCGACGAACACACCGATTTTTTCTTTGAACCGTGGGGTAATGATCGTGCCGCCGACGGGACATTTCACCAACTGTTGTGATTGCTGATGCAGCAGATGCTTTAGTTCTTCGTTGAGCCGCTGCAACCGAGCCTTTTCGGCATCAATGTCTTCACGCCGTGAACCAGCTTCCAACAACGTCAGCGCGCCGACCGCATCCGCCAGCGCCTTTTCGCGTCGTGCCAATTCACCTTCGAAACGGATCACTCCCTCTGCCTCGCGAGCTCGCATTTCTGCAACGGCTCGGTTTGCATCGAGAACCGCATCTTGGTGGTTCTTTTGATGCGTCAGCAATTGTTGTCCGGCCAATCCACCTCGATCGTGCAGCGATTGCATCTGAGCAAGAATTTCGCTGCGATACTCGACTTGCGCTTTGGCACGCTGGACCGACAACTCCAACGCAGCCAACTCTTGGACCAAACTGAGCCGCGCACGTTGGAGGTCGCTTTCGGCCAACTGTTTCCAATGCGTCGCGCGCTGAATCCGCTCTTTTTGTTCGTTGATTTCCTCAACCCGAGGCCCACAGTTCAGACGCCGTAAGAGCGCTTCGGATTCCGCGATTTCCGATTTCTTGCGAGCGATATTGCTGGTTAACTCAGGCACCTCGATCATCGCCAGCTGCGAATCAGCCGCCACCAAATCGCCTTCGTCTGCGTTGATCTCGCGCAAGAAGCCGGCGATCGGCGCCCGCACCTCGCGACGAACCACCGGGCGAACATGGAATTCACCGCCAGCACGATCGTGAATGGGAATGGCCAGGATGCCGACTAAGACTGCTAGCCCCAAGAAAACGCGGAGTTTACGTAAACGAAACATCGTACTGAAATTCTCTCCGAGTGTTCCTTTGAAATAGTTTTTCGTTGTCAACGAAAAGAAACCAAACGCGGCCATGACACCGCCAATCCCCATCATCGATTGCAAATACACCGATGCTTGGAAACTCATCAGCCCCAAAAGCCCCACGGTGAATACCCAATTTCCGGCTCCATACAACATCAACATCGTATGCTCGGAACTCGGCTCTGGTTTTTCACCGCCCCATAGAAACCACCGTGAATATCCCACAAAACGCTTCCGAGCTCGGCGACGCAAATTGTGAGTATGCAGCAGATCGCAAAGTGCATAATAACCATCCAAACGCATCAATGGGTTTAAATTAAATGCAACTCGCAATCCGCACGTCGACACGATCACCCACGCCGCAAAGTTCAATGCGGACTGCGGCGTTGTCACCCGCCAAACCGCTACCGCGACAATCCACACCCAAAAGTCGACATACGTTCCTGCCATGCTGATCAGCAATCGCTGCCAACGACTCGGTAACAACCACGCGTCCGAGACGTTGCAGTAAAAACAGGGAGTAAAAAAGATCGACAAGGCCCCCATCTCGTGGACATCACCTCCGTAACGCTTGCAGGCCAATCCATGACCAAATTCATGACAGATGGTGATCAAAATCGTAGTGCTCCACGCCACGACAAAGGCTTGCCAGCCGAAGTTGGCCGCAAATTGTTGGACGAACAAATCGCGTTGTATCCACACGGTTCCCAAAGCGATCATCCCGCAGCACACTGCCGCGACGAACAGCGTTGGACTGAACAACAATCGCGTCTTCGGCTCTAACCAATTCAGCGTTTGGTTGGGATCATAAAGTTTGACTCGGAAAAAGAGCAAACTCTGCTTCTTGGCTGCCTTGACACATTGGCGATAGAGTTCCCGGAGCGTTTTCGGCGTATCTTGCTCGGACCGGGATTCCCGGGATGAAGTGCTGTGAAGCAACCCTTCGCTTTTGGCCAACGCGATAAAGTCACCAAATTCATCGAGCGAGATTGGCTCGTGAAAGTTGGTTTCAAAACGCAACGCCATTTCGCCATACGTCGTCCGGCCATCGAGCATCGATAACAGGAATGATTCCTGCGGCCCCAAACGCATGTAACGATTTTTGCGCCGATTCTTGATCACCCGGATCCCGTCCTGGTCCGGTGTCGACATGCGTATATCGTCACTCAGAGACGGTGGAATCTCGGTAGCGACAGGGGTTTCGGTAGCGACAGGGGTTTCGGTAGACATGAGGCGGAACTGACACCGAGCTTATCGACAGTGGCATTCGGGCCAAGCAAATCATCAATCGAGAACGGGAACTTTGGCACCAACGAGATGCTCCGGAGTCGACCCTTTGGGCGATCGGATTAGGGTCGCGATACTCTCTTCCTCGCTTAACACGTAAACATAAAACGGCATCTTGTCCTGGCGACAACGACTGGCGCGATGATGACCATCAATCAATCGGTGCGCGTGAACGAGGGTCCCATCCTCGGCCGGGTAGTATAAATGAGCCACAATACCGGGGATACTCGGATCGACGTGAGCTAGATGCCCTTCGTTGATTTCCACCCGGTCAACCGAATAGTTAACGTCCTCCGGTTCAAGCTCGATCGACTCGCGACCGTCACTGACAAACGCTCTCGCCATATCGATGTCAAAGACGTAGTTCTTTTTGAAGCAGTAAAACGCTTCGCCTTCGCGAGTACAGCGTGAGCACTCTTCCGATTTCCGCTGCTTGTTTTTTTTCTTCTTGTGGCCCATCGTCCGCTCACCGCTCAAGAATTAAGTGAAACGCGATCCATGCAAATGAAAGATCATTCTCTATTGAACACAAACAGGGTGGACGAAGCAAATGTGACATAAACTCCGTCCCCCTGCTGAAATGCTCAGGTCCGTCGCCTGCAGACAACAAACCGTTTAGACAGCCAGGCTCAAAGACAAGCGACTCAGGGACACTTGAGCACGGGTGCTCGACGCACTCATGCTCGTCTCCAGAACCATCTCTCGGCTTTTACTTGCTGCCGCTCTTGCTACCGCTCTTCGACTTGGATTTGCTCTTGGACTTAGACTTGCTCTTCGACTTGCTCTTGGACTTCGACTTGGACTTCGACTTGGACTTCGACTTGGACTTCGACTTGCTCTTCGATTTGGACTTACTCTTCGACTTACTCTTCGACTTGGACTTCGACTTACTCTTCGACTTGGATTTGCTCTTCGACTTCGAGCCACTTTTGCTTCCCGAGCCACTCTTGCTTCCCGAGCCACTCTTGCTCCCGGACCCTCCGCCGTACGACATCTTGCTGGGGGCGATTCGTTCTTCAAGACGTTCCAGTTTGAACTTTTTCATTCTCTCAACTCTCATGACTAGAAGGGGGAATTCCTGAGCACTTGATGAAGATTCATCAGATGAAGATTCATCGAGAAAACTCATTAAGAAAAACGAGTCTCCACCTGCAGGGGGGTTCAGTCAGCTCAAAAATCGGAAAATTCTTAGAAGCCGTTAAACACACCCTAACCAGTACAGTCTGCACATTTACGGACAACAAAGTGCCATAAAGCGAACACCTCCTTACTGGAACCGGAAGGCACCGAGGGACCGCTGTTATTTTCGCCGCAATTTTTCTCAATGTTCTCGCGAACAACGCCCCTCCATCCGGCGAAGCAGATTGTCTCTTCGTAACCCGTTCAGCCATGAGAGTTTCAAAGCAGCGGTGCGGGGGCAGATGGGCTGAGTACCGCTGCCCCTGGTTCAATCGGGTGCTCGCTATCTATATCCTGTTCGACGACACCACCAACGTCTCTACCGCCGTCTCCTTCGAAAACGCCGACATGCCACACCCCTCATCCGATTTAACCTTGGGGATCATGGCCAAATACTGGACCGTCGGGAAAGTAAAGACGCGTTTGGGTCATTCCATCGGCATGAACGCGGCAGCCGAGATACACCGCGAATTTGTACTGCGTTTGTGCAGACAATTAGCCGCGGTGCAAAGTCGCCGCGTCCTTGCGATTGCTCCCGATTCCGACGGGGCACGTCTCCGCGAGCAACCGGAATTAGCCGCCTGGGAGATCATCCCGCAGGGCGACGGTGATTTGGGAGACCGAATGTCGCGATTCTTTCAGACCCAGCTCGGCTTTCAATCACAACGGAGCGTTGAATCACAACGGGACACCTCCTCACGCGAAACGCCTGCATCCCGCGTTATTTTGATTGGCGCTGACTGCCCCCTGCTTGGCGAATCAGACATCGCCAATGCGGCACAGCAACTCGAAACTCATGATATCGTCCTGGGGCCCGCGATCGATGGCGGCTACTACCTGATCGGGTTTCGAGGCCCTTGGTCGGATCGATTCGGGCGTCTATTTCACGAGATGCCCTGGAGTTCAAGCGATGTGTTCGCAATCACAAAACAACGAGCCGAGGAGACACAATTATCGCTGGCGGTGCTTCCCGAAAATGAAGATATTGATACGATCGAATGTCTCGATCGTCTACGCGATCATTTAAACCAATCCCGATTAGAAAACCGATCGCTTGCCGAGTTTGCAGATCGGATCGACACCATTTTGAGCCATAATCCAGCGTCATGATGCCTACCACCGCAACCATCGTCGGCGGCGGTGCGATCGGACTCAGCCTTGCCTGGGAACTTTCCCAACGCGGCATCCAACCCCGTGTGCTCGAACAGGGACAAATCGCCAAGAGCACCTCTACGATCGCCGGTGGTATTCTGCCGCCCGCCAATTTTGATCTGGCCACCGATCCAATGGACCAGCTCCGTGGGCTCAGCCATCGATTGTTTCCCGAGTGGTCGGGGCGACTAGAACAAACAACCGGAATTGACGTCGGACTGCGTCGCTGTGGTGGCTGGTACCTGGCCAATTCAGCGGGTGAAAAAGCGGTGATGCTTGGAATGTCCGATTATTGGAGCGAGATGCATATCCAGTGCGAACGTACCACGATGGATGTGTTGCAGTCGCGTGAACCCGCGCTCGCCCGTTGGCTTTCGCAACATCCTGATGCCCAGCCATGGTGGGTGCCCGACGAATACCAAATCGACTCGCCGCGTTACCTCGACGCATTACACCAAGCTTGTCTTGCCGCCGGAGTCACGATATCGCAGCAAACCGCGGTACTTGATATTCGCCACCACCACGCCTCGGCAGCAGTGCAAACCACCACGGGCTGGATCGAAAGTGACATGGTGATCGTGTGTGGTGGATCTTGGACGGGTTTGGTATCGCCCGAATTGCGATTGACGCACAGTTTGATTCCGATTCGAGGTCAAATTCTAGTCGTTAAATCGGAGCGTCCTCTGCTTCGTTCGGTAATCAATATCGGTAATCGTTACGTGCTGTGCCGCGACGACGGCCGGACGCTGATCGGATCGTGCGAAGAAGAGGTCGGCTTTGACAAATCGACGACCGAGGAAATGATCGAAACGCTTCGCCAATTCGCCATCGATTTGGTCCCCGAGCTTCGCTCGGCCGTGACGGTCCAAAAGTGTGCCGGACTTCGACCGTTGACGTTCGATGGGTTTCCGATGATCGGCCGCGTCCCCGAGAAGCCTCATTTGTATGTTGCCTCGGGCCATTACCGAAGCGGCATCCATTTCTCGCCCGCCACCGCGGTCTGTCTTGCCGACTTGATCACCGGTCAAACGCCCCCGATCGACCTCGAACCCTTCCGAGTCGGCAAACAGCAAAAAAAGTGCCCGACACCTTAAAGTCAAAATTGGCAAACCCTCAAACCACCCTGTACCCCAAAGGTGCCCGACACCTTTTTCAATTGAGATTTATATATGAACTCTGAAATCGCGACTCTCGATCCGCCTGGCAGTATTGCAATTGTTGGGGCGGGACCGCTCGGCGTCGAAGCGGCGCTGTACGGCCGATTCCTTGGCTATAACGTGAGCTTGATCGAAGCGCGGGGTAGGACATTCGCAACGCGTTCACTATGAATCGCCGCTGCCGATCATGCCGCACGAGTGTCTGTCGCCGCTGGCAGTTTCTGCTCTGCACGCGCAAGACCCCGAACTGCTTCCTCAAACGTTGCCCATGACGTACCAGGATTGGGTCGAAAAAGCATTGAAGGGAATCGTCGCAGGAGACTTGCTCGAAGGCCGTCTTCGCTGTCCATCGCGCGTGACGAAGATCTCGACCGTACCGGTCGAACTCGACGAAGAGGACGCTGAAGACGACGATCCGATCCCTCCCGATTTCCGACTGGAATTGACCAGCGTCTATGGACAGGCCGATCCGCTCGATTCCGAGGCCGTGATCCTGGCGATTGGCGATTCGGATGAGATTCCGTTGGATTTCTCGCTTCCGGCAGACTACTTCTTCCGTATCGGCCAATCGTCCACGGGCGATCTTGCCGAAGACCTAAAACAGGGGCGCCAAGAAATTGTCGCCTTGTTCGCAGGGCTTGCTGGTCGCGAAACGCTGGACCTGTATCGGCCTCGACGCAGCGAATAAAACGTTCGATCTTGACGAGCGACTCGCGGAACACCGCTACTCCGAACGGTTATCCCAAAGCCGATGGCGTGCGGTGGTCGGATAAAACGTTCCGGCTGTGACGATAAAGCCGATTAAGTCAACATGTTGCCTATAACGCTCACCGGAACGAGCTGTTTCTTTTTTGCAACTGACGTCTTGTTGCCACAACGTGATCTAGCTTTCTACAGACTCACGTCGAGTCACATTGTCCTATGTGGGCGTGACCAATCCGAACGGGGAACCCATCCATGATCAAGTTGACGCGACTTGACGGCG
>NZ_ANOG01000146.1 GCF_000346295.1 Rhodopirellula maiorica SM1 | reverse complement strand
GATTGGAATGGGGCGGCGGTGACGATTAGCGACGAGATTGGTCTTTGAATACGTCATAACAGAGCCATAACATTGCAATGCCGACGCCGAGATAGGTCCAATCGAATATGGGGCGCGCATGCTTCCAAGGCCATGCAATTGCTATGTCCAGCGCACAGAGTACGAGTATCGCAGCGGCAACGAGAAACGAAACCAAAGTGAAAGATTTCTCTAGCGAAAAACCCGTGAAAAACCGGCCTACACGCGTTTGGTGTCGTCGATTCGGTTTGTAATGGCCCGCGTGGTGACTGCTTCTTTGAATTCGCTGAGCCGCATTCGACGAGGACGCCCTTCGAGTGCGGCGTGGTTGTCGACGCCGACTCGGAGGACTTTGGTCGGCGACGTTGGGAACCTTCCGCAGGTGGGCTCTGCTCTTCGGGCCCTCAGCCGACTGTGCTCGTTGAGCGGGTGATGGACGTCGGATCTCTTTCTGACTAGGCCGATCTAACGTGGTAACCATGTTTGTTTCCTCCGTTTGCATAATGCAGCGAAGTATTTGCAATATCGAGACCAGCACGCGGCGTGCCAATGCGCCAGCAAATTGGCTTGGCCCGAACCACTACGTTCGACGAAAACAATGACGTATGCACTGCCCGCATTTGGGGCGAAAGATATATCCCCAAACCAAACGGGTGTGCCGGGGCCAGGGTGAAACAGCTGACCATTCTGGCACTCCACATGCCAAATTGACTTCGTTTAGTTGGCTTGAAGGTATTCGTCGACGGCTAGCGTGAACGTTTCGACAAGAGGACACAGTGCTTCGATTCGGTCCCGTGCTTCCTCGATTCGGCCTTGCTTTGCGTCCTGCTCAATCTGCTGAGCCAATTCGCGAGCTTCGGCATGATCATAACTACTCACTAAGCTCTTCATTCGATGAGCTGCAATCTCAAGTCGTCGCGGCTCGGATTGCTCAATCGCATCCGTCATCATCTGCATCAATTGCGGCATGTCGTTGATCACGTAACCAATGTGTTCCTTCAACAGATCCAACTCGCCGCCCATCCTCTCTAACGCCGACCCGATACTGAACGCATCGCAACGTTGCGATGTAGAAAGCCGCGTGTCTTCGCAAGACGCTTTCGTTTCCCCGCGACCGAGCTGTTCGACTAGACTCACCAAATCGGCGGCATGAATTGGTTTAGCAAGATAAGAGTCCATGCCAGCAGCCAAACACTTTTCGCGATCTCCTTTCAATGCGTGCGCCGTCAGTGCGATGATGGGCGAGTGCTGTCCCGTGTTCGCTTCGTTTTCGCGGATCGCTTGTGTCGCCGATAACCCATCGCGGCCGGGCATCTGCACGTCCATCAATACAACATCAAACGATTCAGACTGGCAAGCCGAGATGGCGGCCTCACCATCACACTCGCTACGAACGTCATGTCCGCGGCGTTTCAGAATCGATTCAACCAGTTTTCGGTTAGGTTCGTGATCATCGACGAGCAGGATCCGAAGCGGCTTCTCGACGGCTTGAAGGAACTGCGGATCTCGTGGCGAAACGCAATCCGCATGTGCAGATTCAGCTCGAGCGGATGCGTGCGTGCCGGTTGCCAATGTGTTGACAATGGCTTCGAGCAACGCGGATGCGGATACGGGTTTGACAAGATACGATTCAATCCCCATCTGTTTGCACCTGTTCGTCGAATTAGGACGATCCGCCGAAGAGAGCATCATAACCGTACCGGCTTGCAAATCAGGCCGTTGCTGCATCATCTCAGCAAGCTGAAAACCATCAACTACCGGCATCATTGCATCCAGGATGACGAGGTCAAAGGCGACTTCACCGCGGCTCGCCGACTCCAGCTCTTTCAACGCGGCAGCCGCTCCGTCACAAAGGGTAGTTTTAAGTCCCCAGTGCCCGAGCATCTCGTTTAAGATTTTGCGGTTGGTGGCGTTGTCATCGACGATCAGGACGCGTTTCCCCTCCAAATTTTCCACAGCGAGATCAGAGATTTGCTCTTGCGAAGTCAAAGGCCACCGGTGTTTGTCCAAGGAACGATCTTGAGTGCTTGCGAGCCCCAGCGTCAATGTAAAGTAAAATGAGCTGCCTTTGCCTTCGCTGCTTTGCACCCACAGTCTGCCATTCATCAATCGCACTAATTTTGAGGTTATCGTTAACCCCAATCCACTACCGCCGAACCGGCGTGCCATTGATGAATCCACCTGCGTGAACGCATCAAAGATCTTTTGCAGTCGTTGCTTGGGAATGCCGATCCCGGTGTCGGAGACCGAGAACTGCATACAGACTTCGTCTTCGGTCTGCCATTGCTCTTGCACATCGACGACGATCTCGCCGGCGGAGGTAAATTTGATCGCGTTGCCGATCAGGTTAAATAGAACCTGTCGAATGCGAGTCGGGTCGCCGCTCAGTTCATGTGGGATGGTCATTGGCATGTGAACCGCCAACTCCAGTCCTTTCTCATGAGCACGAACCGCCAATGCCTTGGTCGTTTCTCGGACGACTTCGGCCAAATTAAAATCGACTTCTTCGATTTCCATTTTGCCGGCTTCGATTTTGGTGATGTCCAACACATCGTTCAGTAGATCTAGCAGCGCGTCAGCCGACGTTTTCACCGTTTGGATATAGTCACGCTGCTCACGCGATAACTCGGTTGTAAGAGCGAGTTCGGTCATGCCTAAGATGGCATTGAGCGGTGTACGAATTTCATGGCTCATATTCGCTAAAAATTCGCTCTTGCTGCGGCTACTGGCCTCCGCCGACTTCTTCGCCGCAACCAATGCCTCTTCGGTTTGCCGGCGTCTCGTTACATCGCTTTCGATCACAATCCAACGGGAAAGTTTTCCGTTGTCATCGTTCACCGGGATCAGTTTGCATTCGACCCAAAGTGTTGTCCCATCGCAGCGATATTGCAGAACATCCGTCGTCAGTTCTCCGCCGGCAACCAGCGTCTTATTAATTTGTTGCCGCGTGTTGGCGTCGGTGCTCGGACCAAATACCAAGTCATTCAGCATGCACCCCACCGCCTCGGCCGGCTCATACCCGCTAAGTTTACTGAACGCATCATTGGTCCACTGGATCACGCCGCTCGCGTCCATGATCAAAATTGCATTGCTGGCCCGGCTGACGACCAACGACAATGTCTCCAGATCATCCCGATCTGCCGCAGCCTGTTCATCACCACGAAAATCAGACTGTTCGGAACGAACTTGGGAAGCGGATTCAGGCAACCGGATTTGAAATGCTTTCTTGTTCATCGCTACCAAGATTGGGGGGGTGACGACAAAATGGCACACTGCTTGCAATTGTGGTTGTTTGAGCAAATATGCTGCCAATTTGACTCAAATTGAAGTGCACTTTCCTCTTGAACGGGTGTTCGCGTTCTGCGAGCCAAACCGAGTGATCACATGTCCCGAATCCTTGTCGTTGACGATGAACCGGCTGATCTAAATCTGGTTCGTCGTGCACTTGAAAAACAAGACTACGATGTAGCCACCGCCGAGTGCGCCAGAGACGCCCTGCGAAAGCTTCGACGAGAGACGGTCGATGTCGCCGTGTTAGATGTAATGTTGCCCGACGAGGACGGATTGGATGTCTTGCAAAAGATTCGTGAGATCGACGAGCATTTGCCGGTGGTGTTTGTCACATCCGGTGGAGAAAGCAGTACCGCGATCCGAGCAATGAAACTCGGTGCGTTGGATTACTTGTTAAAACCGATCAATGTCACTGAACTTCGTAGTGTGGTGGGACGTGCGGTCGAAATCCGTCGGTTGACCAAAGCTCCTGTGGAGATGAATGTCGATTGGCGTTCCAGCGATGTTCACTCGATCATTGGACGTTGCCCCGCGATGCAGGAGGTTTACAAGTCGATTGGGATTGTCGCGGCTCAAGATGTCACTGTGCTGATCCGAGGTGAAAGTGGCACTGGGAAGGAGTTGGTTGCCAGAGCGTTGTACCAATACAGCGAGCGGGTGCAGGGACCGTTTCTCGCAGTAAACTGTGCCGCGATTCCCGAAGCGTTGTTAGAGAGTGAACTCTTTGGTCACGAAAAAGGAGCCTTCACCGGAGCGGACCGCAAACGAATCGGAAAGTTTGAACAATGCCGAGGTGGCACTTTGTTCTTGGACGAAATTGGGGACATGTCGGCGGTCTTGCAAAGCAAATTGCTACGCGTGCTGCAAGAAAAACAGTTCGAGCGTGTTGGCGGCAACGAAACGATCCAAGCCGACGTGCGTGTGATTGCTGCGACGCATCGAAATTTGGAACAGATGGTCAGCGACGGTGAATTTCGAGCGGATTTGTACTATCGGCTGAATGGTTTCTCAATTCATTTGCCGCCGCTCCGGGAACGCGGCAACGACCTTGATTTGTTGGTAAAGCATTTTCGACGTCATGCGAGCCGTGAATTTGACAAGGACGTTCACGAGGTGTCGTGTGATGCGATGCGGATACTACGCAGCTATTCATGGCCTGGTAACATCCGTGAGTTGCAGAATGCAATTCGTCAAGCAATTCTGAAGACTTCCGGCCCGGCGTTGTTGCCAGACTTCTTGCCCGCGTTCGTCTTTTCACGTTCCAATCGCGCACCGGAAGAGCAACAAACCAATGGGGATCCGCCGCTCGAAGTCGAGAGTATTGACGAACGCAAGAGCACGTCAGCGATCGACAATCAGGCCGACAACGAACCCATCAATATCTTCAACGGGATCACGGATAGACAGCTCGATTTTAATTCGCCTCATTTGTATGACGACGTGATCGGGGCAGTCGAACAACAGCTTGTCCGCGAGGTGCTTAAACGCACCGCAGGTGACAAAGTGGAAGCGGCACGACGGTTGGGAATCAATCCAGCGTTACTACGCAGCCAAGCGGCCTTAGAACTGTTGGATCTAGCGGCGTTGCACCATCAAAATGAAGACAAGCCGCTGATCCGCGTTGGCATGACGCTGGCGGAGATCGAAACCGAGGCAATCCACCGGGCGTTGCAGCAGAGCGGCGGTTGCCGCAAAGCGGCCGCGAAACAGTTAGGAATTAGCACGCGTACGATGCAACGCCGTGTAAAGGAATTGGGTATCTAAGTTGATGTGACGATAGCGTTGGTTTTGACAGTAGCGCGACGGTTGTGCCAAACTACGTTCGCCTGCATCGAAGTGGCACGAGCACTGACTTTGACGTTTGGCGGCGAAAAATTGTCGCCGAGGCGATGTCAATTTGGCATCATCGCTTTTTTATATTGCCGTTCGCTGGCATTGCACCGTCACCCGATGACGACGATCTGCACGTCGCCTTCTTTGCGTTCGACGTTCATGCCGACGTCCCGCGGATGACGGTGAAAGGCAAGGTCGATCACCCCATCGCCAACTCGCAGATTTTGAATACGAACCCAGTTTAGAAAATCAGGTAAACGAGGATTTTCGAAACGCACTTGGGGTCTCGTCGGAGAGAAGGTCAGTCCGAGGATGCTTTGTAGCAGCAAAAAGACAGCACCGGTTGCCCAGGCTTGCGGTGAACAGGCGACGGGATACAGCGTTGGTGCGTGGCCCGGCAATCGATCGAATCCGCAGAACAATTCGGGTAACCGATGCAGGTCATTGACGAGCGACGCATCAAATAGTCCGGCGATCACTCGTGCACACTCGTTGCGAAACCCGTAACGCGCCAAACCTGCGGCGCACATCGCAGTGTCATGCGGCCAGATCGAACCGTTGTGATATGACATGGGGTTGTATCGGACTTCGCCATCGCTAATGGTGCGGATGCCCCAACCACTGAACGCTCGTTCGTCGGTCAACGTCGCGGCAACCGACGCTGCATGGCTTGGATCGACAATGCCGCTATAAAGCAGATGGCCTGCGTTGCTGTTTCGCACCTTGCACGGTTGTTTGTCACCGTCCAGTGCAATCGCGAACGTGCCGATGGACGGTACCCAAAAACGAGCGTTGAAGTCCTGTTTCAGCCGGTCTGCTTGCTCACGAAGCTCGTTTGCCCAGTCAGGATCACCTATGATGTCGGCCAAGTCGGCTGCCAGCAATTTTGCTTCATAAACATAACCTTGCACCTCGCTGACCGCGATTGCTCCCTTTGCATCTCCCCCATCGCTGTGAAAGATTGAATCGTTACTATCTTTCCAGCACTGGTGCGTCAAACCACGTTCGTTGTGTGATTGGTATTCGACGAATCCGTCTCCATCAACGTCGCCGTATTCGTCAATCCAATTAACCGCACGTCGGATGTTGTTCCAGATAAAGTCGATGAATTCGCGATCCCCGGTACGGCGGTAATAATGTCCCGCCAAGATGACAAACAGAGGAGTCGCATCGACGGTTCCGTAGTAGCGTTTAAAAGGCACCTCGCCAAGTGCCGCCATCTCTCCATCACGCATCTCATGGACAATCTTTCCCGGCTCGGATTCGATGCTTGGGTCGACTTCGGCGGCTTGCGTCGCGGCTAAAAAACTCAAAACGCCACGAGCCAATTTGGGACGCACCCAGAGTGTTTCTAACGCCGTAATGATTCCATCCCGGCCAAATGGCGTGGCAAACCAGGGGACTCCGGCATAGGGGTAGCGACCATAGATTGTGTCCGAAACAAGCATGTCGAGGTCCGCATTGCTGCGATTGAGCCAGCCGTTGAATTCTTCGTTTGACGTGAAGATCTCAACACGTTCGGCCTCGGTTTCACGAAGTCGATTCGTCCACCCGGTGACTGCTTCGGCGTGATTTCGTGCGGGAGACTCGGGCTTTTTTACGTACCCTGATTTTCCGTCCGGCACTCTGCCGTCGCGTGTAGTGTGGTTTCATCGCCTCCGCCGAGTTGGACATGTAGCACGCAGCGACGTGGTTCGATGGCGTCGACATCACCGTCAAACGCAATATTGACCTCTCGTTTTTGTTCATCCAATCCGCAGTAGGCCAATTTGACCGCGGATTCACGGATCTCGGCATCATGCAATTCCCCTCGTCGAGATCGGTGCTCGCCCCTCACTTCAAAAATGTCACGAAAATCCGCAGCGAACCGATATTCGATTTTCAATTCGATAGGGCTGCGTGAGTAATTCTTCAGTCGTAAATGTTCATAGAACGTCCCGCCGTCAAGCAGCATGCTGCGGAAGACGTGCAGCGTGCCTTGCGGGAGGACATGATCGGTTTGAGGCAGATCCGGAGTGGTCATCTGCACTACAAACGAGCTGTTGTCTTCTTTCATCGTAGAATTCAACAGTAGCGGACGTTTTTCGTTGATCAACAATTCCCAATTCGAAAGAAACCGCGTTCCTAGATGATACACGCCTTGTTCGGACTCGCCCGTCCCACCGATCTCACCAAGTCGATCAAAGATGGCGAACGTGTCACCCTGTTTTAGCACTTGGCTGTCTGCGGGCGCGCGGTTGTTTTTGGCTTGGACATCCCAATCGGTCGTATTGGTTTGGACTTTCGTAGGGGGCGTATTGCTCATGGTAGAAAATGACGCTGGATGGCGCCCCCAGACATCGAGGAAAGTACTGTCACGCTATACAGTGTCGATGTCTGGGGTGCGCCACGGAACAAGTTACCAGGATATAGAAACGGGACACAGAAAATTAGCCAGCTGACACCGCGGTCTCGATGGTTTTCACGATTGCGTTTCGCGAAGGCATTCGAATCGATTCTTGTGGTTTGATCAGTTGTTCGTAAACACCGACGTAACCTTTGGTCATTGATTCGACCGAGAAACGGTTCTGGAAGTAGATGCGACAAGCACGGCGGTTGATTTTGTCAATGTTGCGAGCCGCCTCGACTGCCTCGTCCACACTTTCGACAACATACCCGCTGACACCATGCTTCATGACCTCGTCGACGCTTCCATTGCGAAACGCGACCACGGGAGTTCCGCAGGCCATCGATTCCGTCATCACCAACCCAAATGGTTCAGGCCAATCAATTGGGAACAACAACGCCTTGGCACCGCCAAGCAATTTGTTCTTTCCGCTTTCGTTCACTTCGCCAATGTATTCGATCAACGGATGATCCAGATGCGGCTGAATCCGCTCTGAGAAATACGGTTCGTCAACCTTGTCGATCTTCGCCGCCATTTTTAGTTTGACACCGAGTCGTTTGGCGATTTCGATTGCACGTTCTGGACCTTTTTCTGGTGAGAACCGTCCGAGAAAGGCAAAGTATTCATTTGGATTCGGTGCGGGTTGGTAGTCATAGTTTTCGCCGGGTGTGCCATTGTAAACCGTCCCGACCCAGTTGGCATTTCGGATCTGCGCGCGTTGCGAATCACTGATTGAGACCACTGGCATATCTGGGAACTGTTCAAAAACGACTTGATAGTCGGGTAGATCAAGCCGCCCATGAAGCGTCGTCACATGGGGTGTGTCGAGGTAACGCATCACGCTAAAGTGACTAAAATCGGTATGGAAGTGAATGATGTCAAATTTGTCTGCCATGCGTAGCACTTCCATCAATTGTCGCTGATGCCAGATGAATGGGTCGCGTGGTACGCTGCTGCATCGCAGCGACTCATTGACAACAGCAACATGGTCCGCGTTTGTCAGCGAGTCTCCGCTGGCAAAGAGAGTCACATCATGTCCTTGGCTGACGAGTTCTTCGGTCAAATAGTGGACGACTCGTTCTGTACCGCCGTACGTTTTGGGAGGTACGGTTTCAATCAAGGGTGCGACCTGAGCGATTCTCATCGGTTGGTTTCCTTTATAAACATCCTTTAAGGTCGAAAATCAGCCAGCCGAATAAGTTGGCGACCGAGTAACGACCACGGGCGCCAGAGGCCAAGCCGATAGGAACGGAAGATTGATCGCGACTGAATGTTGCAACCGTCGTACCAATACACCGTAAAACAGGGCTCAAAGCCAATGTGGCACGGCACCGATCACTAAAGGACAAAACGTCCGCCAGCCGTCCCGCAGACACTGCGGCAAAAAGTCATCAAAGTTCGGTACGCCGCATGCACTTTCGTCTCGATAAAACCGCAAAACGCCCGCTGCAACGGCTCGGCGTTTTGCGTCGTTTGACGCGACAAACCAATGAGGCAAGTGCAGCTGAAATCGGATTGACCAGCGGATTGCTTGGATCGGCTGCCGCCAACAAATCGAACTCGTTTCGGTTCCGTCGTGTCGACGTAACGGTGTTGCCGTTCGAAGGCCACCTCCCCGTCTCCCGCGACCACGGGAAACGGGTGTGCCGTATGCTTTCAGTACCGCGTGCTTTCAAGCGAATCAATCGTTCGCACGTTCGGGATACGGGCTGGGCAACGCCATTAGCACGTCTTGAGCCTCGTCAAACGTCTTGTATCGGACGTCGTCGACCAGAACGCCTCCCGCATCCATGGCTGCGGCTTCGGCGGTCGATCCAATCGGGACGCCTACGATGGTGTAGCCGTCGTCGGTTTCGGCAATAATATAGTCGTTCACTTGATTCTCTCCCTGGGTTGGTGAATCGCTGCGAGAAACAATAACTTTCGATGGTCGAATTACACGATCGTGCAACCGGTAGCCTTGCTCGACCACCTCCAACACCGATCCGTCGGGATGTTTATCGGAATCCTTTTGCCCGAAGACGCGATGTTGTTTCGGATCGAAGGGGCTCCATGCTCCCGAGACTTCGCGTAATCCATGTTTAGAGAGTGCGTCATACAACTGATCGCGAACCAATTCGACCGACTCGATCAGCGCGTCAAAATCGCCGGAGTGCTGGCCTGATAAAATGGCCCGATCTAGATTGTCGAGCACTGGTATCAAATCGTGCATCAAATGGATGCCCGAATACTTCCTTTCCTCATCGAGTTCATTTCGGCTGCGATGACGATAGTCTTGAAACTCGGCGGTGGTGCGCGCGAGCTGGTCTTCACTCGCCGCTAGTCTCGCGCGAAGTGGAAGGTTCGAGTCGTTCATGGGATTGCCTCCGCTAAACAGGGATCGGCTCGCCTAGACCGACGATGCGACGCAGACGCCGACCATGAAAGGCTGGCCATGACACTTTGTTGCGGCAAGTGCCATGCCACGGTGACGTTCGTGACTGGAACTTGGTTCTTGCGGGCTTGCTGCCGTGCCCGTGTGCATCGTGTAACACGGCACGAGCGGGCGAATTAGCCAGAGATCTCAGGTCGCACGCCCTTTGTGCATCTGCATGAACTGCGGCTGGAAACGGTTTCCGCAGCGACAGTTTGTCGGGGTGTGCGACATGTTGGCACTTGCCAGGTCGATCGTAAAAGCGATGGTTGCATTGGCACGCTGGATGCTAGGAGGCATGCGAAATTGGCCGCCGTCGTGCGGGGCGATCGCTAAGGGCTTAGACGACGTCGCTCCGTGCCGCGAACTGCATTCCCCCCTTCAGGAGACATCCGCCTATGAGCGACATGATCGAAGCATCAGGTCTGTCGAAATTTTATGGTGAGTTTGCCGCCGCTCAGCACATCACCTTCTCGGTGCCCGCGGGGCAAGTTTGTGCGTTTCTTGGTCCCAACGGCGCAGGCAAGTCCACAACGATGAAAATGTTGACTGGCTTCTTATCGCCCGACGTAGGAACTGCACGCATCGGAGGATTCGATGTCCATAGCGACCGCATCGCCGCAGCAGAGCGTCTCGGTTACCTGCCTGAAAACGGGCCGTTGTATCCCGAGATGACTCCGAGTTCGTTTTTAAGATACATTGGCGAAACCCGCATGCTTGGCGGCGGCGAATTGGAGGACCGGTTGGATTGGGTTCGTCAACAATGTTCGCTCGGTGACGTGTGGAAAAAAGCTATTGGCAAATTATCGCGTGGGTATCGCCAACGCGTCGGGATGGCACAAGCGTTATTGCATGACCCCGAGGTGCTGATTTTGGACGAGCCCACCAGCGGTTTGGACCCAAATCAGGTTCATGGAGTTCGTCAGCTGATCGAGAGTCTTGGCGAAACCAAAACCGTCTTGTTGTCGACGCACATCTTGCAAGAAGTCCATGCGGTGTGCAGTCGCGTCGTGTTAATCAACGAAGGCCGCTTGGTGTTCGATGGCCCCGCGTCGGAACTTGGTCCTCATAGTGACGCGATGGAGGCAAAATTCCGCGAATTGACGATCGCCGCATGAGTGGCGGTTCCTTCACTGCTCGCCCGAAAACAACAAAACAACGAAGGAATTCGAAGATGCAACTGCGAAAACGTGTTATTCAATCCATTTTTAAACGCAACTTTGCCAGCTATTTCTCCGGTGTTCTAGGTTACCTTTTCATTGTCGTCTTTGTGGTGTTGGGAGGTGCACTGGCGTTCAACGCACGATTCTTCACCGGCAATACTCCGTCGTTGGATCAATTGACTCAGTGGTACCCGGTGTTGCTGCTGTTCTTCATTCCCGCAGTCACCATGAGTGTTTGGGCCGAAGAGAAGAAGATGGGCACCGACGAACTGCTGTTTACGATGCCAGCCAGCGAGAAAGAGATTCTGCTTGGAAAATATGCTGCCGTACTGGCTGTTTACAGCGTGGCATTGGTTTTCTCGATGGCTCACATCGTGGTATTGATGTTTCTTGGTAACCCCGACTGGGGGTTAATCGCGACGACCTATTTCGGATACTGGATCGCGGGTGCCGCGATGCTCAGTGCCGGCATGCTCGCATCGCTGGTGACATCGAACATGACCGTGGCATTCGTCGTCGGCGTTTTGTTGTGTGGTATCCCGGTGGTTATCGGAAACATCGGCAATTTGTTGGGTTTGGGTGAGACGCTGAATCAATTTGGTTTGGCGGAACAGTTTCGTGATTTCGGTATGGGCGTCGTTCCACTGACCGGAGTATTGTATTTCGTCAGTTTGACGGCTTTGATGTTGTATTTGAATTACGTCGTCATGACGCGTCGGCATTGGCAAACCAAACGCGAACCGTCGATGGCGACGCAGTTCGCAATCCGAGCAGCCAGTGTCGCGGCTGTGCTGGGCTGCGCAACCGCATGGGCTGGCTACAGTGCACTCCGTGTCGACGCAACGAGCCAGCGGCTATTCAGTCTATCGTCGACAACAAAATCGATCCTCGGCAAACTTGAATCCGAACGCCCTATCGAGATTCAGGCGTTCCTAAGCCCCGAGGTGCCTCGCGAATACACCGAGACACGTAAACGGCTGGTCGGATTGCTTCGACAATTTGATGAGCTAGGAGGCAAGAATCTTGCGGTTCGTTATGTCGACGTCGAGCCGTTCAGTTCGCAAGCCGAGGAAGCCGAACACTTTGGTATCGAGCCGGTCCAAGTCATGACTGAGCGTGACGGACGACGCAGCGAAGTCGATGTGTATCTCGGTGCCGTGGTGATCAGCAGCTATGACAAGGTCGTCGTTCCGTTCTTTGGTAAAGGGTTGCCGATTGAATACGAGTTGACGCGATCGATCCAAACCGTGGCGAACGAACATCGACATACGGTTGGGGTGCTGAGTACCGACGCAGGATTGATGTCGGGGAACGATTGGCAGATCGTGGAAGAGCTTCGCAAGCAGTACGACGTCGAAGAGGTTTCGGCGTCGAGCGAGATCAATGCCGACAAGTGTGATGTGTTGTTGGCGGTGATGCCTTCATCGTTGACGGAATCCGAAATGGACAATCTGGTCAACTATGCCAATACGGGCAGTCCGCTGCTGGTTTTTGATGACCCGTTTCCATTGACCCTCGGAAGCAACGGATTTGGTGTCACCGGAGCACCGCGACAACCAAAGCGTGGGCACTCGTCAATGATGGGAGGCGGTGCGCCCAGCGAATCCAAAGCGGATGGCGGCAAAGCGACACGGTTAATCAATGCCCTCGGGCTTCGTTGGCAATACGATGCGGTCGTTTTTGATATGAACAACCCGCACCCCGAATTTGCAATGTTGCCTGCGGAATATGTATTCGTCACGCGTCAGCAGACCGATTCGCAATCGTTTAACCGTGAGGATGAAATCACGCGTGGGCTGCAAGAGCTGATTGCCCTATATCCAGGCGATGTTCGCGCGGCAAACGATTCGGACACCCAATTTGTACCGCTTTTGCAGACTGGCCGCGAGTCGGGCGTGTTGAGATGGGCCGAATTTGTGGACGACAGCGGCTTCAACATGTTCACGATGCAAGCGGCCGTCAATCCTCGCCCAAACCCTTTCCGAGTGATCGATGCGGACACGCACGCCATCGCCGCCAAAGTGACGCGTGAAGGTGACAGTCCGGTCAATGCGATCTTCGTCGCGGATGTCGACATGATTTCCGACTTCTTCTTTCAAGAACGGAATCTCGGAAATCTGAGTATGAAGTTCGACAACGTAACCTTCGTTTTGAACGCGGTCGATTCGTTGGTCGGCGACACCTCCTTTTTAGAGCTTCGCAGCCGACGACCAGCTCATCGGACGCTAGTCCGTGTCGAAGAACAAAAACGCGAATTCCTTGAAGCAGCGAACGAAGCTGAACGCAAGGCGGACCAAGCGGCCGAAAAAGAGCTGGAACTTCGTCGCGAGCAATTGAGCAAGCGTGTCAAGGAAATTCAAGAGAACGATGATTTGGATCCAATCGCCAAAGCTCAGATGTTACGGCAGGCTCAAGAGGCCGAGCAGAAGAGAATGACGTTGGCCGAGGCGCAGATCGAACAAGAAAAGAACGACCAAGTTCGAAAGATCCGTGCGACCACGAACCGTCAAATCCGAAAACTGGAATCGAATATCCGGCTGTGGTCCGTTGGCCTGCCGGCGATTCCGGCGCTGGCACTCGGATTGTTCGTGTTTGTTCAACGTTCAAACGACGAACGGAACAACGTCGTCGATTCGCGTCGCCGCGATCGATCGTCCGTCGAATCCGACGGATAGTACGATCGCTCTCGACCGTCACCTCGCGAATTCTAGAAGCCCACATTTCGTCATTAGGGAAAAGATTCGATGTCCACCATCACTCACAATCAAAGCACTCCGAATGGTAATGGTAAGCTCGGAGACCATGCCGGAGATTCAATTCGTACCGCGTCCGAATCGGTCAGTGAACGCTGGTCGAAACTCGGAAGTGAAACTCGCCGGACGGTGCTCTACGCGGTTGCCGGCCTCGCGTGTTTGACAATCACCGCAGGGGTCGAATGGGCAAGCCGTCCAGCAGAAATCCAAGAATTCGGGAAAGTCGGGGAACCCTTCTTTCCCGATTTCACCGACCCAACGCGGGCTACGGCGTTAAACGTTGCGGTTATCGACAAGGACCAAGTTACTGCGCAAGAGTTTGCGGTGGAGCAGACCAAGAACGGCCAATGGGTGATTCCGTCGCACCACCATTACCCCGCCGACGCAGAGGACAAGCTAGCGAAAACAGCCAGCAGCGTAATTGGCATCACGCGGGGAGCAATGGTCAGCCGATGGGCATCGGACCATCCCCGCTATGGCGTCGTCGACCCGAAAGTGGATTCGCTGGGCGTGGATCAACTCGAAGGGATCGGAAAACGGTTGACACTTCGCGGCGAGGGCGACGACGTGTTAGCGGATTACATCATCGGTGATCAGGTCGAAGGAGAGGACAATCAGTATTACGTCCGCCACCCCGAAGAGGATGAAACTTACGTCGCGACGCTCGACATCGATCTGTCCACACGATTTCGCGAATGGATCGACACCGATCTGCTGGGGGTAAACAGTTCCGATATCGTTCATCTGAGCTTAAACGATTATCAATTTGACGAACTCAATGCGACCGTGACGCAGCGGGATGTTACCACGCTTCGTCGCGAAAGCTCAGGTGATCCTTGGCAGATGATCGAAATTGACGACGCCGTTGCTGAGGTAGATGCAGATGCCGTGCGTGAAACGATCAACGCGATTGCCGGACTAAATATCGCTGGCGTGCGGCCAAAACAGAAGGGGTTGACGCCACAACTGCAACTTGATCGCAAGTCGTTGGGATCGCAACGGGACGTGGACCGGTTGCAATCCGACTTGTTGTCGCGAGGCTTTTTGTTGCAACCGGCCAGCGACAGCGATCCTAACACGTTGAAGCTGATCGCTCGCGAGGGTGAGTTGTCCACAGCAACGAACGATGGGCTTGTGTACAAGCTGCACTTCGGTCGCGTCTTTACCGGAAGTCAAGAAGAGCTGGAAATTGGCCTCACGAGTGACACACGGGGTGAAGAAGAAAAACAGACCGAGGAATCAGAGAAAACCGACGTTGCTTCCGACGAGCAAAGCGAAGAGAACGGTGACGGAGACGAGCAGCAGAAGGACAAGGACAAACCGGGACGTTATGTCTTCGTCACGGTCGCATTTGACAAACAGTATCTTGGGGACGAACCGTCCAAACCAAGTGAACCTGAGAGGCCCGATGCTTTGCAACAGAAAGATTCGGACGAATCGTCTGATGTGAACTCGTCCGCCGATGCTAAGGCTGAAGAAGGCGAGGAGAATGATGCTAAGCTCGAAGAGGTCCGCAAGGCATACGAGAACCAGATGGACGAGTACCAGTTGAAGCAGCGAGAGTTTGAGGCTTATCAAGAGAAAGTGGAAACAGGTAAAGAAAAAGCAGAAAACTTGAATCACCGCTACGCTCAGTGGTACTACGTGATTCCAGGAGAAGAGTACGATAAGCTTGCGCTGTCCCGCAGCGACTTTATCAAAGCCAAAGAGCAACCGGAGGACGACTCGGCGGCAAATGAAGAAACGGGCGTGGTGACCGAGACGTCTAGCGATCCATCGGTAACCGAGGCTGCGGCTGACCCTGAATCGGAGGCTGCAGCCGCGAGCGACGACACAGACGAAGGTTCGTCCAGCCAATCGTCGAGCGAGCCCCGAGACGATGAATCGACCGAAACAAAGTAGGGGATCAAAATCAGATCGTCATACCGCGTCCATCGTCGCTCAGGTGCATTGACGCTGTGTCGTCTGATCCGCGCCGTTGAAATGACGGCAACGTTA
Source organism: Rhodopirellula maiorica SM1 (assembly GCF_000346295.1). GTDB lineage: Bacteria > Planctomycetota > Planctomycetia > Pirellulales > Pirellulaceae > Novipirellula > Novipirellula maiorica. The sequence goes on along the minus strand of NZ_ANOG01000146.1, from coordinate 1,596 downwards.
TCGGTTGGATTCCCCGATTGTGATAGCCCTCTCGCGCCGCGATTGATTCCGCGGCGCGAGAGGGAATTTAGGCAGGTAGGCATGAATCATTGGGGGAAATCCCATTAGCCGTTTGGACGCCCGCGGCTTGTTGATTTAGTCGTACGACAGACTTCCTAGTCCGTCGAATACACCAATGCGCTGTGCGATAAACGGAACATGCGAAACATCGATCGAGTCTGAATTCCTGGGCCGCATGCGTCTGGCACGGCGGTTGCTATTTCGGATTTTGCCGCTGGCGATGTGCCAAATTGGCTGTGGCTCCGGAGCGGCAGGGCCACGAGAGTTGTGCAATGTCCAAGCAAACAATGGAGGGCATTTCATGGCGACTGCTACGAAATCAGAAGCAAATCCCAGTTCAAACCTGAAGCTAAAACCTCTTGCCGACCGCGTTGTCTGCCAACGCGACGAAGCGGACGAAATGACATCCGGCGGCATCGTGCTGCCCGATGTTGCGAAAGAGAAAGTCAACCGAGCGAAAGTGATTGCGGTTGGCCCCGGCAAACTCGATGACAACGGGACCTGTCATCCTCTCTCGGTCAACCCAGGCGACCACGTGCTGCTGAACAAGTACGGTGGCGACGAATTTGAAGTTGGCGAGATCAAATACACCATCGTCAGAGAGAGTGACATTTTGGCGGTCATCGAAGAATAGGCAAAGGAATAAGATAGGAATAGGAATACAACTATGTCAAAAATGATTGCTTTTGAACAAGAAGCCCGCGAATCGATGCGTCGCGGCGTGCACAAATTGGCTAAGACCGTGCGTAGCACGCTTGGGCCGGGCGGACACAATGTGATCATCCAAAAGAGTTATGGTTCACCTGTCGTTACACGCGATGGCGTTACCGTTGCCAAAGAGATTGAACTCGAAGACCCCTATGAAAACATGGGGGCACGGATGGTTCGCGAAGTTGCTTCGAAGACCAACGATGTCGCCGGGGACGGAACGACGACAGCGACCGTGCTTGCCGAAGCGATATTTAACGAAGGCCTGCGAGCCGTCGTTGCCGGAACCAATCCGATCGGCATGAAACGTGGCATCGAGCAAGCGGTCGAAGACATCGTCGGCAAGCTGAAATCGATGTCGACGCCGATCAAAGGCCGCAAAGAGATGGAGCAAGTCGCGCGGATCAGTGGCAATCAAGACCCCAAAGTCGGCCAGATTGTTGCCGATGCGATGGACAAAGTCGGCAAAGATGGCGTCGTCACGATCGACGAAGGCAAGAGCTTCGAAACCGAAGTCAAATGGGTCGAGGGGATGCAGTTTGATAAAGGCTACCTGTCACCCTACTTCGTCACCTCACCTGACACGATGGAGTGTGTGCTCGAAGAACCCTATGTGCTGATTCATGAAAAGAAGATCAGCAATCTGCGTGACTTCGTCCCGCTGCTAGAAAAAGTTGCCAAGGCAGGCAAACCGTTGCTGATCATTGCCGAGGATGTCGATGGCGAAGCCTTAGCAACGCTGGTGGTGAACCGGTTTGCGGGGTAACGTTCGTTGCCGCAGCCGGGTCAAAGCCACCTGGTTATGGCGTACCGCCGTAAAGCAATGAT
>NZ_ANOG01000145.1 GCF_000346295.1 Rhodopirellula maiorica SM1 | reverse complement strand
AAACTGGCCGGTGGGAACCGGCGAGAGGGGACAACGTAATTGCTGTCGCTCAATCCATCGGACGCAGCGGCTCGGTGAAGAAATCAGCGGGAATGGATTCAGGCCAATCACCGGTCATTAACACGTTTCGTACTCGCGATGTCACGGTGTGGGTGGCTCGGTAAAGTCCGAATGGGGCCGTGTCGTCAAAATCGATGGAACGTTGATAGATCAATTCATCATTGAGTTTGACGAGACACTCGCCACCGGATCGTTCAACAGTGACCGCGTTCCACTGGTCTTCCTTCAGCGGCAGTGGACGGGGGCCGCGTCGATTCAACGGCTCAAGCGCCGCGTTATCGCTTTGCAAACCAGTCCATTCGGTTTCGCCGGTGGTGATCCAGCGGACTCGGACGCCGCCGGACTCAAGCAGAAACGCGAGTCTGCCGATCGCAGGATGCACGATCGCCGCATCGTCGTCGTACCAGAATTCGTAATGAATTTCTTCGCCGTCGAGCAGCGGTCGCTGGTATTGCAGCAACCCTGGCTTGGGGGCAGTGGCTTCATCCTCGCGTTTCGCTGCAAGAAGCTCACCCGATTGCAATTGCCAATCAAAATGGGATGTCGATTTCGGTTCCGTTTCACCAGCCGCTCGAAACAGGGGTTGCGATTCAGCAAGAAAGCCCGATTGCCAACCACGCAACTGGTCACCGGACGTTAGCTGCACTTCGCGAGGGACGACAGGCGTTCCATGAATTTGGATGTTTCGGAACACAGGCCGTTGAGTGCCCGAGCTTCTCAATCCAATCCATGGGCTCGATTCCACCGCGGCGCCATCAAACCACACCGGATGAAAGTTGGATTCAAATTTCGCCCCGTCATCAGACGAATGAATTGAAACATGATTAAATACGGGTTGCACGTCGTAGCGAGCGAAGGGCGAAGGACGAATCAAGCTGTGGGCCGAGTCGGCATCCCAGATTAGCAGTGTGTCTTTGCGGCCGAGAGCTTGAAACTGCAGACCGCCATAGACCAAGCCGCCATCCGTTCCAATCGATCCTCCCTCCTGTGTCTCACAGACAAATTCAAATTCGCCGACCAGCGGAAAGCGGAACAACAGCACATCGGTAGTCCCGCCCGCGAGATGCAAGAGATGTTGTTCGTGTGAGAGCCACACACCGCTGGGTTGCCCACGCTGAATATCGGTAGCCGACCGGACCGTGGCGGGAACCCAATATTTCAGGCGGTTCTCTAGTAGAACCTCTGGGCTCGATTGCCCGCGATAAACTTGCACTGCCGTCGCATGGGCGATTCTAAAGAATGGACGCAACGCGATTGCATCGAGTTGACCGCCTCGGTCCACTAGGTTGCTTAATAATGATTCGGCAAACGGTTGCAGTTCCGGGTGCAACAATGCGGCGGAGGCAATCGCCGCGTGCTGCATCGCGTGGGGCGACAATTCCGCGGCGCCCGCCGGATCGTCGGTGGCCAGCGATTGCAAATAGGCTTTGACACGGTCGAGGTCGCCTCGGCTGCCGGCTACGTAGGCCAGCATCAGCAGTTCGGTGGCACCGGCGACCTCCTTGGTTTCAAGTTCTTCGAGCGACAACCGCAATCGAGCCAAACGGCCCACCTCGTCGGCCGCCTGCACGAGCATCCAACCGCTGCAAAAGAAACCTCGAACCGGTCCCACCGATGCGACTGCAAACGTCGAATCGAGAGGCCGTTGCCCCAATGATCGTGCAAACACTTTGGGAGGGGCGTCGGTTGGCACTGGAACTGCCAATAGACGAACGTATTTGCGATCCTCCGATGGCAGCGTCCATTTTTCCATCCGATCAAATTGTTCGTCGGCACTCAATTGAGCAAGTGAGCGATTCACGCCTGCAGCAGCCGAAGGCAAACCACTGTATGCAAGGTCTCTGAATGTAAGTGGCTGGTCGACGAGTTCTCCAAGCGACTCCAGAGCTTGGTCAAGGTCACGCTCGGTGAGTTGTTGCAGGATTTTGGTCGGATCGATTGTTGAGTTTTGTGCATTGAGCGTCGTCGTCAACCAGGACGTGATGAACCACGTAACGAAAACGATCGGGAACAAACGGGCGGCGAAACGGTGTGGCAAGATGATCATTATTGAAATAGCCCGCGAACGGATTCGATTATTCGGGTGGGAAGTGATTTGGTCGGAGGCGTGGAAGGCTTGGGAGTACGTGGCGTGATCGTTCTCGTACCAGGATTCGCGATTTGCCCAACTTCCAGACGTGTTAGCTGTTGGGCCTTCACGTCGAGCGACTTGACCAACATTTGCGAAGTGCGATCCGAGCCTCCTGTGTGCAGCATCATGCGAACGCCGAAAGGAGCGAGTGGGACGCCGGGTGCACTCGTCGACCCGATCAAATACTCGTGTTTCTCTGACTCAACACCCGCATAGATGTAGATTTTCGTGTCACGCCGCAGCAGCCTCAGATAGTCAGGCGACGTAATCCCCAGACTTCCCATTCGGTTGTAGCTGTATCTTTCGCCATTGCGTGTGCGGAATTGCCCTTGGCTGACGATCGCATCGCGAGGGGACTTGGACAGCATCGCGTTGAACTGCATGCGGTCCACATCGGAAGTCTCCACTTGCAAGAAAACCTGCGTGTAGTCGCCTTCTTTTGGGACCGCGAGTTGATTGGCCTGGAAGGCAAACGTAATATCAAAATCGCCGTGGATGACGTGTTTGAGCGAAATTCCGGCGCTCGTCCATTTGTCAGATCCCACTGCATCGACAAGGATGCCGCCTGTGGAACGATCCCAATCGGACAGGCTACCCCACGTATGGAAATCGTTGGTATCCAAAGGCGTGGTGCTAAAGTCGCAGTGAAACGAGACGGGAAGTTGTTCACGCTGACCATTGAACTTCGCCAACATCGCATCCGCCGACTCGGTCACCAAACCGCCTAAACGCTCGGCTCGAATTTCGATTTTCTTAAAACGAGCCCGTGAATATCCATCGGTGCCTTGGACTTGCACCCCAAACTGAATCCCAAGATCCTGCAGATCTTCAACAGTGAAGTCTTCCTCGCCAATCAATTGAAATTGAGTCGAATCGTTTTCGGCGTGCAAGTAGTAGATTTTGTTTGCACGGCGGCATATCCGAATGCGGCCCGCAGTGGCCTCGGTCGGGTGGCGTCCAAAATAGTGTCGACGGTCCTCTCCGTTGACCGTTTGCATCTTCAAGCATTGGACCGAAAACTTGTCGTCGCGGCCCTTGGTGCACTGGACTGCGCCGACGTCCGTGTACTCGTTTGCAGCACGCACATACATTTGAATGCTCGCGACTTTCCCCGGGGTGGCCTTGTATTCCAATTGGTCATAAGACAACACGACATCAAAATCGCCTCCAACGTCAACGACCGTACCGAGCAGCGTGCCGCTGTAGCCTTCGTTTCCGTCACGTGACAGTCGTACTCCATCGTCGGATAATCGAACATCGGCGCTGGCGTTCCCGGAAACCACGGTAAACTTGCGATCTAAGATCGATTGCTCGTCAATTTTTTGTACGAACACCTCGGGAAGATCTTCCGCGGTCCGATCAAGTTCTGCGGTGGCATAAACGGCTAGGTCTTGCTCGTCCAAGGCAGGCATCTGCTTAGGCCAATTGCCGGTCCAGTGGGGATTACGCACTCTCAGATCCGACTGGTCGGCATAATGAAAAAGTCCGAACTTTCGCTCCAAACGATCTAGTTCTAGTACCGTTTGGTGGATAAGTTGGCCATTAAGCAGCAATCGCAGTTCATCTCCAGTAACCTCGACTTGCATCTTGTTCCAGGCGTCTGCTAGTAAGTTTAGCGTTGGCTGATCGCCTAATATCTCGCTGGCATTGTCGCTTCGCAACGCCGAACGTTCGTAACGGCCGTCGGTCAATTGGTGCAGCCGGACACCTTCGTCGCTAAGCAAATAGCAGCGGCGGCCCACCGCGGGATGCGCGATCGTTTCACCGGGAGTGTACCAGAACTCGTATTCAATCGAGCCGTTTTCGATCATCGGACGGCTGTAGACCAGCAATCGCTCGGCACTGCTTCCCAGTGGAAGCTCTGTCGCCCGAGCATCCGTAATTTCCGTTGCCGTGTCGCCGGATGGATGCGTTTCAACGGTACCCTTCCAATCGTTCAATCGATGCGATGCCGCAGTTCGGGTATCAAAGTAGTCGTACCATTCGCTCAGATCCGCTGAGGTGACCAACGCGATGGTGTCGGGAATTGTGGGCGTGCCCGTAATCCGCAAGTCATCGACGCCCCCACGCGTGTTGTGAGAACTGCGCACTGCGATCCAGGGATCACGATGCGGTGTTAGCGGTTGGACGTGGATCGGACGGGCATTGTAGAACGTCGTTGCCTCGGTTTCACGGACCGCAGTGCGAATGTGAATCGATCCGTGACTATGCACGTCTTGCATCGGAAGATCCAGTGGCACTCGGCGGAGTTCGCCAGAAATGTTTCCGATCGCGTAATGCCGATGATCGTAGATCAATCCGGTCCATTCCCCGGCAATCATCAACTGAGTGTCGCGATAACCGAAACCGGTGACATCGGTCTCAATATCAAAACTTCCTTGCAGCGGTGACGCAAAAAACAGAAAGTCGTCGCCGTGGGTTGACATTTTTCTCGCTGAACCCGCAGTGATGTACCATTTTGCTGAGGGAAAGCCATTGCCATTTTCAAACGCGGAACTACGGCTGACACGGTGCCATTGAGTCGTGTCGAGTTCGTCGGCGTACAAACCGCTTGAATGAAGTGTGTTCACGTGTCGCTGAGATTGCACGTGTAGCGTTGCATGGGTGGCCCAGAAATGACGATGCCATGCGGTCCGATGGACCTCTTTGAGGTAATGCTGAGTCACGATTTCAGCCGAATCGCGGACAATCAAACTTAATTCAGGCGACTGGGCGGCTTGGTCGGCGCACAACAAAATCGCTTGCCGCGTTTCATGTAGCAAGTTAGCATCCGAGAGCGCCAGCGAGAAGAATTGCTCCAACAACTCGCCAGCCAACGTGATGCTACCTTCCTCGATGGCGAGTAGAGCAAGTAACGCCGATTGATCGCACTGATCACGCTGTGAGTGAATGCGGGATTGGCTGATCGCAGTGCGAATCTCATCAATTTTCTTAAGCTCGTTGGCCAGACGAATCCACTGGATTGCCGGCGAGACGATTCGCGCGGAGGACTGGGGGGACGATGCAACATAATCCGTAGTCACACGAAACCCAGAATGTTGATCATTGGGCAGAACCCAATCGGTCAGAAATTTGAACGCACGCTGCCGCGACATACTGCGTGCGCGATCACGAATCAGGACTCCACTTTCGGCAATGTGTTGCTCAGCAAACAGGGCGTCCAGCGCCAGACCATCGGATTTCCGAGGTGCTGGTTCCGTTGTCAGATCCGCATCTTGCGCGACTGCAAACGGATTGTTGACGATCAGGATCGAACCAACAAGTAACACGACGAACCATGCACACCGCCGAAGCGGGCGGCATGCGAGTGAGGCAACGCCAGTTGGGAATACGTTTTTCATTACCTATTAAGGTTGCGTAGGAAGGGCGTGTAAGAATTGGAAGACGCCTTGCAACAGGTCGGGAGTGCCGTGCAATCGAAGTTGTTTCCAAACTGCCGATGCAACACGCTGTTCACGCCCCGCATTGACCCACAGACCAACTTTGGTCGCACTGAGTTTGTGTTGGAGCGGGTAGGTCGCAATGACCTTCGACTCCGGCGACCCCGCTTCCGAATACAGGAAGTACAGTGTGCGTTCATGCTGGACGATTCGATATTGGTCCGGCATCGTAACAGGGATTGAGTGTATTGCACGGTAAACCGTGCTGCCGGTCGGCGTGCGCGCTACGATTCTGGGCCGTAGCACAAATGTACCATCTGGTTTGCGACGCAGAATGATTGCGGCTTCAAAAATGTCCAGGGCGGCGTCGTTAATTTCCACGGTTTGCCTACTCGCAAGTTGGATTTGCAGGCTAACTTCGCTGGACGCTTCGTCCGGATACCCTCGATCAAGCCTAAGAATTTCAAATTCGGTTTGGATGTCAAAATCAGCTGCGGATGAAATTGGCTTCATCAGTGAATAGCGTTTTAAAAATGAGTCGCCTTGGACGGTCACTGTGACTCCATCTCCATCCGAAACCATTTTTCCAAGCTCATCGGAAGTCGAGTAGAAGCCAGCTTCGCTTGGCGTTTGCTTGGTAAAGTCGGTCTTTTCCGCCCGCTTTTGTTCACGCAGCGAATTGAGCATTTCAATTGTTTGGGCTTGATCATTGACCGTCAATGGATCGATTCTGTCGGCGCGGACATCAAGCGCGGTCCAAGTGACGCTGGTATCGAGTCCTTGTCCGACTTCCGTAACAAGTTGTAGTCCCTGGACCCCGATGGGGCCCGGTGGAACCGTGGTTGTGGTGACGACGCGAAAGCTCGGTGAGTCACCGACTGCATGCAGTCCGTATATTTGATTTGCACGTCGAACCAATCGCAGCCGTCCCGATGTTGATTCGTCCACCACATTTGCGCCGCCGATCCAAACAGATTTGCCCGCGGCGTTCATTTCTTTTTGACCAAAACCGACATAGTGGTGGCCATGCATGCGATCACGACGACGGTAGAGGGCACAGCGATCAAAAGTTGAATTCTCTAAGCGAATGGCCAACCCGATCCCACAATGCCACGTCGGCTGGCCATCGGAGATATGCAGGTCTTTGTAGCCAACAGAAATATCAAAATCGCCGTGAATCATCATGCAAGCGTTGATGGCGCGAACACCCGCATCGGCACTGCGAACCATCCGCACGCCATCGTCCCGCTTTGTGAGAGTAGTGGTGTCGCCTTCGAAATCAAACAATTCAGCAGGAACCCCGTTTCGAAAATCGTGCACGAAATGGTCGGGTAACTCGGCCGCTCGCTGGTTCAGTTTTGCAACTTCGCGGTTGGCCAACGGTTGCTGTTGGATCACCGGCAGCGTATTCGACCAATCGCCTCTTAGTTGCAGATTGCGGACGACACAGCGAGTTTGATCACGATAGCGAAACAATCCAAATTTACGTGCCGTGTGTGCGGGGACTTGCACCTGCACAACGCTTTGACCGTTCAGGGACACTGTGCACACGTCCCCGTGAATCTGGATCTTGATGGCGTTCCAACCGTTGTGTAGTGGCGGTTTTCCCTTTGTTTCATCATCGTTGGGACCGGGATCGGATGCGTTGTCGGGCCGTAATTGCGACCGTTCGAATTTCCCATCGGTTAGCTGGTGGATGCGAACACCCGCGGGCGTGATCAGAAACACGGTGCGTCCGAGTGCGGGATGCACCGCGATGGTTCCCGCCTGGTATTGAAACTCGTATGAAATTTCCGCATCCCAAACGATAGGACGCACATAGCGAATCAAATCTTCGTCAAAGCTGCCATCAATGCCGCTCGGCAGATTGCTGACAAGATGGATCGTGTGATCATCGCCAACCGCTGTATTCCACTGGCCTAGACCTTGATTTAATGCGGGATCGAAATAGCTGGCCCAACCGCTTAGCGAAGCATCGGACAATAGATCAATCGAATCAGGGATTTGAGCCGATCCGGCGAACTGCAAGTTGCGAATTTCGGACAACGTTCCCCGCCAGCTCTTCAGAGCAACCCAGGGTGCCGAGAGTGGTTTTTGATCATGCTCAAGCACAGAACGTCCATTGAAAAAGTGAGTCACCACACCATTGCGGACGACGCATCGCAGGTGGCTGGACGATTCGATTTCTTCGAGTTTTCGGTCCAATGCAATCTCTCGATTGCCTTTCGACATGGCTCCGATGCTGAGGTGGGTGCCTTCGCGAACGGGTACGACCGCTGCGGCGTGAACCATCAATTCGGTGAACGCTCCGGGATACGTCGCGACTTCGCCATTCACCTCAAAATCACCCGTGATGGGCCCGCGATAAGCGAGATAGTCGTTTTCGTGTCCTGAGATCTTGAAGGCACTCGTGGATCCGATGTGAAATCGCGTGAGTGGTCTCGCAGCGGAATGCGTCGCAGCATCGGACCGGCTGAACACATCATAGACGTTGCTTGCGGCTGGGATCGCGGAGTTGACTTGCGGGTCGTTTGCTCGTCGATCGGCGGCGTAACAGCGGCCTTTCAGCAGACGCAGATAATCGTTGACGACATCCAATTCGAAATCGGCATTGTATTGATGTAAATCGGAGAAGGCTCCAAACAAGTCCTCCGACAACAGATGCGACGTTTTGGGGTTTCCTGCGACGGACCACAGCACGAGCAAGTCGGGCCAACGCTGTGATGCGGAACCCGAGTTTTTCGAGTCTCGCTGCCAAGCAAAGCGGGCTTCTAAGCGTCGCTGAACCGCCTGGACATCGCCTCTCTTGATTTCGAATAAGGTGAGCAAGGTGGTTCGCGCAATGGTCTGATCCTTGTCAGCGGGTTGGATGCTTTCGATTCGCCGCTTCAAATCGCCCAACTTATCCAACTTCGAGGCGACTTGAACCAAATCGATTGCGGGCGAAAGGAGCCAATTGGATTCCGGGTAGGCATTCAGTTCGTGCACGTGTTGGTCAGCGGCCTCGGCTTGTCCGGTCGCAGTAACTGATCGACGAAAAGCACCTTGCAGCCGAAATCCATGGGCGTGAGCTGGAAGCACCCAGCTCACGAGCGTTTCGTACCGCTGCGGCGCGGGCAATTGGCGTGCTTCCAGACAGATCGTTGCAGCGTACTGCTGTAACACAGACTCGCCTATGAGATGGCAAAGTGCGGCGTCGTCCGAGGGGCGATGGGCGACGATGGAGGAATCGGCGATCTCGGTTTCAATGGCAGCCGCTGGGGACGTAGTGATCAGAACCATCAGCGTTGCCGACAACAGACGCCACCAACCACCGCGAAAGTGCGGTAGTCGCTGGGCACGCTCGATCCACATAACGTTTGCCGCGACGGATTCACACATCGTCGAACACATTTTCCTATACTAAGCAGTTACTTGAATGAAGCAGCACGTTTTCATTTTGCCAACATCAAGGGATCGCATTGGAAGCTAGCTGCAACAAATGTTAGCTCTATTGGAGTCGAGTTGGCGTGGAATTTCACGCGTGGAAATTTGCTAACAAGTGACTTTTTTTGTGACTTCGAGCAATTCTCGACTTTTTATGCATTTCGTCCGCGTGATTGCTGGTTCCCAAGCGACTAAGACCTCACACACGGTACGATTGCGTGGTTGATGACCACGATTCGCGAGGGTGATTTTGGACAACGCTGAATTTATTGACGGATTACGAAGGCAGGATCCTGTCGCTGCGAGGCACTTGAATGAGTGTTTCGTGCCGTCGGTCTGGCGTTTCGTATACGCTCGCGTTGACCGTGACACGCACCTTGCCGAAGACATCGTAGCCGAGTCGGTTTTGGCACTCGTGGCAGCCGCCGCAACCGAGACCACGATTAATCATCCGGCCGCCTGGATGCGAACTGTTGCACTGCGACGAATCCAAGACCACTTTCGCGCCGCGGCACGGGTGCAACACCTGATCGAACAAGCTCAGCAGCCGACGCAGACCATTGATGAACAAGATCCGGCGGCGAAACACGACCAAAAATTACGAAGCCAAAATGTGCGTGAAGCGATGGACGATCTTCCCGAGACCTATCGTCTTGCGCTGGAATGGAAATACGTCGATCAAATCAGCGTGAAAGTCATCGCGAAGCGACTTGGTGCGACGGAGAAGAGTGCAGAATCGGTGCTTTATCGAGCACGTCAGGCACTTCGAAATCAATTGAACAAACGCCGCGTCGAACCTTCACAATCGGACGCCGCACTGACGCCTCCGAATACGGACGGATCGCCCATCCAAGGTGACTCGGCCAACCAGAGAAAGCAAGCCAATGGGGATTCGAATTCTTCCTTGCAAAAGGAACGATCGTCTCTATTTGAACCGCGTCTCGCACGCGAATCCTGATGCGGATTGTTCCATCGCTAGCACCAAAACACAGCGATCGAGTCGCGACTCCGAAGAAGTGCGTAAATATTATGACACACGACCCAAATTCCAATCAACCGTCGGATGCCCCAGGGCAAATTGACAACGACAAATTGTCGGCCGATGACGATCGCGGATTGGCAGTGATGTTGTCGGATGCGTTCGACGCGCCACCGGTGCCGAAAACATTGGTTCGACGGCTGGATGAGGGAATTGCGGCGCAGTGGGGCGAGTCACCTGAATTGGTATCTTCGCGACTCGGCAGCGCAGTCGCCGTTGCCCGCAGTGGAACAAATTGGCTCCGCACCTGGCCGCTCGCCGCGGGAGTGGCCGCAGCGTTCATGATCGCGTTTATGCTGAGCACGGGTTCGAACAATCATGCATGGGCCGCGGTCGTCGATGCGATCAAGCGTCAGGGGTTGATTCAGATCGACTCAGCGGATGGTCTGCGATGGCTGGATCTTTCCAATTTAGTCGTAGGTCGCCAAACCGAATCGCAAATCCAATGGGTCGATGTTCGAAAGCGATCGGTGTTGACTCGATCAACTGACTCGGACACCGTGTATCGAACGCCGTTTGAAATTGATGCGGACGATTCCGCTACAGACTTGCTGTTGACCACATTCCTGCTGGATCAACCGTTGTCATCCGACACGCTCACCCCGTTCCGCGGCATCAA
>NZ_ANOG01000144.1 GCF_000346295.1 Rhodopirellula maiorica SM1 | reverse complement strand
ACTTGCGTTTATCAAAGCCAGGGCGGTGACGGTTGGTTCGTTTTCGCCGATTGGTATGCCACTGGAATGGCTAGTGGAGGGCGGAGTGTGGTTGCCGCTGTGCGTGTTGGCGGCGACGGTTCTGCTGGTGCGGGCACTCAAACGATTCGAATCGATCGGAAACGCGCCACACCTAAAGGGACTCGGGGCGGCGGGATGGTTTGCGATCGGTTGCACATGCATTGCAGAGTGCTTTGACTTTGGGATTTTGATGTTGCCCAACCTGTTGATTCTGGCCGCCATTTGTGGTGCTGTGATTGGCACCTCAACGCGTTTGTTCCGAAAGCATTCACCACGGCAACACCATGACGTTGTGCCCACCGAAAAAAAGAGAGGGCTACGCGAGAGATGGCTGCGTCCTTTCATTGCAATGCATCGATCGCTTGCAGATCGCTACGACGTGGCCAGGCATTACGATCGCATTCGACGCACTGCGGTGTTGACGATGCTGGTCGTGTTGTCGCTGGTATGGCTAGACACAATTCGCATGGCCCATCTGCAAGCAGTCAGTGACACGGAAATCCGTCGGCTGGCAGGATTGCCTCAACAGTACGATCAGGTATTGGCGAATCACCTAGGCTTCGCTGAGAGCATGTTTGCTGATTCTCCCTTGGAACCTCAACACCTAAGCCAGTCGCTACGGCGTTTGGATGCAAATCCATTTTACAAGTTGTCCGTCGCCGAAGCGATTTTGGCGAGGCAACCACTGCTGGCAACCGCACCGACGGACGCGAAGTTGTCGCCTAAGGAATTACGACAATGGAGAGCGATCGCGAATACCGAAGTTCGACGCACCGTCTACTACGACCAACTCCGGGGCGGACGATTGCCTCGCAATCCTGAATCAGCCTTGCTACCGGGCCAATCGATCGAAAAGCTCCGGCTTGCCAATGCCTTGGCAAGAGAAGCATGGGTCGCTTGCCCGTTGAGCCTTCGTGCCCGCGCAGTGATGCTGATGACTGACTTTGTTAACGAACCGTCGCCTCTCGAAGACTCACAGCAATGGATCAACGAAACCGTGAAGCTTTGGGGCTACAGCCCCAGCGTGCTGATGCGGACGGGACGCTTGGCGCTAGCGCATCCAGGCTACCCATCGGCAAGCCCAATTTTCTCGCGTACGCTCGCGCTGCAGCCAGGACACATCCGTTCATTGTGGCCGTTAATTCGGTCCACGTCCGACGAGGACGCAGTGCAGCGATCGTTGCCCGATGATCCTCAGTTGTTGGTTTTTGCGGTTGCCGAGCTTGACATGCCGCCATCGCTTCGCGAACGAATCGCAGAACGAGCACGAGCATTGCTCGAGCCTCCATCACCCGATGACTCTCCGGTTCAGCGACCGTCACCTATCGAGCAGACGAATGCTCGCACGAGCCTGAAACATCCCGCAGCCGGCCCATTGCCCGATTCGCAACGTGCTTACCTGCTGGGCCGCTTGGCTTTGTCAATGGGCGATACCGATGAAGCGGAGCAGGCTTTGAACGTGGCAGTACGGCTTGATCCAGGTCGAACCGAATACCGCTTGCTGTATGCCCAGACACTACAAACCAACGGAAAACTGGCTGAGGCGATTTCGCAATACAAACGTTGCCAACTGCAATCGCCGAAGGATGGCAGCATTCGTGAAAAGCTGCGGCAGCTATCCCAGCAGCGCAACGCCGATCGTTAGGAACGGCTCGGCAATAAGTTCGTCGGTCGAATCTTGCTAAAAAACACACCGCACGAAGCCGTGCGGATGATGTGAATCGACGAAGGCCATTTTTCGGTCTGTCAAAATAAAGTCCATTGACTATTGTTTTGGGGAGCGGAATACAGCCCTGTATTATCAACGTTCAGTTCAGTACATTCACTGACTGTTTGCGTTCGCAGTTTCCATCTGGCGTGTCGGATGACCAATCGGACGGTAATTTCACTGCAAGTATTGTGTTATCCACGAAATTTCATTCCGTTTCCTCATGAAACCAACTCAACTAAAACATTCGATTCTTCAATACGGCGGACTGGTGGCGGTGCTGATCGCACTGGTCGCCGTGTTTAGCGTGATGAGTAAGAATTTCTTTCAGACAACCACCTTGGTCTCGATCGCGAACCAGATTCCGGATCTAACGTTTCTAGCCGTTGGCATGACGTTGGTGCTGGTGGTGGGCGGCATCGATCTGTCGGTGGGGTCGCTGTTGGCGTTGTCGTCGGCGGTGCTGGGCGTGTTGATGGCAAACCAAGAGTGGCCGCTGTTGGTGGCGTTGCCGATAGCGATGTTGGTGGCAGGTGGATGCGGATTGGTGAACGGTTTCATCTCGGTTGGCTTTGGTATTCCCTCGTTCATCGTCACGCTGGGGATGCTGGAGATCGCTCGTGGTGCGACCAAGGTGGTGACCGATTCGCAATCGGTTTACATCGGCAGCCGTATTGAATGGTTCGGTCAACCGATCGCAGGCATCTTGTTGTCACCGGCATTTTTTATTGCCGTGGCTACCGTGATCGCGGGCCAATTTGTGCTGATGCGGACCGTTTTTGGTCGTTACTGTGTCGCGATCGGCACGAACGCCGAAGCGGTGCGGATGTCGGGTATCCGTGCAGCGCCCTATTCGATCGCGGTGTTTGGGATCAGCGGTTTGATGTGCGGTTTGGCAGGATTGGCACAATCGTCGCGATTGTCGACGGCGGATCCGAACGCCGCGATCGGAATTGAATTGGCCGCGATCGCTGCGTGTGTGATCGGTGGTACGAGTTTGATGGGCGGGCGAGGCAGTGTGATCAGCTCGTTCATTGGCGTGTTGATCATTCAAGTGCTGCAAACCGGATTGGCACAGATCGGGGTCTCGGATGCAAATAAACAAATTATCACTGGCGGCGTGATTGTCGCTGCCGTGTTGCTGGATGCGTTGCGAACCCGTTGGGGACGCGTGAAGGAGTGATTTGCACATCACACGACAGGTTCCCCAGACCGGAACCTGGGAGCGAGCAGAACGACTTTATTACTGACGGATTCACAGCGTAGCCTAGGCTTCCAGCCTGGGAACCACTGCACCCCCAGGCTGGAAGCCTAGGCTACGTTTACTCCACGTATGACACTCGAGAATGAATCGATGAAAACATTGTTTCTAGCTTTGCCGTTGTTGTTTTCGGCGTCCGCAGTCGTTGCCGCGGAAACAGCGACCGCCGAACGACCGAACGTCTTGGTGGTGATCACCGACGACCAAGGGTTTGGCGAATTTTCGTGCCATGGCAATCCGGTGGTGCAGACACCGCACCTGGATCGACTGCACGACGAGAGCATCCGATTGACCGAATTTCACGTCGCTCCGATGTGTACTCCGACTCGAGGTCAGTTGATGACGGGCGTGGATGCCCTTCGCAACGGCGCGATGAACGTCAGCAGCGGACGAACATTGCTGCGACGATCGTTTCCGACCATGGGCAATCTGTTCAAAGAATCGGGGTGGCAGACCGGTTTGTTTGGAAAGTGGCATCTGGGCGACACCTATCCGTATCGGCCCAGTGACCGAGGGTTCCAGGAAAGCGTGTGGTTCCCCTCCTCGCACATCGGTTCCGTTCCTGACGCGTGGCAGAACGACTACTTTGGTGACACCTACGTCCACAATGGCGTCCGTCAAACCTATCGCGGCTACACCACCGACGTGCTGTTTCGCGAATCAATGCAGTGGATGAAGTCTCAAGCGGATGCGGAGCGTCCCTTCTTTTGTTATTTGGCAACCGCCGCGGCGCATCAACCGCACTACGTCCCCCAGCGGAATCATGAAGCGGCGAAAAAGGCATTCGAATCGGTTCGCGACACACTGCCAAGCATTCCAGCGGAGAAAGAATCCGAGCTGATCCGTTTCTTGGGGATGGTTGACAACATTGATGAGAACATGGGTCGGCTCGAGGCGTTTTTGCAGGAAAGCGGACTGCGTGAAAACACCGTGGTTATCTTTCTGACGGACAACGGCAGCACGTTCGGCCCAAAGTACTTCAATGCCAATATGCGTGGCGGCAAAATGACATTGTGGGAAGGTGGCCATCGCGTTCCATGCTTCGTTCGTTGGCCCGCCGGAGCACTGCGGCCTGCGGGTGACGTCAACGGACTAACGCAGGTGCAGGATGTATTGCCGACCTTGGTCGATTTGCTGGGGATGAACGTTCCCACGGAAACTCAGTTCGACGGCATCAGCTTGGCAAACGTGCTGAAGGGAACCGCCACTGTTCCCGAGGACCGGATGATGGTCATCAACTACAGCCGCATGCCCTTCAAAACAGTGCGGACGACGCCGAATAACCCAGCAGTACCGCGTCGCGAAGGGGCGGCGGTGTTGTGGAAACAATGGCGGCTACTCTCGGACAAACAGCTTTACAACTTGGATGATGATCCACTGCAAACACAAAACGTGATCGCCGAGCATCCGGAAGTCACCCGAGCGATGCGAGCTCATTTAAACGCATGGTGGGACGGCGTAAAAGATCAAGCGAACAAGTTCGAGCCATCGATCATTGGCCACGACGCCGAGAATCCTGTTCAGTTGACGGCATGTGAATGGGCCGATGTGTTCATCGATCAACAAAAACAAGTCCGAGCAGGCGATCGCAAAAACGGCGTGTGGCACATCGAGGTAGCCGAGGCGGGCGAGTACGAATTTCGTCTGAGCCGTTGGCCGGATGAGTGCCACTTGCATTTAACCTCGGGGATCGAGGAAACGCGTGTGACCGATGGGGTGCTGCCGGCGGGACCTGCATGGCCAGTCGCAGCGGCTCAATTGCGAGTCGGCAAGCAAAAGCAACAGGCGAAGGTAACCCCCGAATCCGGCGAAGTCCGATTTCGTATGAATCTTCCTGCGGGTCGCACGACGATGCAAAGCTGGTTATACGATGGCGACGGCAAAGAAATCGCGGGTGCTTATTACCTTGCCGCCGAACGATTGCCAAAGACGGAACCGGTAAAGTTGATTCTCGATACCGACATGTCGGGCGATGCCGATGACGTTGGTACGGTGGCGATGTTACACGCCCTGGCTGACCGCGGCGAATGTGAACTATTGGCGACGATCGTCAATCGCGCTGACCTGACAAAGGCGTCGGCTGCGGCAGTGGACGCCATCAACACTTACTATGACCGCCCGAATCTTCCGATCGGCACCGACAAAGTGGGCCCAACCGCACTGCAGCGAACGAGTACGTATGCCCCGAGTTTGCGAGACGGTTTCCCGAACGATATCGGGCCGGACGACAAGGCCCCCGACGCGCTGGACGTCTATCGCGAAACGTTGTCCGCCCAACCGGACGGCAGCGTCACAATCTGTAGCGTCGGAGCGTTGTCGAACCTTGCCGAACTGTGGCGGCGTGAACCTGAATTGGTGAAAAGTAAAGTTCGCCGACTTGTCATCATGGGAGGTGAATTCCCCACATCGAATCGTCCTGAAACCAACATTAAGACCCATCTCGAGGCCTCGGTCGTGGTTGCGAACAAGTGGCCAGGCGAAATCGTGTGGCATGGTTTCGAGATCGGCAATGGGTTGATCACAGGCGAACGTTTAAAGCAGACACCGAGCGACAATCCGGTCCGCCGCGGTTTCGAGAAACGTCGCTACAAAAATCGAGCGTCGATCGACGGTGGCCAACCCAGCTATGATCAAGCCGCCGCTTTGTTTGCCGTTCGGGGTGCCGAGCCTGAGTACTGGGAAGTCGTTTCCGGAGGCCGCGTCCAGCTGGATGCCGAAGGGGTTTCGACGTGGGTCAAAGATCCGTCGAGTCAACACCATTACGTCAAACTCATCTGTCCTGCCAACCAACTTGCCACCGTGATCGAATCACTCATGGTCACCCCGCCGAAGCGTCTCATCCACGGAGAAACGAAATGAATTTGCCACTACGATTGATACTCGCCGGATTGTTCCTAATCCCGCTGGCACGCACCGATGCGGCTGAGGCGGCTCAAACCAAGCCGAACGTCGTGATCATGATTGCGGATGACGTCAGCTGGAACGACTTCGGATGCTACGGCAACCCAGCGGCGCGCACGCCCCATATTGACGCGTTGGCGTCGCGAGGGCTGCGTTTTGCGAATGCTTTTTTGACCGCCAGTAGTTGCAGTCCGAGTCGCGCGAGTATCATCACTGGCCGGTATCCCCACAATCTAGGCCGAGCGGCGGAGCTGCATGAACCGATTGCCGCGAATTTAGCTTGGTTTCCTTCGGTTCTGCGTCAGACAGGCTATTACACGGCGCTTGTGGGTAAGAACCACATGACGCCCGAGCCACCAGCGGCGGGACAATCGCGAGCGACAAAACCGTGGGACTTGGTGGATCCAGGCACAACCCCGGACAACCACGGCGCCGAAGCGCGTTGGACACAAACGATCAAAAATCGCCCAAAAGACAAACCGTTCTTTTGCTGGTTCGCCTCGTTGGATGCGCATCGTAATTGGGATGCCGACAACGAGTGGGTGCCCGAAAACTATGGACCGAAACATCAGTCCGAGGATGTGGTCGTTCCTCCGTTCCTAGCGGATGAACCGGCGACGCGTCAAGATTTGGCTTCGTACTACAACGAGGTGACGCGATTTGACTATTTCGTGGGCGAAGTGACCCAGACGCTCGCGGACGAAGGCGAGCTGGACAATACGCTGATCCTTGTCTTGGCCGACAATGGGCGTCCATTTCCTCGAGCGAAGACGCGACTGCACGATTCGGGAATGAAGACCGCTCTAGTCGCCCATTGGCCCAACGGTATTGCCGAGAAAGGTGTCAGCACCTCCAGTCTGGTCAGCGTGATCGATATTGCTCCGACCGTGGTCGACGTGGCGGGAGCAAAAATGCCGCCAACCTTTCAAGGCGTCAGCATGACACCGATCTTCCAAGACGCTGACGCAACGATTCGTCGCTTTGCTTTTTCGGAGCACAATTGGCACGACTACGAGGCTCACGGTCGCAGTGTCCGAGACGGAGAGTTTCTGTACATTCGCAATGCACGTCCCGAGCTGGCGTGGCAAGGGCCTGCGGATTCGGTCCGGTCGCCGTCGCACCAAACGCTGCGGCGAATGCGTGATGGCGAAAAGCTGAGCGAAGCTCAGGCGGACGTGTTTCTGCAGCCTCGTCCGGTAGAGGAGTTGTATAAAACAGAGGACGATCCAAACCAACTAAACAACTTGGTGTCGAATTCGCAATACAAACAGACGAAAGAACGACTGTCAAAGGTGCTGGATCAATGGACTCAGGAAACCGGCGATGCAGTGCCCGACGAACTGACGCCCGACTACTTCGACCGCGAAACAGGCGACTCGTTGAAGTTAGGTAAGGGTCAAAAGCGTAAGCGAGGAACACCGCCGGGCGGTCCGAACGACGCGATCCATATCGATCACCCTGGGCCGAGGTAGTTTTATCGTAGGCCGGAACGCAGCGGAGCGGAGTTCCGGCTTAGGAGCTGGGAGTGAGGAGTGAGGAGTGAGGAGTGAGGAGTGAGGAGTGAGGAGTATTCGCCCTCCCGTTGGGAGGGCGGTGACTTTGGAGTCGCATGTGGTAGAGCGATTGTCGATGGCAGCGATCTGCCATCTCTCCGCCAACTTCGTCGGTGGAGAGGTGACACCGTGGATAGCGGATTGTTGATTTAATCGAAATGCAAATCGCATTGGTGAGCCGAGGGCCGTAAGGCACCGGGTAATGCGTGGAACCCGGCCGCTCACGCGCGAGCGGCTCACTAAATCAACAAGCCGCCAGCGCCAAAAGGCAACGCTGTGAAGCATTTCTCCCTATAGGAAAACGCGAATTTACTGTAGCGAAAGTCGCAGAGACTTTCGGCCACGCGAGTCAAACCGAAACTCTCTGCGAGTTTCGCTACGAAAAAATGCTTCACACCGTTGGCCAAAAAGGCGAACCGACCGCCGCTCCCGACTGATGACAGGCTGGAAGCCTATCCCACGTGCCAATCGCGACTTTCGCTACGGTGCGGCTGCTTCATTCTCGGTTTCTTTTTGGTGGGCAAATCGTTGCAGCAGTGCTGGTAACATCACGAGGTCTGCGAACAGTGCGCTGCCGATCGTCAGGATGCCCATTGCGGCAAAGATCCGGTGGTCACGCGCATCACTTAGTAACGCTGTACTGAAACCGATGATCAACACGATGGTTGTCATCACCAGCGCGGTCCCTACTCCGACAAAGGCTCGGCGGATCGCTTCGGTTCCGTTGGGCGCCGTTTTCAGTTCCTCGCGGTACCGCGTCAAAAAATGAATCGTGTCGTCGACCGCAATCCCCAAACAAACCGTGAACGCACACACGCTGACCATCTCTAAATTTTCGCCCGTGACCAGTAGAATGAACCCCGTCATCGCTAACGGGAATAGATTTGGAATCATTGAAATCAAGCCCAGTCGCAGCGAGCGATAGACGAACGTCAACACCGCGAAGATGATCAGCGTCGCGGTCCCCAAACTGAACGCGAGATCAACGACGATGCGATACAAATTTTTCCATCGACCGATGGCGCTGCCGGTAAGCTCGAGCCGAAAGTTCGGGTGCGACCTGCGGATCGTTTCGAGTCCTTGCTCAATTCGCTGAAACACGGGGCCGTACGAGGCAATTCCGACGTCTTGAAGCCGCATCACCACCTTGGCGATACGACGCTCGGGAACAAAATAGGCTCGTTTCAGCGGAGGCGGCAATAACTCCAACAGCGACATTCGCGTACCGGGGTCGCCATCCCCTGGCAACGCGTCGATCAGACTGCGAATGGACAACGGATTGCCAATCAGAGGTTCGCTACGAAGCAGGTCATCCACTTCGGCAACCACACGTCCGATCTCGGCATCGTTCGAGGCAACTTCCTTTCGCCACTGGACCGTCACTTCGGCGGTTTCCATCCCGCCAAATTGTTTGTCGATGTGGGCAAGCGCCATCGCCGATTCGCTACCGGAACTCATGTTGC
Organism: Rhodopirellula maiorica SM1; assembly: GCF_000346295.1. Taxonomy (GTDB): domain Bacteria; phylum Planctomycetota; class Planctomycetia; order Pirellulales; family Pirellulaceae; genus Novipirellula; species Novipirellula maiorica. Next base: position 6,909 of record NZ_ANOG01000144.1, on the reverse strand, counting down.
TGGTCAAACGTTGGTCCGGCCGCAGCTGTAATGTCATCGCGGCCAATACCAACGTCACGATAATCGCAGCGACACTGACTTTTCTAAAATGTCGCAGCACAAATTCGATGACGACCGAAATCTTGCTCAAATTTTTGTCGATCAAATTATGTCCGTATCCGGAGTGGACATTGCGTCCCAGTGGGCTGGCGCATGCCAACGGAATGACGGTGACAACGGAGATGAACGTCATCATCACGCCGATCACACAGCAATAACCGAACTCGCGAACGATCTCGTGATGAGCGAGTGCCAAAGATCCAAACCCGATCGCCGTGGTCAGCGATGTCAACCAGCACGCCAAGCCGACTTCGCGGATCGACAACCGAGCGGCATCGGTCGCCGACATGCCTTCGGCGCGATGCCGCCGGATTTGTACCATCATGTGCACGCCATCGGTGAACCCGACCATGCACAGCAACACCGGTACAATCACCGAGTTAAACGGATTGTCGGCGAAACCGAGATAATGCAGCAGTCCCAGTGTCCAAAACACGCCAAAGCAGGGAGCGAGTGCGACGATCACGACCGACGACAACCCGCGAAACAAGATGTACGCGATCACGAGTGCGATCGAGTAACCGATCATCTGGTACTTGCGTTCGTTATCCCGGGTGCTGGCGGCCCAACTAACACGAATGGGCACTTCGCCGGTGACTTGAAACTTCATTTCGACGCCTGGATGATCGGCCACTGCCGCGGTCGCCGCTTCACGCAGCGCGTCAGTGCAATCGTCATCGTCGGTCACAAACAACCAATCGATTCGAACCATCAATAACAGCGTTTTTGCGTCGGACGAAAGCAATTGCCCACCGATCAACGGATTGGCCAACGCACGTTCTTTTGCCGCTTGGAATCGAGCGGGCGAGGCATTTCGCTGCGGCAATATCGGTTCAGGAAGTCCGAAGATATTGAGCATCGGTGCCCGATCCATCCACAAGACTCGATCCACTTGATCAAGCGATTCCAACGCAGCAACCGCGTCGCGAATCGCATCGGCACCCTCCGGTGTGAAGAACTGATCACTTTCCGCCACGACAATCACATCGCCTGCGGCGATTTGAACTGGCGAGACGTTCGGAGTTTTTGCGCGAAGCGACTCGTCAAATTCATCGTCGTCCGACGCGTCAAGTTGGGCAGGCGAAGTGGTGGTCGTTTCCGGCCACAGAATCGTGGGGTCGAATTGCCCCAACCCCATCACAATGGTCCAAATTGTCAGGATCAGGAACGTTACGAGTCGATGGGTGACGATCCAATCAGCCAGCCATGAGATACGAAAGAGCGTCGGGAGTTTAGAAAACACTTCGTGTGAGTTTCCAGATGGGATTTGAGTTTTGCAGTTGCGATAGTTGCATTAGCGGACAAGTTTTAGGCCGAATCAAGGACGCAGTTCATGCCGGATCCGCGCAAACGGTGGTCTTATCCGGTTTGCCTTGGACGGACATGGAATTTTCAATTGCGTCCGCCGATCCGGCATTTATGCCGCTTGTTTGATCCGGCCTACTACTGTTCGAGTGGTGGGACTCGCCAAAATTCCCGTATTTGCTGTTGAGGCTCAAAGAAACTCTGGCGAGTCCCACTACGAAAACAAATGACATTGGACTCACCCCGCACCGCTAACAAACCTGATTGCAACCGGGAAAAAAGGCTAATCCGGGCTGTCGTCTCGTGTTCGTCTACAGTTCTTAGCATCAACGCTGCAAACGACTTAACGATTCCGCTCGGATTTCGTCATGACTGATTTTGCCGTCATCATCATGATCGAATGAACGGAACGCGAACATCCGCACGGAATCAGGCAGCTCGTGCTTAGTGATCACTCCATCGCTATCGGAATCAAATCGTTGGATGTAACGGTCGGCAAATTCCGAGGCTTCATGCTCTTTCATCTTTCGCTGCTGTTCACGACGTTGTCGCTCGGCATCATCCACAGTGGTTTTGCGTGGATTCGATTTGGGGTTCAGTGGCTTTGCGACCGCCACAAACGTCACCGCCATTTCTTGCCAAGTTTGATCGCCCCACGTGACAAATTCGGACGGGTCAGGGTTGGTGGGATTGCCGGCCGAATTATCGAACACCGCGGTGAAGGAGAGTTGCTTCACATCGTCCAGTGGCAACGGTTGGCTCAAGACATAGTTGTGCTGCCAATTGAAGTCGTAGCTTGGAACATCCAACAACGTTTCGGCGCCCGATTTGGTATGCGCTACGAACCGAAACGATTTACCACGCAAATGCATATGCGGCGTGATCGACAACAGCGTGCCGTTTTTGGGAAATCCGCCGATGTCACCGTCGACGGCGTGGCTTGCCGCTCCCGGTGGAATTTCAAACTCCTGCTCGACCCCTCCTAACACATACACTTCGTGAGTGACCTCGTTGGGATCGGCAAACAGCAATCCGATTCGCGTGACATCGTCGGTCGCTTTGCCGGTAGGCGTGTAGTGCATTTGGAACACGAGTTTCGAACCGGCGCGAACGCGTTGGGCATAACCGGGTGGAAATTCGCTTGGCTTTTGGCCGGGAACATACGCGGAAAGAAAACCGATGTCGCGAAAATCTGCGCCGTCGGGAGGACGCACAAACGCGATCGAATGGTGCACCACCGATCGGTTGCCCGGAACGACTTCGGCCGCCCGGATCCATTTATCCTCGGTAAACCCAGGATCGACGACGAAGTATTGGTACTCGATCGTTCCAGTGGCGGGAACATGGAACGGCGTTTCATTCATTGTTACGATTTGGTGCGGAGGTTCGCTCAGCTGCCATCCTGCGACATATTCACGAGGCGGAGGCAATTTACTGGCGTCGCCGTAGGGCATCCCGGCGTCAACCCAATCTGCCAATATTTGCTTGTCTTGCTCAGGCATATGCCGCGAATTGGCAAACGAACCATGGTTGGGATCCGCATGCCACGGCGGCATACGATGTTGGTCGATCACTTCGAGCGACATGTCGGCCCAACCAATGACTTCGTCGTACGCTTCCAACGAGAACGGTCCAATCTCGTCCGCCCGATGACACTCGACACAATGTTTTTGTAACACACGACTGACTTGATCACAGTAGGTTACTTTCGCGTCGGATTCGGTTGTTTTGTTTCTCGGCAATGCGATCAAGCAACCCATTGCCGTGGTTTTGGGATGGGGCACTGGTTTGTTGTCCAGCAGCGCATCGATCGCGTCACGAAGATCGTGCTGCGTCGCCTGTTTTCGCGCGATGCCCGGTTCGTATTGATCGTCGATGCGTCCCGAGTAGCGGACCGTGCCCGAGCGATCGATCACAAAGACCTCGGGAGTACGCGTTGCACCGGATTGGATCGCAACGCGGCGGTCATAGTCTTTGGCAACCGGAAAGGTTAACCGATGATCCTTGACATACCGCTGCAATTCATCCATCGAGTCTTGGATGTTGCTGTTGATCCCAATGAACTGAACGCCCCGGTCGGCGTACTTTTTTGCCAACGCATCAAGCCGAGGTCCATAGATTCGCGCAAGTGGGCATTCGGTGCCGAGAAAACAGAGAACGTGCAGCGAGACGGTGGGGTCGGTGGAAAGCGATACAGTGCTGCCATCGGATCCGGGCAACGAGAACGGCGACACGTGGTTTTGCAATCCATTGGGTGCGGCGACCGAGGCGGTGGGGACCAATGCCAGCAATACGAGCCAGACCACGGCCGTTGAAATCGAGACGCGTTGTGGGTTGAGGGAACGCCCATTTTGCGAAGATTGCTTTGTTATCAGTTCATTCGATATCATATGCAAATTACCCAGCCGTTTCGAAGTAGCTTGATCGATCCGAGAATCGCGTGATGAGAGAGACTGCGTGATGCGACGAATGGTGTCATCATACCGCAGCGATCGCAAAGCGTGAATCGCTGTCGATTCTAGAGAGGGACCTGCACCAAAGGCGAAAGATCAGGAATCGTTCATCGAGATTCGCAGATCGGATCGAGATGGGGATCGAGACCGAGCGAACGCATTTGCAGCGCGAGACGATTGGCATGGGCCGCCAATTGACGTCGCCCTCGCCGCTGCGATCGGGCGACAGCGGTCTGGGCGCGTCGAAGTTGCTGACGGACTTGGGATTCGGAGTACGAGGTTCCTAAGCGGTGGCGTAGCGAATCGGCGGCAGCGGTTCCATACGCGTGGTCGAGTATTTCATCATCAATCGACCAATAACTGCGACATGACCCTGGATCCCCCTGACGACCGGCGCGGCCGATCAGTTGGCGATCGATACGAGCTGCCGAATGGGGTTCGCTGACAATCACGTGTAAACCGCCGGCATCAGCGACCGAGGCATCGAGGGGGATATCGGTGCCACGGCCGGCCATGTTGGTCGCAACGGTTATCTGTCCTGCGGTTCCCGCCGCTTTGACCCATTCGGCTTCACGGTCGACGTGCCTCGCGTTTAACACCACATGCTGCAACCCTCGGGTTTGCAATACACGGCTGAGCTGTTCCGATTTCTCGATCGTTCGTGTGCCGACCAGTACGGCGCGTCCTGCCGCAACGACCTGCTGAATCTCGTCTGCGATGGCATCCAATTTCGCCCCTTCCGTGCGATAGACTTGGGCGGGGTATTCGATGCGTCGCGATGGTTTCCACGACGCGAGCCGCCGAACCGACAATCCATAGACTTCGGCGATTTCGCGACGATCTTCCCAAGCGGTAGCGGTCGTCCCCGACAGATGGGCAAAACAGGCGACAAACTCTTGGATCGTGATCCTCGCAATTGGCATGGATGGCGGTGTGATCGCCACCCCTTCGCGAGCTTGGATCGCTTGATGAAGATCCGCAGCAAACGTTCGATTGACTTGGCCTCGTCCAGTGAATTCGTCCACCAATTGGATCTGATTCTCAGCGACGATGTAATGTTGATCACGGCGAAACCGCAAGGCTGCATCCAGAGCCGTTTCCACCGCATAGATGATCTGAGTGGTTGTCATGGCGTTCATCTCGGCGGGCATTCTCGACCGTAGCACTTTTTGGTGTCCTAACGCGGTCAAAGCAATCGCATCGGTATCCGCCGCGACGACAAAGTCGACGTTGGCTGACAAGTTTTTGGCAAAATCCGCAGACCAACGACACGCCACTGCAGTGTCCGTTTCACCGGTCACCGCCGGGGATGACATTACCAGTGGCGTGCGCGCCTCATCGATCAGCACACTGTCGGCTTCATCGACCAACAAAACATCCATCGTCATCCGCGAATGTCGATGATTTGCCGACGCACTGCGCCGATCCATTCGCTGGTTCAGATAATCGAATCCGAACTGTCGAAGCGTGCTGTAGAGGACATCCGCGTCATAGGCAATCTGCTTTTCAGCGGACGCCGTGTTTGCGGTGATCGAGGCGGCGGTGATACCTATCGTCTGAAAAACGGACCGCAAGAGTTCGCAATCGCGCGTTGCCAAATAGTCGTTTGCGGTGGCGACAAAGACACGTCGTCCGGCCCTTACCATGGCGATGGCGGCCACAGCGATACTGAGTGTCTTGCCTTCCCCCATCGGCAGCTCCACAATCGAAGGGTCGAGTAAACCACCAGCCGCATCGATTTGAGTCGGACGCAGCGTCAGTCCTAATTGATCCTGGATCACCGCAGCTGCTTCGTCGGCCAGCGACGCAGACAACCGAGGATTGCCGAGCGGCCGAGCGGAAGCATCCCGATCGTGGTTATCGTTTAACACCGTTGGATGGCCAGCAGTTCAGAAAGGGTGAACGAAACATCCATGCGTCTGAGCATGGAATACGCGCATCGATAGGTATAGGAAAGCGAGTTGCGATCGGAATCGCGAATTAGCATCGCGACCTCGATCAAGGCGTCTGTATTGCTGACATTCATTTTGATTCCGGCTACAGTTTTGTTAAATAGAAACCGAGGATTCGTGTATAAAAGGGCGACAAGCTGTGCATGCCCCCTCCCATCTGCTTGGAGCTTGCTGGCGCACGGGTCTTGTCGTTGCCGTTATGACGCGAAAAAAATGGGGAACGGTCCAGTTCTTGCATTTACTTCCGTGAAACTCTCTACCTGAACGCAAACGGCGATTTTACCGTGTCAACTATTCGGCCTTTTTGCAACGTCGACTTACCGCGATTGGTGGATGTCTGGATCGAACACTGGTCTTGCATCGGATTGTCGCCTCCGGTGGCGATGGCGACCATCGAACAGGCCATCCTGGCTCGCACCTTTTTCGATCCCGCCAATCTGCTGGTCGCGTTGTCCGACGGTCAGGTGCGAGCTTGGTGCCATGTCGCGGTGGACCGTTATCCAGAGGAAGCGGGACAGAAGACCGATCATGATACAGGGTTTGAACACGACCATATGGGTCGCATGCTGGCACTATGTTTCTCGCCCAACGGGGGGCTCGAAGTTTGCGAACCCTTGTTAGCCGCCGCCGAGGCTCGAGTTCAGGAACTCGGCAGCCATTCGCTTCGCATCGGGCTCGTTCGCGACGGCTACGATGGCTACGTTGGTTTGCCGCCGATTGGCCATGGCATTGGCGTTCCCGAAGCAGACACCCGCACCACATCGTTGCTAACCGACGCGGGCTATACGGCGAGCGATCCTATCTCGCGGTTAGTGGTATCAACGAGCCCGTACCGGCCCCCGGTTAATCGCGAAGCCCTGCAATTACGACGAACAACGCGAGGCGTTCGCGAGCCTCGGATGCCGGTCAAACCGCGATTGGCGTCCGCGATGTCACATTTTGATATCGAACGTCACAAGATTGTGAACCATCGCACCGGCGAGATGTTGGCCGAGGTGGAACTTTGGTGCAGTGACGTCGAGGCCCAAGTGATGAATTGTGCCCAGCAATCCTCGATCTTTCGCCGTTAGAGCAGGGCGATCGGATGAGTGGCGCGGAAA
>NZ_ANOG01000143.1 GCF_000346295.1 Rhodopirellula maiorica SM1 | reverse complement strand
ACGATCGGCACGTCGCTGGTGCGATAGATACAGAACAGGGCGTCGTATTCATCGAATTGCTCGCGCGTGCCCGCCAGCACCAGGACGGTGTTGTCGGTAATCAGGGTGTCGGGGCCCGCATTTTGATACCGGCCGCGTTCCCAAACGCCCGAAACGGTCAGGCTGACGTGATCACGCAAGCGGATCTCTTTGAGCGTTCTACCGACCAGCGGCGTGCCCGCCGCGCTCGCCTCGGCAATCAACAGCTCATCGAATTGTCCGATGACATGTGTCTTGGCGTCGCGACCGATCACACGCCGAGCCAACGATCGCCCCATCATCTCGGCGAGTTCTAGGACTCGGGTGCAGCCCGCTAATTCAAGGACGTCAACGGATGCGACATCGGCCGCGGTGGCGACGATGGGAACTTTTTCGGCGACCTCACGCGCGGTGAAGGCGACATTGGTGTTGACGACATCCGTTCCCACCGTGGCGACCAGCGCCGCCTTGTCAGTACGCAACCGCCGATAGGTTTCGGGATCGTCTAATTCGCCCACGACGACTTGTAAATCCAGATCATGAAGCCGCAATGCTTCGTTGACTTCCGGAACCAATACGACGTACGGGTATTTGTACTGGGTCAATTGCTTAATCAAGGCGGCGTCGACGGGGCCGTAATGAGTCAAGATGACGTGGCCTTCGGTGTTTGCCGGTAACTCGCGCGGAGCACGGGCGGCCTCCTGAGCTTGTATCCACGGGGCGTAGAAAAATTGAATGAAGGTAAAGGGCAGCAGGATCAGCATGAACATCGTTCCGCTCATCAAGACCAGCATCGAAAACAGCCGGCCAAGGTCGGTGTGAAACGTGATGTCGCCAAACCCCAGGGTCGACATCACGGTCAGCGTCCAATAGATGCCGGTGATCCAACTGTATTGATGCCCTTCCCACGCCATCAGGTAATGAAAGATCACGCTGTAGACGAGAATCATTGCGACCAGAAAAAGGAAGAATTGAGCTAGCACCCGCAAATTGCGGCGGCTGGCACGGTCTCGCATAAAATGTAAATACAGCGTTGTGAATGACTTCATTGCGTCTCCGGGGGCGTATTCCGCATTCTAGCCGCGCGATCGATCGCTGTGGAGAAGCTTCCGCAGTTGTACCTCGCCGAAAGACGTTGTCTCTCGCGGAATGACGCTGACGCTTCGCTCCCCCCGCAGCCGACCAGTGCCGGTGCGAGTTCGCTCGTCCCACGATCTCGACGCCGTTTGGGCCACGATTATCCTCCGTGCTTAGCGAATCGATGCCCATGGAGTCGTTGGCTAGTGATTCAAAGCCCGACGACGTAAGCCTCGAGGAAACGGCCACTGAGACGCTGCAAATCTCGATCGGTCCTGGCTTCCACCGGCAAGCTGCACTTTGTAGCATCCTGAAATGCAACAACATCATTGGCGTACTGGGAAGGCAATCTCGCTAGCTGTGCTGACTTTCGGTACAGCGATGTTGGCATGTGCCGTTTCGCCCGCGGCTGAAGCGATGCCCGCTGCGATTCAAGGCGACGAGATACAATACATCGTTTTGGAGGGTGGTGGGCCGGACCAGGGGCCAGGTCGCGATGTCAGCGCCAACATGCACTCGATGGCACGCCGATTCGGATCGATGCTCGCCTCTTCGCGTCGCATGGTTGCCTATGGAGTTCAGCAACTTCGTATTCTCTCGCGGTCCTCGGATGTCGTCCGACAAGATGTCGAGCAGGTATTGGATCTTGCCGAGCGGACCGGCATCCCCGTCTTTTTGCATGTCGATTCGTGTTACGGATGGGGCGCCGAAGACGTGGCGAATTCAGAGGACGGACCACCAACGCGGTTCTGGCTGCACCCCGAAATGCGAGAGTGGGATCGTTTCCCAGAAGCGGGAAAGCTGCCCGATCGTATTCCGCGTCCGTGGTTCAACTGGGGGCCGTGGTGTTCACCCGCACCTGCTGTCCCCGCAACTGGATCACCGACTTTTGCTGCCTTCGCCTGCTCACAACTTGACGAGGGCGTGCTTTCGCCATTGGTCGCTCGGCTTAAACAATGGCGGAGTCAAGGGCGGGAACATTTGTTTGCCGGAATCAATATCGGATGGGAGGTCCATCTGCCTGACTTTGGTGATCCGGCCATGCTTCGGTTGATCAATCGCGAAAGCGGCGTGGTGCGAGCGGAGGCCCCGCGATCCGCCAGAGGCATCGAAATGGACCGCGCGTTCATTGGCAAACAGCTTGGCTACGCGTCATTGCATTGGCGCGGTTGGAACGAACAACGCCTGCTCCAGGCTGCGAAGAATGAAGGGATTTCGCGTGAAGCAAAGTTTCGCCAACTTTGTTATCAGTCGATTCACGATTACATGGAAACGCTGGCCAAATCGTGTCACGACCGCGGAATCGCACCGGGGCGTGTCTATACGCATATCGTCGCCCTAGCGACCGTGAAGCCCGCCAGTACAACGCGTCCGCCGATTTGGACTGCGGTGAATCGATACTCAACCGCCGGATTCACGATGGACAATCGTGGCGGAGCCCGTTTCAACTTGCCCGAACTGATCCAACAAATCCGCAAGGCCAACGGTGAGCAGGAAGTCCGTTTCGGAGTTGTCGAGTCTTATTTTCGCCTTGGCGATCGGGTTTACGTCGATGACGCGGATCAGTGCCGGCGGGAACTGGAAGAGATGTTTGCTGCGGGCGCACGCATGCAAGCGTTCTATGGCGGTTTTCCACTCGCCCGCCGAACGCCCGACGCAGCGCTGTTGGCGATCCAACAGTGGCTCGATCCGGAATAGTCACATAGGCCGGGTTCCCTGTTCAGACCACGGACATGGGAGGGGCGTTCTTTGCGATGTGATCAATAGAGAATCGCGAAATCCGCCCACCAACGCCAAAGGCGTTCAACATCAAAGCATTGTTCAACCCCGCTGGGGTTCGCGTTGTTGTTGCGGTCTTTGTCCCCGAGGTTGCGCTTCGCGATCTCGGGCTGTGTTGTCCGACCGCGTTGCGGTCAATAGAGGATCGAACAATCCGCCCACCGACGCCAAAGGCGTTCAACATCAAAGCCCAGGGTCGCGAAGCGCACCCTGGGTCCTGATAGCACCTCACACCACCGACCCCAACGGGGGCGAACCACCATTCGCATTGTTGAACCTCGTTGGGGAACGCGTTGTTGTTGCGGTCATTGTTCCCGAGGTTGCGTTTCGCACCCTGGGGCCTGTCGATCGCCCTACGGCGACCAGGCCAAGGACGTTTTCTGCTCAGATAGCGTCCAGAGTTTTGCTGCCGCTTCCCGATCCAGCGCGCAGTCGTCCAGTGGGCACTCTCCTACGGGCCCGACCATTTGGCCTCGTTTCGTGGGGCCGTAGAGTTTGACCGAATCCACTTCTGGTTCCGCGGCGCACATCACTTCGGGCCAGGAGCCTCGCTCGGCCGATTGTGCGATGAACCGAGAAAGGATCGCCCAGGCAATCTTGTTCAACGTGCTGGCGGTTTCCTGCAACAAATTCGTGCGTGACGCGCCGGGATGGCAAACCTGAACCGTCACGTTCTTGCCCGCTGCCTCCACTCGGCGCTGCAACTCGTAGGCGAACATCATCTGAGCCAGTTTGCTTTGAGCGTAGGAGTTCCAGGCGGTGTAGTTCGCGTCAAAGTTCAGGTCCTCAAACTGAATCTTCTTCAGCCCCATCTTGTACGCGTTGCTACCGACGACCACGATCCGCCCGGCGGACGCTTCGACTCGGTCAAACAGCAATCCACACAGCAGGAAATGGCCAAAATGGTTTACGCCCAGCTGGCTTTCGAAGCCGTCGACGGTGATCTGCTGTTTCGCCACCTGCGCGATGGCTGCGTTGCAGATCAATGCGTCAATGTGGGGGACCTTTTCCAAGATTTCCTCCGACGCTTCGCGGACGGAGTTCAACGCCCCTAGATCCATACGCACGAAAGTAACATCCGCGTCACTGCCAAATTCTTCCTTCAGGCTCGCGATGGCGGCGGTCGACTTATCCGCGTTGCGGTTCAGCATCACCACTTTTGCGCCCTTGGACAAAAACACCCGCGACGCCTCAAACCCCGCGCCGCTATTGGCGCCAGTGATGAGATAGGTCTTGCCAGTAAGCGAACCGAGTCGCTCGGGCGTCCAACCTTTCGGTCCAAATGGGTTTGTCTTGGCCATTGTGCTAACTCCCTATTGTGTAGTGGCTAGGCGGCTGCCAGCATCCTGAGGTTCGGTTGACTTATCGCTCGTGTGGTTGAATTTCTGATCCTCGAATCAACGCGGACAATCCTGATTGCAGGGTTCCGGCAAAATCGCAGAGTGGCCGGTCAACGTCCGGGTGCTGCAAAGCTTCCACCACGTTGGCCCCCGGATTGGCATGCGACCACAGTCCGGCCATCAACGCATAGCCGCATTGAATCACGGAGCCCCAAGCGGTTTGGTTGATCGTTGGGCAGACTCGATGAAGCGTTTCGATCAGTTCTGCGAAACGTTCGTATCCGGCTTTTTTGAAGTCGACGAGCTGTTGGACCGACGAATTCTTCTCCAGCGAAGTCGATAATTGGGGAAGCAAGTCGAGCCACACACGGTGCTTCAGCGCCACTTCCACCCATCCCTTCGCGATCGCATTAGCGGGGTCCTTCGCTCGAATTCGATTCAATCGTGCGATCAGAGCATCGACAAACTTTCCCTGTTCTTCCTCGAAGATCACCAGGAAGATCTCTTCGCGTGTGGAGAAGTAGCGATAGACGTTCGGCTTACTGAATCCCGCTTCGCGAGCGATCCCGTTCAGGCTGATTTCTTCGTAATCAAGTTCCGAAAACAGCTCGCGTGCCGCCGTGAGTATGGCGTCGCGTCGAACCGCCTTCTGTTCTGGCTTGCGTGCTCGTTCCCAAGTCATCCCGAATCCTCAAGTAAGTTACCGTCAGTCGCATAATACGGTACCGTCGGTAACCTAACAAGGGCAGCCACGGAATCGAATACGATTTCCCCGAAAATTCTCAGTCCGCTACCTCATTCCCTGGCAATGTCTCGAACCGTTTCTCACCACGCCCATCCAGGTGTCCCGTCAAGCACCGTAGTGGACGAGGCAACGAGTCCAGTCATGCACCGCAGTGAACGAGGCTACGGGGCCCGTCATGCCATTAACTCGCAGGGACTCGTAACGTCGTCCACTACCTCCGAAGCGTGTGCAGCGGCCCTTGGCGTGTCCGAAAAGGCTTCTTCAGATGGAGCCGTGGTCATCGAGTATCATCTGGGTAGATATTCAGTCTTCCCTTATAGCGACTTCTTTTAGCCCCTCGAGTTGACGAATGACGATTTTCCAACTCCGTGCCCTCCTTTTCCTGATGTTTACGACTCTTGTTCAACTGCCCGGTTCCGCAGCGGAACTTCGCACGTGGACAACCAGCGACGGCAGATTTGAAACACAAGCGGAATTGGTCGAAGCGAACGATTCAGCAGTGACGTTGAAAAAAGCGGATCGCAGCGTCATCACACTTTCAATCCGCAAGCTCAGTAATCCGGACCGCGATTACGTCCAAGAATGGCTACTCGAACGTCAACAGTCCGAGACATCCAGACCAGGCATTGTGCCGGACGTCTTAGGAGAACAAGTCGACTTGCTGGCGATGATCGACCCTGCCAATGACACGCAAACAGGAAAGTGGGAACGTGACGCAAACGCAATTGTGTCGTCACGTTCGTCGCGAGCAAGAATATTGATCCCCCATTCCGTTTCAGGTTCCTATCAACTCAGACTTGTCGCGCAGCGGCAGATGGACACGGGATCGCTTAACATCGGTCTTGCGGTCGGAAGTCGGCATCAAGTGCTTGCCATCTTTGATTACGGCAAGTCGAAGAGATCAGGATTAGCCTGGATCGATGAAAAGAACGAACCCGCGAATTCGACGTTTTACCGCAAGCCTGTATTAAGGACGGGACGTGATTCCGAAATCGTTTGTACCGTTCACCACAGTCATTTGCGTGTCACGTGCGACGGTAAAACGATTATCGAGTGGACCGGTGATCCATCCCGACTGACACTACATCCCAATTTCAAAATCCCCAGCGATCGACTTTTTATCGAGACCGTACTCGGCAGTTACCGCATCTCCCAGATGCAATACCGACCGATTCGCGAGTCCGAACTCCGCCGGTACAAGCCTAGCGGCAAACCGTCACCGGCTGATTCGGTCGCTTTGATCGAACATCCGCTTGGGCATGGAAGTGGGTTTCTTGCAGCACCCAATTTATTGGTGACGAATCATCATGTCATCGAGGATGCGCCCGCAGACGACCTGAAGATCTTCTTCCCAGAGGAAAGCGATTTCGCCAATGTTCACGGTGTCCTGTTTGAGGATGTCGATCGAGACCTTGCAATTCTTTCTGTTGAAACCAAACGAGTCCCTTTGGCGGTTGCGTACGACGGTTATGTGCCACAGGGCGAGTCGGTTCAGTTGCGGGGCAACCCAGCAATGGGTGGCGGGGTCACGCTGAGAAACGCGGTGGTGAAGGGAACCACACGGTCAACGGTACGTGTGAACGGCTTCGATTTTTTGCAGGTCGATGCATCCATTGATTCCGGTTCCAGTGGCGGCCCGATTTTGAATGAACTGGACCAGGTCGTTGGAGTCATCGCCATGAAAGCGACCGACGAAGGAGAAAAGTTGATTCACGACGGACTCGCTCGGCTTGATGACTCGTTTGAGGACAAATCAAGGCAGCAAACTCAGGACGGCATCGCGTTTGGCATCCCTGCACAGGATTTAGCCAAGGCACTCGACAACGTGCGCGGAATGACCGCGAAAGAGGCGGGACAACGTGCTCAGTTGCATGAAAACCGTGTGGTGTTCAAGCGACTTGCCACACTTGCGGGAATACGATTGCTGGAGGCGAATGTGAACGCCCCAGAAGAAATGCGGCAACAGGCCGCGCGACTGAGGGCAACTCGTGCGGCCGATGATTTACTCGAACTGATTCCGGCCGAACCGGCGCGTCTTCTTCGATCCGCATTGCAAAGCAAGAGCATCCAAGACACCATCGCTTTGCTGCAACAGGACATGGACAAACATTTGAATGCGATCCGCAGCAGTCCCTACCTCTCTCAATTGAGCATTCGTGACTTCAATGCATTGTCACAGAAAATCAAGGCAATCGAGCGATTTACGCAGCGGCCAGGCACCGACTACCTAAGATTCAGCACAAACATGCTACGATTTCAAAGGGACGTGACTCGTTTAATGACTGAGATCAAAGAAGAGCTGTAGTCACGTCCTCTCCGATCCCGAGACTCTCCGACGCGGCGTCTCTGATTCTGTGTTGACGTAAGCTGTTTGTTTGTCGGCACTTCGGAATTTCGTTTCCGGTCGGGGGAAACGCAAGCAACGTTCGCGCAAACCAACGCTTACATCTTAACGCTCTGTTGCTACATTCTGGACTTTAACGATGCGATCGCTTGTCGGTCCTCGGCATGTAGCTTCGCCAGAGGCACTTGTGTCTCGGTGCCGTCAGTACGGCGCAGGACAACGGTTTGGCCATCACTCGAAACGAACTCAGCCTGCACCGAATACTTACCATCGGCACTTCGCCAAGTGCGCACCTCACTGCTGGAATGTGACTCGGTCAATGCCGCCTCAACCGCCGACTTGTTCGGCAAGTATTTTTCCGGTGGCGGCCCCGCGATCGTGAAGGCCGCCCACAGCTGTGGAGAAGGCCGATATCCGGCGTCGGTGAACTTTTTGATGATTGCCAGTTGGGCCAGACGCAGCGCCGACGATGCATCTTGACCTGATGCGTAGTGCTTGAAGAACTCCTTCATCATTTCTGCGGTGATCTTGTCAGGGATCGACCACAGTGTTGCAGCAACGTTGCGTGCACCGGCCAACTGGAATGCAAGCCTCAGCCCGGCCACTCCTTCGCCATCCTGGACGGTGCCCAATCCAGTTTGACAAGCACTCAGCACGACCAACTCCGTGCCTCGGTAGTCGGCGGCCAACACTTCCAGTCCTGTCAGCACGCCGTCGCCCGTTCCCTCGATCGCGGTGTTGGCGTTTCGAAATGCCAACCCACAGGTTGCCAGAGGATGCTGGTTGAGACGAGGTTCAGAAAATCCGTGCGTACTGAACACCGCCACCTGAGGACGCTTGGCTGCTTTAACAACAGCCTCTTCGGCCTTTGGGCCAAGGTAAACCTTGGGCTCGGCGCCTGCTAACTCACGCAGATACGGCAGCACGCTACGAGCTTCCTCGGCGGTTCCCGGAAGCGGCGCAAACGGCCCGGATTCCGATCCACTGTCTTGACCGTTCCCATCGTCATTGGCAGCTCCATAGTCAGGAGCGGCTACAATCATCGGCGGCGACTGGTAAGCCAGTGATACAAGGGGTAACAAATCACGACCGCTCAGCAAATACCGCACTTCATGGCTCTGGACCAGGAAACCTTGCTCCTTGCCTGGAAATGCAGCCCAGGGAGCGGTCCACAGCCGATGATCGGGCGAGATCAACCACTTCTTCTTCTCCCACACTTCTGCCGGCAGCGGTTCCGTCAAATACGTTGACATCTCCTGCAGACATCTTGCGATTTCTGCTTCAGGATTATTCGAGATTGTCTGTCCACGCAAAATCTCGTGAAAATGAGCTAACGGACGCGACAACGTTTCCCATTGTTGGCAGAGAACGATCATTCGTACTTCGCCCTGACCCGCCGGAGGAATGATCCAGGCAATCACCTTGGGATCTCCCGCGTCGATTCCGATCCGCGACACGCGACCAAAGTTCTCTGTCACGCGATTTTTAAGTCTTCCGAGCGGAGTGGTCACCGTCAGCTCGATCAAGACCGAATCCTCAGGAATTCTTTGCCGGACATCGTCAAGGTCGGTCCACGGTTCCTGTCGCAATTCGGTCCAACCGGCCTGACCAAGCTGCCAAGAAAGTTCGGATTCACGCTTGCGAAGTTGTTCAAGTTCGCTGCGTTCTTCGCTTTTCCTATTCAAGCCGATATCGGGCGTTTGCATTGCCGCCAAGCTAACCGACGAAATACGATTTCGCGTCTCAGCCAATTCGCTCGCGATCGACCGCACCGCTGGATCCTGCGTCGACGCGACAGTCCGAGCTCGTTCGGCCAACACCCGAGTTGCCGCTCCTTTGGCATTCAAGATCCAGCCAGCCGAGATCGTGGCCGCGTCGGGATGTTCCTGCAGTCGCACGGCCATCGCGAACGCCGCAAGCAGCGACGGTCGAAAATGTTCCTTCAAAAACTCGCCCTGCTCCTGCTCGGACAACAGCGGTAGTAATCGGGCGACGTGATCACGCAGCGTCCGTTGGTTCCGATCCATCAGCGCGAGCGCTTCGCTCGGCCGGCCAAGTCGCTCGTACAACTGAGCAAGCTGCAGTGCTGCTTGCGCGGTGTCGGGGTGGTTCGCGCCCAAGTGACGCTCGTGGGCGGCCAGCTGCTCGACCAGAATCGGTTCGAGCACCTCCCAGCGATCCGCCTGCTTTACAAACTTTGCGACCTGATCATATATCCTGCGTGCCCCCGAGGACAACGTCCCTGCCTCGGTTTTGACGCGTGTCCACGCCTGAATCAGCAACTGGATCGCCTCCGACGCGACTTCTGGATCGTCGCGATCAAATATCAGTTCGGCGAGTCTCGTGTAGTTCGATACGTCAACCGGCTTGCCATCGGCACGGTTTCGATCCACGACGCGTCGAAGTGCATTCGCTGCCGCGGCTTGATCACCCAATTCGCTATAGGTCCAAGAAATCTGCTCGACCAGATACTCCCAACGCGAATCGAATCGATTGCCGGCTTCGGCCATCTCAGCCGCTTTGATAAACAATGGAAGTGCATTCTCGGGTTGCCTTAGACCGTTTCGATAAGCTTGCCCGCACTGTCCAATCAGCAGCTGATGCCGTTTTGGTGCCCGTTGCAAACGACGTCGTCCCGCGGTCAGCAACGCTTCGATCTCCTGCTCGGCCTGTTTCACAGCCCCTTGTTTCTTCAAATCATTGACCTTGTAGGTGATCCCTTTGATCTCTTCCAGGAACAGTTCTTCGCGGGTCTTCTTTTCCACCTTTGGTTTGTCAGGCACATACCGACGTTCAAGTCCCGAGTCTGATGCGGTCAATTTTTTCTCGAACTGATCATCGACTTTCCAGATTTGTGACAGGCGGCCATATTCCAGCCGAACTATTAAATACCGTCCGTCCGGCGACAAGCGTAGGTCGTCAACAAAACCAACTTTTTCGCGACTGAGGGCTTCTCGCACCTGCCGACCGAAGGGCAGGTATTTTACTTCGTCCGGATCCGAGAGCCGCCGTACTTGCACCGCATCGATTGACTCATCGCCATAGCTGTTGATGGTGTATAAGCGGTCGTTGTAGGTATCGGTCTCCATCGAATAGTGATGTTTCAGAAACAACCCTCGTCGCCCCGACTGCAGATCAAAACTGGCCGCGCCTCCTTCACCAACATAGACTTCATGTGTCCCGTAAACCTTCTCCCCTTGCACGTCGGTCGCTAGATACCGCATCATCGGATGTTCCACCGGAAGCGTGACTGGCGATTTGCTTTCCAAATCCCAACGTCGCGTCAGCTCACTGCAACTCGAAAGAATGTATTTCCCCTCGTCGTCAAACGCAGCGGTGATGATGTTGGTGGGGTGGCCGGGAATCTGCCCGGCCGGTTCTCCGCTTGGTAGCTGCCACAGCGAAATCTCACGTTCCCCACATAACGCCAAGGTTGCTCCCTGCGGATCAATGACCGGAAATGCCCGCCCATACTTCACCGGCCATGACCGCACCAACGATTGCGTATCCAGGTCAAAGAGTTTCGCCGATTCCCTTTCACAGATCACCAAGTAGCGTCCGTCGGGCGAACAGGCTGATTTCTGCGAGACAAAGTCTGTCGAATACGGCAGTCGGCTGATCTCTCGTCCGCTTGTCAGATCAAAAACGACAAACGCTGTAATGCGAGCGGCCATTGCACGCCTCGCCAGGTTCGGTGCGAATTCGCAAGCGATCACCCGGTCGTTGTTCGCCACGTGAATCGCAACAGGGCCGGTTTCGTGATACGTCTCGATGCTTCCCTTGGCCGTGTCGAGCCGGAAGGAGGCGTCGATCGTCTGGGCCTGAACCGCAACATTTCCCGCACTGTTAATCAGCAATGCGGCCATCAAGAATGTGGCATACTGCCAACGGAACATCGTCTACCCCTTTTCCATGGTTTTGCGAAAACCGCTTAGACGCGGCCTGCGGGATTAGGTTCCCACCATTTGGCCTCGGCAAGCTGCCGTCCTAGCATAGTATCCAGTCCCCGACTCTGGCTACATCGGCTGTTATGGCCGGCTCCAACGCGGAGCCAAAGGCGATCGGTAAAGAATGGCCTCATGTGGTTAACTAGGATGGAGTAAGATATAGCAAAAAGATGATCAGGCTCGCGCCAGGAGATACGCCAGCAACGATTGCCGTATCCTGGCTTCTGGAAACGGAAGGGACGGTTGCAATCATCGTCGCTTCTGCGAGCACCGGATCTCGTGCGGCTCCCATCGAATTGGGGGGGCTGCTTCGTTGATGATGTTGAGCTCACGACGATCCGGCAACCGAATCTGCCAGTCCACTTTGTGAAATAAAATATTTTCTTGACCGATTTACCAAAGTTCAAATGATGAAAACCAACCTGGAACGCCGTCACTTCCTCCGTGGAGCGGGAGCCCTGATCGCGCTGCCCACGCTGGAATCTATAGGCTTTCGCCGCTTTGCTTCAGCAGCCTCTACCGCTCCCGCCGCCCCCGCCACCCCCGCCAAACGTTGCGTCTTTCTCAGCATCGGCTTTGGTGTGACCAAAGAGACCTGGTTTCCTGACATCCATCAAACGGGAGCCGACTACGAGCTTTCCGAAGGCCTCGCTCCTCTGGCTCGCCATAAGTCGGATATCACCGTGGTGCAGGGATGTGCAAACCAGTACACCAACGAAGCTCACTGGGGAAGCACGTTCTGGTTGACGGGGGCAAATCGCTACAGCGTGCCGGGCCAGAACATGGCCAACAGCATCTCGGCCGACCAGGTCGTCGCCGGGCATCTGGGCCAGGACACCCGTTTCTCTTCGATACAGCTCAACGCCGCCAGTCTGGAGGGACACGGCCCTGGGCTGTCGCTGGCGTGGGACGGGCGTGGCAAACCCGTTGCCGGCCAGGACGATCCGGTTCAGGTTTTCCACAAGCTCTTCTCGCCGGATGACATGCCGCTGAAACAACGTCAGGCCGCCATCGCAGAGAACCGCAGCGTCCTGGACGCCGTCCTGACCCAGGCCAGACGCGTACAGCGAGGTCTCTCCAGAACCGACACCGACAAACTCGACGAATACTTCCAGGGCATCCGCGACATCGAGACGCGTCTCAAGAAAGACGAAGCTTGGATCGATGTACCCAAGGCCGGCGCTCCGCTGGACGAACCCGACCCGGGCCTGAAGGGGAAGGCTGAGATTGAGATCATGCAGGATCTGATCGTTGCCGCGTTGCAAACGGACAGCACCCGCGTGTTGAGCTATCGCATGCCCGGCCAGAGCCTCCTGCAGAGTCTTGATCTCAAACCCAGTGCCCACAATGTGAGCCATTACTCACCCGGTGATCGCATGGAGGCTTCGAAGGTGCGTGACAAGGCACACAG
>NZ_ANOG01000142.1 GCF_000346295.1 Rhodopirellula maiorica SM1 | reverse complement strand
TCCACTGGAACGCCTTCGTCTCGATCGGCGGTGATCGACTCAATCCGCCGCTGAACCGAGGTGTGATTACTCTGTTCGAGCGTTTCGGCCATCGCAGCCCGGATCGGATTCAAGTCGACATAGGCAGCACAGGCCAACAGCGAAGCCGCGTCGACGATCCGAGTGGCATGGAAGCGATCTTGGAAAAAATGGCCTGATTCTTCGTCTTCCTGGTTCGCTCGCATTGCGACACGTTGGCAAAGCAGTCGCATCCACCAACTGATACTGCTAAGTCGTTTGCGGATGTCGGCACATTTGACGGGACATCCAGCGATCGATTGGATCTCTGCTTCGGTTGGCGGAAGCGGCAGCCCATCGGAACTTCGGCGATGCGGACAAATCATCATCCACCGCCGTGCCACTTCACTGTCGCTCCAGGTCGCAACAACGTCGGGCCGTGTGCGGAGAATCAAATGGACATGATTTGATAGCAAAGCTAGCCCGAGCAGATCTATTCCAAATGTGCCTGCGAATTGCATCAGGTGTTGTTCGATCCACTTTTTGCGATGGTCAAAGTTTTTGCCGGTGATTGGATCATCGCCCATCAAGAAGCACCGGCGAACAGTCCGACTACAGACGTGAGCGATGGCGACTTCGTCGGGATCAAAGACTTCCGAGCGGGCCAAGCGTGACATCATCACACCTCACAAAAAGGCAGCAGGAACGGGGCAACCGACCGATGTTCAATCGTTCGCCTCACCTGATCAAAAGTCAACCCCCACAGAATAAGCCCTGTCCCCTTATGAGCGGATTGGGGTCTGAGCGGATTGGGGTCTGTCCCCGTGTAAGTGGTCAACGCCGCCAACGTGCCGGTCGGCGGCTATCATGTCGAACGCAACTGTCACCGAAAACGCCAACACATCGTCACTGCCGAGCCACGCGGTTCCTTGTCGTCCTCGGCCTGCGGCATAACGATGTTCTTGGATCGGGGACAGTCACCGGAATGGGGACCGGTCACCGGAATGGGGACCGCCCAGTTCGGGACGAGGTGGGACGGGAAAACTCGCACCAGACGATTGACTCGGAACGGCCGCAGCTGCGGTTCCGAATTTTGCTCGCGGATGTATCGATTCGATTTTGGCGATCGGTGGCGATGAACGCGGTGGACGTGGGCGAGGCGGGCGACAAACAGACCAAGACTCTGCTGCAACTCTTACACCGGAGCAATGCAGCTGGCCGCTTAAAAGCAACGCGTCGCAAAACATTAACCCCGTGTCGCATATCGCTAACGCGAGAACTTTTGATGCTGCCTTTCTTGATTCACCTAGGGTAACGCAATGGGGTGTTAGCAAACGAAAACCAGCAAAACGCATACACTGGTCGTCCCTTTTGCTCGCATCATGACAGCGCTGCGTCAGAGCCGACAAATGGGGACATCCCATGAATTTGTGCGCAGTTTCTCAATCCCACAAACAATAACTCCAATCATTTATTTTCGATAAACCCTAGGATTGGGGGACAGTACAAGTCACGAATCGTTGACTCGTGTTGAAGGCCGCTAACGCGGCCACATCCCCTTCATGCGATTGCTCATCGAATATCCGTGAACGACTTTAACGACTTATTTTTTTTCGATTCGGTAAAGGCAATTTAATGAGAGATTCTAGGGGTACCAAAGGTTTCACACTCGTGGAACTACTCGTCGTCATCGCTATCATCGGAGTTCTTGTTGGACTCCTGCTTCCGGCGGTCCAGGCCGCTCGCGAAGCCGCACGACGAATGAGCTGTGGTAACAACTTCAAACAAATTGGCTTGGGCATCCACAACTATCATTCAGCATACAAACAGCTGCCCGTCCAAGGGGGCGGCTCCAACGGAAACGGATACGGCTATGGCGGAGGCAACATCACCAGCGGCGGCGGTGCCAGTTCCCGTCGACTGAGCTTTCTTGTCGGATTGACACCGTTCATCGAGCAACAGGCGTTGTGGGAACAGATTTCCAACCCAAGCATGCAGAACACCTTGGGCTCGACCATGTCGGCACCGTGGAGCGCGATGGGCCCGAATCCATGGACCCAAGATGGCTATGTCCCTTGGGCGAGCGAAATCCCAACCTTCCGCTGCCCGAGCGATCCAGGAACCGGAGCGCCAGCTCAAGGCCGCACCAATTACGCTGCGTCTCTTGGCGACGGGCATTACGTCTATCACTACACCGATCCTCACCCGTGGGGCACCACGAGCGCAACATACCCGGGTGGTGTTTCGGTTTCTACTGCGGGACAACGATCGCGCGGCAGTCATCGTGGTATGTTTCGTCCGCGAGCCACAATGAAGTTCCGCGATACGCTCGATGGATTGTCCAACACAATCGTGGCTGGCGAAATCGCGACCGACTTGGGTGACCGTGACGCACGAACCGACCTGCGAGTGATCGCGGGCTCCTCGACGCAAGCTCCAAAAGCAGGTGAAGGCTTTCTCGAACCAGGTATCTGCGACGACTTGGTCGACCCAGCTCGACCGCAATTTTGGCAAACATCGGGCGTGAAGCTGATGAGCAGCAGCGACAAGCGAGGCTTCCGCTGGGCTGACTGGGGCCCCGTCTATTCCGGATTCTATACCGTTCACGCTCCGAATAGCCCCTCATGCACGATGTCGACTTTTGCTGCGACCTACAGCGGACCGATGTCAGCCAGCAGCCGACACCAAGGCGGCGTCCACGTGTTGATGGGTGACGGTGCGGTCAAGTTCATCACCGATTCGATCGAGGCAGGTAACGCGAATGCAGCCATTCCATACTGGTTTAGCAGCTCGGAAAATAACCTCGTCGGCGATGCGAGCCCATACGGATTATGGGGAGCTCTGGGCACGCGAGCATCGCGTGAAATCATCACCGAGGCGTTCTAGTCGTCGAACGTCGCTAGAAGAAATCGCTTCAAACGACGAACAATGATTGAACAGAACATTCACACTCCGCCGTGGCGGCTCGCACGCTAGCCGCCACGTGGAATCTCGGGCAACACAACAATCATACGAAAACAATACGGAAAACCATCATGAAACTAATTAAACCATTCTTGCTATTGACGATCTGCGGCGTGTCCATGTTCATCGCGGGCTGTGGATCGGGCGGCCCGCCTACCATGGTCGAACCCGAGCAAAACCGCCGAAGAAATGCAAGCGATCGCCGACGAAAAGGAAATGGCCGGGGTAAACGAAGAGCCCTACTAACCCACCCGACAATCGGTCCGACGGAGACGGATGCGTTGACACAGCACGCATCCCGCTGCGGCACCAAACCCGCTGCGATCTCAACCGAGCCAGACCAGAGCTCGTGATCACGAAAGCGAGTGACGCCCTATTGCGTCGCTCGCTTTTGTGCGTTTCTAGCCGTGCAGGTTGCTTAACAATCCATATCCTGCCG
>NZ_ANOG01000141.1 GCF_000346295.1 Rhodopirellula maiorica SM1 | reverse complement strand
AGCCATTTGTGCTCAATGCAGACCTGATTCGCTACGTCGAACGACGCCCGGATACTTTCGTGACATTGACGTCGGGCGACCGAATCGTGGTCAAAGAGTCGATGGACGATGTCATCGAGCGAGCGGTGGAGTACCAACAACGCAAGCACTATATGCCAACGCCACGCGTCGCCCTGAACTGCACGTCCTAACAGCGGCCCAGTCACCCGAAGTGGTGACCACTCGCCGGACCCAACAAACCAAATTTGCTGAACTAGCTTCGGAAACGAATCATCATGGATATCGCCAGCCTCATCGGGTTGATACTCGCCATCGGCTTGATCCTCGCATCGATCGCGCTCGGCAACGCGCCCTTCTCGGCCTTTATTGACATTCCCTCACTATTGGTGGTGGTCGGAGGTGCGGTCGCGGCTGCGTTGATTTGTTTTCCGATGGCCAGCATGCTCAAGTCGCCGATGATCGCATTAAAAGTTTTGCTGAACAAAGGCGAGAACCGCTTGGAATTGATCAAGCAAATCGTTGAACTCGCGGAAACCGCGCGACGAGACGGACTGCTGGCACTCGAGTCCAAAGTCGGTGAAATCAAAAACTCACTGGTGAAAACCGGAATCCAAATGGCGGTCGACGGCAGCACGCCCGAGATTGTCGAAGAGGTGCTTCGTACCGAAGTCAATGCGATTGCGGTGCGTCATCGCGAAGGCAAAAGCATCATGGATCAACTCGGACGTTTTGCTCCGGCATACGGAATGATCGGAACATTGATGGGATTGATCATGATGCTTCAAGACATGAGCGATCCTTCGGGGATTGGTGCAGGGATGGCGGTCGCGTTGATCACCACACTCTATGGAGCGATCGTCGCGAACGTGTTCTTCAGCCCGTTTGCCGAAAAACTGGGGCTGCTGAGCCGTAACGAAATGGTCAGCATGGAAATTGCGATCCGTGGTGTGATGGCGATCCAACAAGGCGAAAGCCCTCGAGCGATCGACCAAAAACTTCGCACCTTCCTGCCGCCGAACCAACGCGGTGCTGAATAAGCACTGATGAACGCACCGAGAAAGACTTTGCCATCGCATTCCCTCGCTAACATGTCAAGAGAAGTAAACCATGGACGATGAACCAGATGAAATTGGCATTCCCGAATGGGTTGTCACGTTCGGTGACATGATGAGTCTATTGTTGACGTTTTTCATCATGTTGGTTTCGCTCAGCGAGATCAAAGAGGAAGAGACCTACCAGGCGCTTGTCGATTCGATGAAGCAGCAGTTCGGCTACGCGCGAACAATCGATGCATTAACGCCAGGCGACTCGCGTCCTCGATCGAGCAAATTCAGCGTGTTGTCGACCACCGGCCGCGCGAAGAAGAAAGATACAGCCAAGGGCGGCGTTCCCGAGAAAGCCCCCAGCGGCGAAGACCCGACGGTGCGAATCGTGCGGCCTGGGCAAGTCACAGCGGTCGGTTCGGTGATCTTTTTTGATATCGGTTCGGATGAACTCCGTCCGAGCGCGAAAGCGGCGATCAAAGACTTGGCGGCTCAACTGCGAGGCAAACCTCAAAAGATTGAAGTCCGCGGCCACACCTCGGCCGAATACGCAGCTCGCACCGCGGGTACCGACGAAGCGGTTCAGTTGGCGTTCCGGCGAGCGATTGCGGTCCGTACCGCGTTAGTTGTCGAACAGGGGATCGAAGCCGAACGATTTCGCGTCTCATCCGCGGGCGACAGCGAACCGATGCACCGCGCCGGTGGAAGCGTCGCGATCGCTCGCAATCCTCGCGTCGAAGTCTTTCTGTTGGACGAAACGGTCGAGGATCTGCACGGAACTGCCGATGAACGCAAAGCACGAACCATTCAAATGAACGACTCCATTGGGGAGGACAACTAGATGGCTGACGAAAAAGAAACGACAGAAAACGGCGATGGCGAAGCCGTTGTCCCGAAAAAAGCGGCTGTCGGCCGCGGACTTGTGATGGCGTTTGTGGGCGTCATTGTGCTGATCGAATCCGCCATGTTCTTTTTGATGGTGCCCAGCGCCGAAGAAGTCAGTGCACTGGCCGAGGCTAAACTGATCAAATCGGTCCAAGAGGGCGAAGTCCAAGCCGAAAAGAAGGCCGACGACGAAAACGAAGTCAAAGAGATCGACCTAGGCACCTTTGGCGAGACGTTCAGCCCGATCGATACCGAGCGTGAATACACGATCGAATTGCATTTGTATGGTTTGATCCGCAAAAAGAATTCCGACGCCATGGACGCCGAATTGGCGGAAAAACAAGGGCGTTTGCGTCACGCAATCCGGATGAAAATCCGCACCAGCGCGTTGACCGAACTGCAAGAAAACCAATTGGGGTTGCTTGAAAGACGAATTTTGACGACATCTAATCACTTACTCGCGGAAGATTATTTGCTCGGAGTCGGTTTTCACGACTACCAGCTACGCGAGGAGTGACCGTCGCACACGGAGGCGTCAAAACGACGCTCGGCGTGTGAAACAGGTCGTGAAACAACGTCGTCCACGGAAGGACCTAGCCAGTGCCAGACCCTGCCAAACCCACCTCTGCCAAGCCAGACGCTGCATCGTCTGGCTCGACCGATCCCGCGACCGATCCAAAGTCCAAGGGTTCCGAAGAACATCTGGACATGGACGATATCGAAAAACTGCTAGCCGAGGCGTCGGGAAACCTCGACCAAGCGGCTGGCAAAGGCGTGGCCAATTCTGGGTCTCCCGAACCATTTAATCTAGGCAATCTCGAGCCCGACGCGTCCTCCGGCGAGCGACAATCGATCGACTTGCTAGGCGAAGTCGAATTGGATCTTCGCATCGAGCTCGGTCGCACTCAGATGAAACTCGAAGAAGTGCTGCAGCTTCGTGGCGGATCGGTGGTCGCACTGGACAAATTAGCAGGCGATCCTGTCGATATTTTTGTCAATGGAAAATTGATTGCTCGCGGCGAAGTGCTCGTCATGAATGACAACTTTTGTGTTCGTGTGACGGAGTTGATCAGTGCGTAACCCATGTCATAGGATCGCGTCTTCAAACCGCCTGGGCAGCAGCATGATCGCATTGGCCGCGCTGGCCATGACGGTTTGTGCCACCACCGCGACCGCCCAGCAGTATTCGGTTGCCGATTCCGCGGCGAGCGAAACGACTTCAACGTCAGTCCCGCAAACCACCCAGCCAGCTTTACTAAACGAACCAACGCCCAAAGTCATCGCCCGCGGCTTCCCCGCATTGTCACAGCGATCGATCTCTACGGACACGGCGGGCGAGCAACCTGAGGGCCAACAAGAAAGCCAGTTGGCGGTTCCCGGGATCACTGTCGCGTCGAGTTTGGCGGTGGTGCTTGGTTTGTTCGCGGGCTTTGTTTGGCTGACACGTCGTTTCAGCACGGGTGGATCCGCTAACGGCGTGATCCCCAAAGACGTGGTTCAAAATCTGGGCAGCACCTCGATCGACTCGCGAACCAAGGTGTCCATGATTCGCTGTGGCAATCGCATTATCGTGGTCGCGCAAACGGCAACCGGAATTCATCCGCTATCAGAAATCACCGACCTGAACGAAGTGCAGCAATTGACCGCATCATGCATCGGCGAATCAAAACGCAATTTCGCCAGCACGCTTCGCGAGTTTGAAAAAGAACCGGCCGAAAAAGGGTTCGCCGGCACACCGATTGAAACGCCTCCGACGCCTCGCAGCCGCGGCCGCTTGTTCGCCAGTGCCTAAAGGCGAAACTCGTCTTGATGTAGCAAAACTCGCCAAGCGTTGCGCTCGTGCCTGAATTCACAAAAGTCTTGGCGACTTTCGCTATCCCGGGGACTCCTTCCACGAGAAAACCGATACAATCGCGGCCATGATTGCCGCACTTCTTTTTGTCACATTTCTGCTGCTGGTCGGAGTCGCACTGCGAATCCGGTTTGGAATTTTCCAGTGGCTCTATATCCCTGCCTCGGTGATCGCGGGGATACTCGGCTTAGCCGTCATTCAGCTCGCACCGGAAAACGTCAGCGGAACAACCGAAGCGATTGCCACGACGCTGAGTGATTGGCCCAACCTGTTGATCGCCGTCGTCTTTGCCGGGATGCTGCTAGAACGCAAGCCTACGGAACATCGAGAAAACGCGAGCAACGTGGGTCGCGAAGCCTTGATGGTGTGGATCATCGTGCTCGGGCAAACCGCCGTCGGCTTGCTTGTCACTTGGATCTTCATCCAACCTTTTTATGATCTTCCCAATTCATTTGGAATGCTGATCGAGA
>NZ_ANOG01000140.1 GCF_000346295.1 Rhodopirellula maiorica SM1 | reverse complement strand
GCGGAAATCGAGCGGGTCTCGAAACAGGAAAAAACGCGTCAAGCAAGCAAAAAGAAATCCACTTCCGGAGCCCGACGAAAGAAATCGGGGTGAATTTGATGAGAGTTGCCGTGCTAGTCCTGTTCGCTGTCGTCGCAACTCGGATTCATGCCGAATCACCGAAGATCTACACTTGGCGATCACAAGACGGTCGAGCAATCGAAGGGGCGTTCGGGGGGATCGATGAGGATGAGAATACGGTTACGGTGTTGATTCCACGGGCGATCCCGCTCGCGTCACTGCATCATTACTCACAAGAACTGGCGAGATCGATCGCGGATCGCGAGGAATCGTCGAGGGCTGCCGCGGTAGCCACTGCGTCTGAAAAGTCGGTGGTGCCGCCTGCTTCGCCAGAGATCTTAGAAACGAAGCCGAAAGCCGATGCGCCGGAAATGGCTGCGGACGCGCCGGTTGAACCGGCGGCGTCGATTGCAGAGGACCAATTTCTGCCGCTTCCCGAGTCGGGCGATTGTGATCTCGCGACTTGGAAAACGCTGACGACTCGCGACAAAACAAACTTGATCGGTAGTTACGTCTATGCCGTGACTCGTCTTGATGATCTTTCGGACCGAATCGAGGGGGTCGCTAAAACCGCGTCGGGATTTAACGCGTTGGTTGTGCACTCGCGTAATGCGATGGACGAGCTGGCCCAACCTAACGAAACCGCGTCAAATAAGGTTTCAGAAACATTCCTGCTCTGGGTCGCAATGGATAAATGGTTCGAAGCGAAAGAGGAAAAGAAGTCGACGCCACGAAGCGATCGTCAGAACAACTTGCTGGCAGATCAATCCGTCAAAGACATCGCGTTCGAAAATATGACAGAACTCGATGCCGATACAGGCTATCCAAAAATCGCTGGAAAGGTTGTCAATAAGGCAGGAAAGACAATATTGTTTGGCACGTTTTACTTCAACTGGTTCGACGGCGAGAAAATTGTCGCGATGGAATCATTGCTTTTGTCACAGCTCGCCCCCGGCGAACAGCAAACGTTCCAAATCGATGCTCCTGGCGAAGCGAAGTCTACTGACAATGCTAATGCGCGAATGGAAATCACGTCTCGAAGCGTAATTTTCGCCGACGAGTGACCAGACGTGTCACGCTGCTAGCAAACACTACCCGCTCCGCACCCCTATCCACCGGAGCGACACCGTGTTTGAACCATCCCAACGAATCGAGCTTGAATATCCCACGCACACGCATGTCCGTTTGATCGAACGTTCTCAGTACAAACGACGGCATTTGGTTGTCCATCGGATGCGTGACTTGGTCACCGATCCGTTGACGCCCGCCGAGTTTCTTCGCCGTCCCTATGTGGCTCGATCGCGTTGGCTGATGACGGCTTGGGATGAACGGATCGATGAGTTTCGCCAGTTTTATCTTGGATCAACGGCCCAATTCCGTGCACCGGGCTGTTTGCGTATCGTGATCGAGGATCATAACGCGGATCCGCCGCGGCGTTTGATCGGTCGGCAATACGAACCGAATGTGTTCGACCGGCGGTTGATGGTCCGGATGATGCAAAAATGGCTGCGCGAACAACCGGACTTGTACGAGAAAATCCGCGTGATGGCCGATGACATGCGGTTATTGGGATAATCGATTACTGGGATGATCGAGCTAACCGATTTGGAACGTGACGTCGATCGCCTTTTGCCGGTCTGCTTCAGCGTAAATTTGTGTGACGTCGGCTTTCGCATGGCCCAGGATGACTTGGGCGGCTTCGAGCCCAAACTTGGATCGGATCTCGGTGCCGCGGGTGTGACGCAGCTGGTTCGGTGCCCATCGATGCGAATCGTGCCATGCTTTGACTGCGACGCTGTCGTGCGAGATGTCCTTAGGCACGGGCCATGCTTTCTTGCACGCGTCAGCAATCGCTTTGCCGTAACTGCTGCTGGTGAAAAACGGTCTCGGCAACCGACGTTGCTTCGCTGGCTTCGCGCGTCCGTACTTGCGGCCTCGGCGGTTGCCGCACGATTCGGGCGTCGTACGAGCCGCGTGGGCCTGTTCTCTATGCCATTCACGCGACTCGGCGGCCGAGAAACATGGGGCGTCGGATGGCCGCAATAGAAATGGCGTCAGTACCACTTGGGCATCGGGACCGATATAGGCGACTCGTTTGCGGCCGTGGTGTTCGGTCTTATGGCCACCGATCCGGTATTCCCAAACCTTTCCCGATCGATCGACGTCGCACGGCCGCAACTTGCACACCTCTCCCGGTCGCATCCCGGTCAGCAATTGCAATCGAATCATCGCCGCGACGACGGGCGACAGAAAGGGCAGCACCGCTTGGACGTCTTTCAGATCGACTGGGGGCACCTCCTTCATTTCAGGGACATTGGTTCGGCCTTTCCGCAATCCTTCGACCGCCCGCAAAGCGGTCCACACCGACTCGGGCACCAACTCTTCGGCGACGCCCCATTTGAAGATGCGAACCAGCCGCCCTTGTTGCTTGTTGATCGACTGACGAGTCAAACCGTTGTCGATCCATTGTTGCCGGCACGCCTTCAACGCAAGCGGCCCAAACTCGCTGACCGATTCATCACCGTACAGCCGGCACAGCGTCCGGACCACTTGGCGAAACGAATTCACTTCCGTCGTCTGCTCACCATCTTTGACGTAATACGATTCAGCGTAGGTGATGAACTCGGCCGCCAGCTCATTGATAGTGATCGGATCATCGGAAACCAATCGCCGACCCGCAGCCAACCATTCCGCGATCTTGCGATCGTACAACTCGCGTGACTCAGGCGAATTATATTTTCCGAGATAGATGATTTGGCCGTTCAAGCAGACCAAAGCACGGTCCGAGGCCTTGTGGTGCCGATAGGGCGGCAAAGACTGGTCACGACGCGGCATGAGAGGGTGATCTCCTAAGGTGCATCGTATTCGAGTCAATTGACTCGAATACGCTCACGAGATTTCACCGCACAACCGCAATCGGAAGGTCACGCAAAAGCGTGTTTCGGCTATAAAGAAAGTTGCATTTCAGCAAAAGAGGCGACGGTGGGATTCGAACCCACGAATAAAGGATTTGCAATCCTTCGCCTTAGCCACTTGGCCACGTCGCCTTGATTGATTTGCCGCAAAGTTAGGAGATGTTTGCGGGTTAGTCAAGATCCTCTGACTGGAACAATCGGGATGTTGCAGTCGGTGATACGCATCCTATCGGTGTTTCCGTGCCGGACCTTTAACGTCCCGCAAAAATAACTTTACTTTTTGACGGCCAACCTCGCCAGCCGTCTGCGATTCCAGCGGGCTGCCATTCGTCAATCACCCCGTAAAAGACGCTGAAAAGCTGAATCGGGTTCGTGTCGTGGCCGTGAAAATTTGTCCGTTTTCCAAGCCGCGGGGAGCCATCACCGCTGTAGATGTTCACGCCAATTTTTTCCCCCCCTTTTTGATAGCGGAGTTTGATTTCTGGCCCATAATCGACAAACGGGAAAATTGAGATCCGACTTTGCCTAAAATCATGATCCCCTCGATGGTGCTGGATCCAAAGGATCCGTGCGGTGTCGCGAATGGTGTTCGCCGTGTGCGGAAAGACTGTTGCTGTGTACTTTGGGGGGGGACGCCTGCCGCAAGCTATGCGGTGGCGGGTTGATAAAATGTTCGGTTTAGACCGGGCGGGCCCCGCGCCGCACCGCTGCAAACGCCACCCGTTTAGTGCCGAAGTAGATGGCATTGGGTCCGTGCCGCTTCGCTACAGGTGCCACCCAGAGGAAGTGTCATTTGCCGCGTAACAGCTTGAGTGTGCGCCGTCGTAGCTTGATCAACCAGCAGAATTTAAACCACACGACGTGGCGTTCAATTCGTTCGATATAGACGTGTCACTAAGCAAGGATGACTTTGGCGGGCCGAGCCGGATCTTGGGGTGTTCGAGATGTAGCCGCGCGGGAATTTTAAAAGTCGATAGACTTTCGCGGGGGGCGAACGACAAAAAGTTTGGCACTCCGAGATGAGCGATTTCGCACTATATGAGAGAAAGCGATGCTCCGCGGGGTATTCGGAAGGGTGAAAGGGTTTGGAGGTGCGTTCATTGCAGCCTGTGCTACTTGGATGATGACAGGCGGGAAACGTGTCTGGCGGTACAAGCTTTTGCCGGAACTTGTGGCGACCCTAGGGGTTAACTCGGTCTTGTTTCCAACTGATTGCTGCGGATCCGTATTTTTCGAAGCAAAATAACATAGCGGCACCACGCATCCGACTCGCTTTTTGACTCGCCTCATGAACACCCCCTCATCCGGCCCTCCGCGGTCCCTCAAGCACCTCGTTTTGAACATTGTGGTTTCAATCGCGATTTTAGCTGGCTGTTTGTTTGGCTACACCTTGCTCGGGGAACGTAAACGCCCGGCGCGATCCAAACCGAACAAACCGGCGGCGACAGCGGTGACAACCGAGGCGCTTCAGCGGCACCAAGGCCCGCTTTCGATCAGCTCTAATGGTGTCGTGGTGCCCTTGCGGGAAATTCGCCTCGCCACCGAAGTGGCGGGCCGCGTGATAGAGCAATCCGAGAATCTGCGTCCTGGTCGCGAGGTTTCCGAAGGTGAAACGCTGATCCAATTGGACCCCACCGAATACGAATTGGAAGTTCGTCGGTTGGCGGCTCAGAAAACGCAAGAGGATGCAGAATTGGCCGCCGCCGATGTCAACATCGAGAACACCGCCCATCTTTTAACCTTGGCCGAAGAGCAAGTGCGACTCGCTAGCGGCGAACGGGAGCGAACCGATGCATTGGTCGCTCGCCAAGCCGCATCGGTTTCCGAAGTGGAAGTCGCCAAACGCGCCGAATTGACCGCGAAATCGGCTCTTGTCGAGCTGCAAAATCGCGAGCGCGAGCTGATCGCCCAACGCACTTTGATCTTGAGAAAACAAGCGTTGACCGAGGTCGCGGCGGAGCGTGCCAAGTTAGACCTGTCTCGCACCACGGTCCGTTCGCCTATCCGTGGCCGGGTGGTGCAAAGCGGGGTCGAGGAGCAATCCTTTATTGCCGCAGGAACCTCCTTTGTCACCATCGAAGATACGACCGCAATCGAAGTCCGATCGAATTTAACGGTGGACCAGATGTATTGGGTTTGGAATTCGGCTGCGATGGCGAACCAATTCGAATCGGGGGATCATGGAGACCGCGTTCCTCCGGTCAGTGCGACGATCCAGTACCGCTTAGGAAAACGAGTCTACCAGTGGCAGGCGGTGTTGACGCGAATCGATGGTGCGGGCATCGACTTGGATACTCGCACCTATCCCTGTTTGTTGCGTGTTGATTCGCCCGCCGATGTGGTCGCTGTCGACGCGGATGCAAGCCAGAAACGCATGGACACTCCGCCGCCTTCCCCCGCTGTCGTGGCGGACGGTCCGAGACGTTTGATGCGGGGCATGTTTGTCTCAGTCACGTTGAACGTCCATCCGACGCGAACGCTATATCGCGTCAACGAGATCGCGATCCGTCCTGGAAATCGCATTTGGTTAGACGTGGACGGCAAGCTTCGTGTGGTGCCTGTCGAAGTGGTGAGCCGGATGGGTGATGGAGTGATTGTCGATGCCGATATCGATTCGGCGCTGCCAACGAAGAGCATGAAAGCGGATCATGTCGCGGTGATTGTATCGCCGGTCAGCGATCCAAAAGATGGGATGCCGGTGATGACATCGGGAACGACGGCACAACAGCCAGGAAGCACGCCAACGCGAATTGCCGATGATGTTTCGGGGCTCGATTCAGCAAAGGCGGCGGGATGAAATCGATTATTGCTTGGTCGGTCAAAAATTGGCAGGCCATGAATGTCATTATGCTCGGCACCCTGTTATTGGGTGCGTG
The DNA here is from genome assembly GCF_000346295.1 of Rhodopirellula maiorica SM1. Taxonomy (GTDB): domain Bacteria; phylum Planctomycetota; class Planctomycetia; order Pirellulales; family Pirellulaceae; genus Novipirellula; species Novipirellula maiorica. Next base: position 2,468 of record NZ_ANOG01000140.1, on the reverse strand, counting down.
GAGTTTGACACAGTTGCGGCGTGAATTTTGGCCCGACTTTGAACTTTACATCGTCAATGTTTCGGTTGTTTATCCCGGTGCCAGCCCGGATGAAATCGAGCAGGGCATTTTGGAAAAGATCGAAGAGGCGATTCGCACCGTCGACGGCATTGACGAAATGACCTCGTCGGCTCGCGAGGGTATCGGTAGCGTCACGTTGGAATTGGACAGCGAGACGAAGCAGGCCGATGCGCAGCGAGTGTTGACCGAGGTCACCACCTTGATCGATCAAATCCCTAGCTTTCCTGAGCTAGCGGAGAAGCCGGACGTGCGTTTGAATACCAACTTCACCACGGCGATTCGAGTAGCAGTGCTGGGGCCCAAAAATTCGGGGGCGGGCAATGGCAACAACGACGAAGCCGTTGCCGAAGCCGCCTTGGAATTGCGACGCGTGGCTGAACGTGTTCGCAACGATTTATTGGCGCTGCCGAATGTCTCGGTCGCCGATCTCGTGGGAGCACCCGATTATCAAATCGACATCGAGATTCCTGAGCATACGCTTCGCGAATACAATTTGTCACTTAGTGAAGTCGCGGGCATTGTGCGAGCGAATAACGTCGAATTGCCAGGCGGAACGCTGAAGGGACGATCTCAGGAGATCTTGCTTCGCGGTAGTGACAAGAGTGAGATTGGTGAGAAGATCGCGTCGATTCCGTTGGTCAGCCAAAACAGTGGGGTGGTGTTGACGGTTGGCGATTTGGGAATCGTGCGTGACGAATTTGCAGTGGATGCGACGATCAACGAGGTCAACGGGCGGCCGGCGGTAGTGGTGTCGGTCGAATCCACCAGCGCCGATGATTTGATTGCGGTTTCGGACGAAGTGCGTGAGTATGTCGATCATGAAAAAGCGAGATTGCCAGACGGATACAGCATGCTGCACATGCGTGATCGCAGCACCAGCGTCAAGAATCGCTTGAATTTGTTGGCGTCCAACGGTTGGATGGGACTGTTGTTGGTGTTCTTGGTGTTGGCACTGTTTCTGGAAATGCGATTAGCGTGGTGGGTCGCGCTGGGGATTCCTGTCTCTCTGTTGGGCGCATGTATTTACATGTTGCAAAGTGGTCAAACGCTAAACATGACATCGATGTTTGCGTTTTTGATCGCGTTGGGGATTGTGGTCGATGACGCGATCGTGGTGGGCGAGAATATTTACGCGCATCGTGAACAAGGCAAAAGTTATCGCGATGCTGCGATTGATGGAGCCGCCGAGGTGATGCCGTCGGTGATCACCGCGATCTTGACCACTGTGATTGCGTTTGTTCCGATCATGTACCTCGAAGGCAATATCAAGCGGTTAACGGTCGTCTTGCCGCTGTGCGTCGGAGCAATGCTGTTCATCTCGATGGTCGAGAGCTTGACGATCCTGCCGGCGCACTTGGCGCATCGACGCAGTCGTTTTCTTGATGTGTTGACTTGGATCCTGTTTCCGATTCGGCCGATCGCTTGGTTGTTGCATCGCAGCAATCAAGGGCTAACGCGTTTTCTAAACTGGTTTATCGCGCGAGTTTACACGCCGCTGTTGAATCGATCGCTGCGAAATCCAGCGGTGGTGATGTCCGCCGCGGCGGGATTGTTGATTCTGTCGTTGGGCGTGGTTCGATCGGGGGTGGTTCCCTTTCTGCTGTTGCCGAAGATCGACTTTGGGTTCATCACCGTTCAGATCACCTATCCGGATGGTACTCCGGTTGCCGTCACCGATGCAGCGACCAAACGCTTAGAGCAGGCCATTTGGCGAATCAACCAACGTTCGATCGACGAAGGCTTAACGACCGATCCTAACGGTTTTGTGCAAGCGGTGCAGCGAACCGTCGGATCATCGGGCGACGAGGTGGGGGCGGCTCCGGCGAGCCACGTCGGAGGCATCTTTGTGCAACTGAATGACATCGGCGAGCGGACGGTGTCGAGTGTCGACATTGTTCGTATGTGGCGTGAAGAGTCGGGGCGTTTTCCAGGAGCCGAGGCGGTTGCTTATGGTGCCACCCCGCGTGGTCCTGCGTCGCTGCCCATCGAAATGCGATTGATGGCCACCGCCGAGAACATGGAGCAAATGGATGCCGCGATTGCTCGTTGTAAAGCAAAGCTTGCCGAGTATCCCTATGTATCGGACATCGCCACGGATACGCGGCAAGGCAAATGGGAATACCGCATGAAGGTCCGAGACGATGCCAAGGCGATGGGGATCTCGTTAGCGGACGTTGCGGGGACGGTGCGTGCATCGTATTACGGCGAAGAGGTGATGCGGCTGCAACGGGGACGCCATGAAGTGCCGCTGCGTGTTCGCTATCCACGCGAAGACCGCAATACATTGGTCAGTTTTAATGGGATCCGCATTCGCAACGGAGATGGGATTGAACGACCTCTCAGCGAAGTTGCGGATGTTGAAGTTGCTCGAGGCTATTCGGAGATCCGCCGTGTGAATCAAATGCGAT
>NZ_ANOG01000139.1 GCF_000346295.1 Rhodopirellula maiorica SM1 | reverse complement strand
CGAAACTAGCTCACGCCACGCCCGAGGTGCCGACACCACAAGTTGCGGTCGCTTCAACGTGAAGCGGACCTTCTGCAGTGTCTCGGAAGTTGCAGCATTCTCGATCGCTGGCACGATTGTCACCGGCTGACGTGTGTCCGCGTTTAGGAACTCAAGCACCCCTTCGACCAAACCGTCGGCAATGCTATCCGGCACATGATCGGGCAACCGGCACCGAAACGTGACATCGAGGGTGTCGCCAGCGGGCAGGATGACATCCAAATCGTTCACCGGCGTGACCCAGTCGTCACCAATGGGGGTGCCCTCTGCGTCGGTCAGGTCGGTGACTCGTAGAATCAGTGGCAGGTCGAACGAAGTATCGGACGCCAAAGTGAGCGTCACCTCGTGTTCCATCTTGGAGTCACCGAGTAGCCCAAAATCCATTCGGTCGACCGAGAATGACGAATCGGTCACATCAACCCGTATCCGTTCTTCTTCACCAATGACCCTAAAATGCTTTTCCAGGGTCGTAGAGATAGGCAGGCCCGACCGCAGCGTCAGATGAGCGATTACCGAGTATGTGCCTGCAATCAGTTCCTTCGCGGGCGCAACCATCAAGTTGACGAATTGGCTATCGCTGCGTAGCCCGATCAAGTGCTGTTGGCCCGTCTCGGTGTGCTTAAAAATTACTTCACCACCGCTAAGCGAGATCCCGTCACCATTCTCCCACTGGAGCCCCACAAGGAAGTCCTGCGGGTTCTGCTGGATCACTTCAAAGGGAGACTCAGCATCTCTCTCCATCGTCGTTGGACGGCAAACGAAACGCAGGTCGTCGGGCAACTCGATGGTCCGGTACAAATCGGCACCAGGGAACGCCAACTCTTGCCTCGAGCTGATGAAACCAAACCTCCCACCGTCAGCCGATTCCGCAAACAGCGAGGTCGTCGCCAATCGTCCTTCGGAGTCGTAGGCTTTTGACAGTTCACCGTCTGCATTTTTTGTCCCATGGTTCTGCCCACCAACCCGAAAGCCTATCTCGGCCAACTTTTCCAATTGTGGGGTCGGCTGCATTTGAGCCGTGATAATGGTGCGTGCTTTGAGTTCACCAGCCAACTCAAATGGACGGTCGGCTTTAAACTCCGAAGTTGGTGGTAACGTGATGACAGGGTAGTTAATCAGCCCGTGAACTAAGCCGCCGCAACACCCTGAATGAATTCATCAATACCTACGTCGACGATTCGCTTCCAGTTGAAATTTACGAGCAACGCCTGGCTACGATTCGCGATGCGGCCGTCCGCAACGCTCCGCCCCGCGTGAAGCAGTACCAATGCTTACAAGAAATCATTGATGACTTTAATCGCCAGCTCGCCGACGTCGAGCAGTCGACCCAGTCAGAATTTGAGAAAGAATCACTTCGTTCCCTGATTTTAATGGAACGCCATAACGCCACCCAAAGGTTCATTCAGCCATGAGTCGTTACTTAATCGGACGTTCTCCTGAGACCGGCCAAAACGTCTACTTGCCAGCGGCGACGTTGCCGACGCATAGCCATTTCATTGGCGCCACCGGCGTCGGCAAAAGCACGCTACTCGTGCGAATCATTACGCAACTCGTGGTCGGTTTCCTCGTACCGACGACTATCTTTGTGATCGATCCGCTGGGTGGGTTGGCCGAGTCACTATTGAATTTCATGGCGCATCCAACGCTCTGTCCCGAGTCGGTCCGCCGTCGGCTCGTTTATATCGAACCGGCCAACACCGACTTCGTGATGCCGTTCAATCCCCTTCGCTTTCTGGACGAGAACGATCTGTATTATCGGACCGGACGCGCAAGTGACGTGATGCTCCGCAGCGGAAGTAGTCACGACATGTCCATCATGCTGAGGCTACGACGATGGCTTTACAATTGTTTCTATTCCATCGGTGCGATGGGATACCCACCGTCGGCTGCGCAATTTTTGGTGCAACCCGGCACGGACCAGCACAACCAATTGTTGACCCAAATCCCACCGGAACTTCAACTGGCTTGGTCCGAAATCATGCAGGCGGGACTGCGTGAACGCATCACGATTCTCGATAGCACCCGAAATCGCCTGAACCCGTTCTTCGTGTGTCCCGCTTTGAACTACATGCTCAGTAGCACGCAAAGCAATTTTGACGTCGCCAGATTCATGACCGAAAAGAAAATCGTGATCATTAATTTGGCACCCAAGGGAAAAATCGATCCTCACATTGCCAGCACGATCGGTGGCCTGATGGTAAATGAGATCATCCAGACCGCCCGCAATCTCCCCCGAGAGATCGTCACGCCCACCGCCCTCGTTCTTGATGAGTTTCAGAACTTCGTCGGGGAGGATTTGTACTCCGCCATTCCGGAGACCCGGCAGCTCGGTCTTCAGCTTTACCTGAGTCATCAAAGCATGTCGCAATTAGAACAGGGTGATGTCGACATGCGTGGAATCGTGTGGCAAGCACGTAATCGCTTCATGTTCGCGAACGATGCTGATGACGCGGATTTGCTTGCTCACGAACTAGCTTCGCAAACCTACGATTCCAAAGAACTCAAAGATCAAATTGAAGTCTTTCGTCAGAAGAAGGTGGGGCAATCCTTAGTCCGCCTAAACAACTTCAGCGCGACGACTACGAGTTCCCACGCCTTTGACGAGAACAGTTCAAGCGGCACGACACGCGGTCGCAGCTATCAAAACGGCCAACCCTACGGCGATTCCACGTACAGCGATGGCAGCAGCGTCAGTCGCGGAAGGTCGGAAAAGAACGCGACCAGCCAGGGCACCAGCGAAGGATGGTCCGAAACCCTGGTAGACAACCTTGAAGATTTTTACGAAGTAAGTTCGCGAACATACTACACGTTTGACGAACAGGTTCGACGATGGGCCCGTCGTGTGCGACAACGGTCGACTGGACAAGCATTCGCAAAATTCAAAGACGACAACACCATCCATGAAGTGGATGTCGACCAAGTAGTGATTCCGATGATTCCCGCGTTGGTCGACTTGAAAGCAAAGTTGCTGGAAGAGAACTTCGCGAATCGTGAACTATTCTTGCCCACATCCGAGGTTCGCACTCAGTGGGACAGCTTCGTGCAGGGACTGGGTGCGGGCACGATCATCCCACCTAATCAGCAAGCAATTGTTGACGCGTGTTCCATCAAACCCAGTGGAGGATCACACGATGATTCCGACTTTCGGTAGGATCAAGCAGCGATGCCAAATCGGGCAAGTCGCTCGAGCCTCGGCAGCCCAAGCCCTTCGGTCATCGCGTATTGGTTTCTCGCCTCGGTTCGGGCATCGCCAATCGCTGGTAGGTCACCTGCGAGGACTCGGTACAACTGATCGCGGTACGCATGACGCTTTACTTCCCTTTCTCTCACCCATGGAGGATCTATCTTCACACCTGCGGCGTTCACCGCCGCACACAACACCGGCCAGTCCGTTCCCATCGCTGATGGACGCAGTGAAAGAGTTTGCGTGCATGACGTTGGTTGCGATCCCTGCTGATTGGATTGCCGACGCACTCCGATCGCGTGACCGTCCGGCAGCAATGCCCATGTGTGCATCGCTGTTTTTGGTTCAAGGGCCATGGCAAGTTCGGGCGATTCGCAACCAGATGTCGAGTTTCGACTTTGGTGATGACTTTGATCGCCAGCGTCTCGTTGATGCTGGTTGGCAAGTTATTCCCGAGACTGGACTGTTTGTCTACGACCTGGACGGGTATTTGTTGGTCGGGGTCGATGGCATCGGATATGACTTTTTCGATGCTCATTGGCGGCCGTTGTACGAAGTACTTGGATTGAGGTGGCATCTCGATGACTAGCCTTATCAGGGACTTCGAAAAAGATTGTACGCCGGACTTGACTCAGTTCGGGTTCGGCGTACAAATAAGGCATCGCTCGCTCGCCGAGTGCCTCCATGACGTTTTGTCCGCCAGCGTCCTCGTGACGCTGAAGACCAATCGCTTGGTTGTAATTGCTCCCGCCTGGGACCGTCTCTACCGAACCTTGCTTCTTTTCAGCAATCGTTCGGTATCTTTTTTTGCTCATCATGCAATGACGGTATTACGAGGGTCGGTTGATGCAACTCACTGAATTGGACATGGCGGTCTTGAAAGCGGTCGCCCACTACTATGTGCTGACCCGAGAAATGGTCCAAGCGATCTGCTGCGCCGGTCACGCGAGCGGGCGTGGTACGCGCAAGCGGCTGTTGCGTCTCGGAAAAGCTGGTTACGTCGTCAAGCACCGCGTGCCGGTAGCGTTGCCGGGTACGAATGGTGCCGCGCCGGTCTACTACGCCACAAAGAAAGGAGCGGAGGCACTGGCGAGCTATTTCGGCAGCGATGAGTTCCTCGCCTCCAATACGCGGACGCCTCGGGCGGATCGGCTCTCCCATTGGATCGCAATCAACGAAAAACGCCTGCTCATTGAGGCGGCGGTGGAACGAGTGCCCGAACTCGACATGGTGCAGTGGGTCACTGAATGGACGATCGTCAACCAGGGTGATGCCAAGACCGATCAGTACTACTTGCACACCCAATTTTCTGAAAAACCGCCGCTGTCCTGTTCGCCCGACGCCGCGTTCGTTCTCGAATTTCGGGGACAACGCAAAGTGTTCTTCGTGGAAGTCGATTTGGCGACCTCGAGCCCACGGCAAATCGCAGCTCGGAAGTCCAAGGGTTACGACCGTATGGCCACCACCAAGACACACCGGAAGTTGTTTCCCGCTACCACGCTCGATTCGTTTCGCGTGCTGTTCATCACCACCAACGACTACCGGGCCAAGAAGACGATGGCCGAAATGAATGACAAGCCAGGCAAAGAGCACTGGTTGATGATGAGCGAAACCACCCTGAACCCAGACAATTTTTTCACTGGTGATGTCGCCTTGGATCACGAGGGCATCACTGGACCGTTGGTCAAGAATGTGACGGCGTCTGCCGTCCAGATCGACCAACCCAACCGACCACACGTCGCACCACCGGCTAGCGTATAGCAGTCAGGGTGCCGTACCACGCCGGTGTTGCGTGTGGACTTTTGTTGTCACGTTTCGCGTGACGTTATCCATCAATTCCCCCTCTACCTATGAGCAATCAAACCCAAAACGGCCAATCCAACGAACCAATTCGTGTCTTCCGTTCTTCCGGCATCAGTGTTGCGGTGTTCTCGAACACTTCGGACGGTAAAACGTTCTACAAGCTTTCGGCACAACGCGTTTACAAAGTTGGCAAGGATTTCAAGACAAGCACTAGCTTTGCTTTGTCAGAAGCTCCGACCCTCATTTTTTTGATGCACCTGGCTTGGAATTACGTTTCCGAGCTTGAGAACAAGACCAAGGATCGTGCAAACGATTAGTCACTAACCAATAAGCGGGTCATTCCCTGACCTTGGCCCGCTTCCCTTTCGGTCGCTTACGACCGACGCATCGAACAACATGATCGTGATTGCTTCGCGCAATCCGCAGCGTGTTGCTTTGCTGATTCATCTTCCTCATCTCGCCAAGCAGTGCTCTTTTCCCATTTTGCTTGGACTTCTAACCCAACCAATATCGCGAGAGGCCGGATGGCTTCGCGTGAACTTTGAGAGAGAAATGAATCATGAGTCGCCAAAACCCAGAACACGTCATTCGCATCGGTAGCGTTTCCGCCAGTGTCTTCGCCCGAAAGATCGAACGCGAGGGCGAATCGGACCGCATCGTCCGCAGTGTCAACCTGCAAAAACGTTACATGGATGGCAATACCGCCAAGTTCAGCTCATCGTTCGGCTTGACCGAGTTGCCGCAGGCAATCGAAGTGCTCAAGCGTGCAATGCAATACGTCGCCGATGCGGAAGCGGTCGTCGTCCAAGTGTCCAGCGAAGCGGATCAATTTTAGTCGCTTCGATACCCGATCACTCGGGTTGCTATCCATGCTCGCCGCCGGTTGCGGACGGCGGAAGTGTGGACGGCACCGAGTTGTTTGTCGTGATTGGATCACGGCAGTTCCCCCATTTCATTCCCCCTAANAATATGGCTACACGTTCATTTATCTCGCTCAAGACGAAGGATGGTTTCATTGGCTGTTACTGTCACTGGGACGGTCACCTAGACGGCGTTGGTCGGACCTTAGTCGAGCACTATCTCGATGAAGCTAAGATCTGCCACTTATTAAGCCTTGGCGACATGTCATCGCTTGGTGAAGACGTCGGATGGAGCCGCGACTTTGACGATCAAGACTATGGAGCCCATTCCTACTTCGGGCGCGATCCCGAAGAAATTCGAGAGGGCGAGAATACTGAGGCCAAGAGTTTTGTCGATGTATCGGCACTCAAAGCATACGCGGCGGATTCGGGATGCGAATACGTGTATGTGTTTGAGAACAACGGTTGGAAGTATGCCTGCCGCAGGGCTCAGTATTTTGGATCAGATGACGGAAGCGACTTCTCAGAATTTCAATGGATGAAATCAGCAGCAATAGCCGCTTAGCCAAACACATCGTGTCAACGCGGATGGATGACGGCCGCAATCGTCATCGCCGCTTGGCACAGACATCGGGTGTACTCGACAGAACGAGCCAGCAAGCTCGGACGTTGACGTCACCGATGGTACCCGCGAATCGCTTGGCGGTTCGACTCTCTTGGACGTTCCCATCTCACGAACGTTCGAACTCTTTTGATCGAGGTTGCTTGACGGACAAGCACCGATCACTCCCCTGCTTTA
>NZ_ANOG01000138.1 GCF_000346295.1 Rhodopirellula maiorica SM1 | reverse complement strand
TCAAGCGAGCAGTTCCGATTTCAGCTTGTTGAGCAGTCCGATTGCATGGCTGATCTCTTGCTTCTGACGCTCAGGGTCTTGAGGAATCTCGCGTTCGATCGTCAGCGGGCCGGTGTAGCCGATCTCTTTGAGCGTTTGCAGGTATTTGCGGATGTCGACGGCACCATCGCCGAGCGGAACTTCCGCCCCCAGGTTTCGCCCGGCTTGTCGCTCCACGTTGCGTCTTTGCAGTGGATACTGCGTACGTGCTTGGCCACCTTCTGCAACGCATCGATCGGTTCACCGCTGCCGTAGAGAATCATGTTGGCAGGGTCGAAATTGATTTTCAGATTTTCTCGTTTGACATTCTGAATGAATTCGAGCAAGCCTTCGGCGGTTTCTTGGCCAGTTTCCAGGTGCAGATATTGATGATTGTTGCTGCAATGATCGCACAGTTTTTGGGTGACCTCGACGATTTCGGCATAACCTTCGTCGCTAGGGTCCTCGGGAACAAAACCGAGATGCAGCGCCACCGTGTCGCAACCGAGTTGCTTGGCAAAGTCAGAGATTTCACACATCTCTTGCAAGCGGCTTTCTCGCGTTTCGGCGGGCACCAAACCGATGGTTTTGACGACGGTCGGGATGTCAGCGTAACTTTCGCCCTCGAAACCACCAAAAACCGCGGTGCAGCGGACACCGAGTTCGCCCAGCTGAGCTCGGAGTGACTCGGCCGTTTCAGCAGTCCGATTTTCTCGATGGGGTGCGTGCAATTGAATCGTGGGAACTTTCAATTCCGAGATCACGTTCCAACCAACTCCGAGTCCCGCATCGACCGACGCGAACACACCGATGGGCCAAGTTTCCATGTTTGAATCTCTATCGCAAAAAGGGACGTAAATGGTGATAGCACAGCCTAATGCGTTGACGCGCTGAAAACAATCACATGCGTCTTTCGGCCCATCGGCTGGCGATTCCCGCAATCATTTCGCTGCTGCCCCCAAACGCAAAATCACGATAGAATGGTGAAGTGAATCGGGCCGAGGTAATCTCTCGCTTAACGGATGGCTCGCTTCGCAGATTCTCTTTCACCCTAGTAGCCAATAGACATGCAGAACCAAGACGACGCCAACTTTACGGATTCGCTCAACACCCGCGAGCAAGACAGTTTGTGGGCTCAGAATCACGGCAATGTATTGATGATGTTTTTGGCGGGACTGGTCGTATTGGGCTCGGCGATCCTGCTGTACCGGCAATCTCGTTTTGTCGCGCCGCGATTCCCACAAGCGGCATTGATCGGGGACGCAAATGTGACGGACGAGTCGGCGGGCAACGAGAGTCATTCGCAGGCCAGCGGTCTGCTGTCGTTGATCATCACCGGAGAGGGCCAAGACGAGGGCACCTTGGTGGTGGCCGTTTATGCATCGTCCGAAGCGTTTGCCGAACAGGTTGATCCGCTTTGGAGTGACCAAATCCCGTTCCAAAGCGGTGCTGCGTCAATGCAGTTGACGCTGGGGGATATCTCCTCCGATTTTGCCATCGTTGCGTTTGATGATCAAAACGAAAATGGAAAATTCGACCCCGAATCAACCGAGCGTATCGGATTCTCGGGGACGCTCGAACGAAGCGAGATGAATGCGGACGATGCATTTGAGAAGGCGACGGTGAAGCGTCGCTTCGAAATTGAACCCTTAACGATCGAGCTGCGTTAAAAGCGGTGCCATGGGCACCATTGCCAGCACCGTCGCCGTTCACGGCAAGGGATCGCCTGCGCTGTTTGCTTTAGGTGTGGTTATTTCGAGCGTGATTATTTCGAGCGCGCTTGCATCCACGATGCGTACTCGATGATCGTCACGCGGCCATCACGATTACCGTCCGCCGCTGCGGGGCTCATCAACATCGTCGACCACTCCGACGCAGTCAGCGCTTGGTCTTTGTTCTTGTCGTAGCGTGAGATAATTCGCTCGGCGTATTTGATCAGTTTCTCGTCCGGTTTTGCCCCGGAACTGCTGGCCGACGATGATGCCGATCCTGAGGAGCTTGAAGAACTCGTCGAAGCAGTTTCGGTTGTGGTTTGGTTGCCCATTTCCACCGCTTGGCGGGCTTCTTCGAGGGTGATGATGCCATCGCCATTCAAGTCGGATCGGAAAAACTCAGCAACTTTTTCGTCCGACCACTCGCTGGCGAATTCGACCATTTCGACTTGCCCATCGCCGTTGGCGTCTTTGTCACTAAAGAAACCAGGCGTGCCTTCGGGCAGCGAACCGGTCGAGGTAACGCGATACGATTGGCGTCCGTTGTAGTAATCGACCTCATCGACCGTTTTTCGGCGATCTTGATCACGTCGACGACTTTCTTCGCGTTTACGCTCGGCTTCGTTCACCTCATTGACTTCGCGACGACGTGCATAGCGAACCGCCAATTCGTCCGCCGAAAGTCGGCCATCGCGGTTGCGATCAAAATCGAGAGGATTGCCGCCAAAACGTCCGCGGGACAATTCTTCTTTGCTCAGGAAACCATCGCGGTTGCGATCGTACTCTCGCATTCGCTCGGCAGCTTCCTGTTTGTCTTTATCGCTGATTTCGACCGACATCAATTCAGAAGCGGCACCAAAACCGAGCAGCGGAATAGGATCGATCTCGACACCGAAACCGGGGACCAGCAGTTCGGCGGTCCATGCTTCTTCGCTACTACTGCGGCGGCTGCTTCTGTCATCCCGATCACGATCGCGGTCGCGGTCACCCCCGCCTCCTTCGCGCATCTTCTCGAACGCTTTGGTGATTTTGTCCAAAGGAATGGGTTTGCCGGACACGACACTGCTGTCGCTTTGCTGGATCCGGCCAATGATAAATTGGGCTGGCCCCTGTTGCTCGTCTGGGTCGAGCACGCCGTTTCCGTTGGTGTCCAGCCGCTGCAACATCGATGCGGGATCAAACCCACCGCGGCCACCACCGGGAGGCCCACCACGCCCGAATCCGCCTCGCTCCCCTCCGCCTCGATCGCCACGGTCTCCTCCACCACGGTCCCCTCCACCCCGGTCGAACCCACCTCGTCCGCGATCTTGACCCTTTGCCGGCATTGAAAAACCGGCAACAACGGCGAGCGAAAAGCAGAAAACGGTAGCGATTGTGCGTGTAGTATTCATGCTTGATTGAACCGCGGCGACGAGAAAAGGTTTCGCTGCGGATATTGTAATCAAACTTGGCTTATTCGCCGGATTCTTAAAGCGGTACTTCCTTGTACAGAGCCAACATCCCACCGATCTCGTCGATCTGTTGACGATCCTGCTGGCTAAGCGTTGAAATGAAGGTGTGACTCGATCGAAAACGGTCGACCTGGACGCCGCGACGGATCGTTAACGTGGTTTCGGTGGGGATTTTGCCGTCCGAGGCAATCCGCTGCGATAGTGACATGCGGGCAAACGGAGGGAGCCCTCGCCGGTGAACCAAATTTAGACGCGAGGCCAAATCGACAAATTGACCGTATCGAACTGCCATTTCCGCTTCGCTGGGGGTTTCCGTAGTCGTTTCATAGCGGGCGTCGCCGTATGAAATCGAATATTTGGGTCCTTGGTTTTCGGGGGAAGCGGCTATCCCTAGACGTTGTTGCTGCTCGCTCGTTTCCGCCGCCGCCCGTGCTTGAGCTGTAATTCGCACCAGATCTTCGGTGTTGATCGTCGTTCGGGTTTTTGCCACCCGGTCGAGCAATATCACGCGTTTGCGGTCGGGATCGTAAACGGTGACATCGCGATTTTGGATCTCAGCCAGGTCGTAGGTCAAATTACCAGCAAACAGGATCAAGTGTTTTGCTGCCGGCTTGGGACTGGCATTTTCGTAGATTTCGGTGGTGACACGGAAATCGGCGGAATAGGAAACATCGCCTGCAGAAGCGACAAATGCCATCATTGCAAGCCAAATTGCCATTCGGTAGCGGTGCTTGAACATGGGAAGCATGACAATCTCGGGTACGATAAACAAAACGTCAAAAAAACATCGTTTGATGTTTCTTTGGATTTCGAGGCATCCACCTGGACGCTTTCACCGTCAACAGCGTAGAAAATACGCCGACGACACGTCCAGACCAACCCAAACCTCACCGTCAACGATTGCGACGCGGTCCCACGATAGGGAGACTTCGACGCAGCGAACCAGAAAAAACAAACATGAAAACGACGGGCACGCGAACGCCGAAATGTCATTCGGTCTGCGAGGCTTGCTGCCCCCTGCCTTCACTTTTTTTTTCCGGCGTGTGATTCCTGCCCTCCATTACGTAAAGGCGATCGGCCCATGCGGCGCACCTTGATACTGATTCCACACGAAATTGCCGGATTGCCAATCTTTGGCTTCGGTTGGGTCTTGATCCTGCTGGGGTTAGCACTGGTGATTCGCGCCGTGATGGTCAAGCGTCACGGGGGGGCGGTCGGCAGTTTCCTTGCGACCGAAGGGTTGATGTGGGGGCTGTTTGCAGCCGCCGTCGCATTCATTTTGCCCAGCGTCGAATTGAAGAACGTCGATGGCGAAGCGGTCGGGATGGCGATTCGCGGCTACGGAGTGATGTTGCTGTTGGGGGTACTGTCCGCTGTCGGTTTGGCGATGGTCCGTGCAAAGCGGCGGGGAATCAATCCCGATGTCGTTTTGAATATGGCACCGTGGGTATTCATTGGTGGCATTGGCGGCGCCCGATTGTTTTACGTGGTCCAATATCACGATCACTTTATGGCCGATTCGTTTGTCGAAACGGTTCGGCGAATGTTGACTTTCACCGAAGGCGGCTTGGTCGTTTATGGATCGTTCATCGGTGGTTTCTTGGCGGGCAGTTTTTACATCGCGCGTCATAAGTTGCCACTGCTGAAACTGGGCGACGCAATCGTGCCCTGTATGTTCCTTGGTCTGTTTTTCGGCCGCATCGGCTGTTTGATGAACGGTTGTTGTTACGGCGGTCAGTGCGAAGATTATTGGGCCGCGCTTCGCTTTCCCCCCGGCAGTCCGGTTTACCAAGACCAAGCGCTGCAAGGCGATCTGATCGGTTTGCGTTTTGATCCGACGACAGGCGAGGTGTCGGACGTTGCCAGCGACAGTTTGGCTGAGTTCGCGGGGATCAAGGTCGGTAGCATTGTCGAACAGATTCGTCTGGATGACCGTTATCAAGATGGTTTCTCAAAAGACTTGCCGCGCGAACAGTCGCCTCGCGGCGTGGTGGCGATGATCGATGGAAAAATCTATCGCTGGACACCTCAGCAGTTGCCGCAACACGCGGTTCCGGTGCAACCGGCACAACTGATTAGCAGTGTCTCGGGATTGAGTGTTTGTTTGTTGTTGTGTGCGTTGTCGTTGGTGTTGCGGCGAGACGGCGCGATCATGTTGCTGGGATTCGCGGCCTATGCGGTGATGCGGTTTGTTCTGGAAATGATTCGCGTCGACGAGCAGGGACAATTTGGAACCAACCTCTCGATCTCGCAGTGGGTCAGTATCGGCGTTTTGTTATGCACGATCGTGGCCGCCATTTGGTTGTACAGCCGCAAACCAAGCGACGCGGGACACTCGATCGCCGAACCGACGTGATCCGCCGCAATCGTGTCCTTGAACCGCAAAAATGGTATCCTTAATTTGATAGGTCCTTCGCACGGATTAAGGTAATGACGAGACATGAGTTTCGATCGAGTACGCGAACCGGTATGGATTGACGATCCAGCGATCGACGCAGCTGAATTTCAGCGAGTGCGGATGGATGAGCTACGGCTGAACCAAGTGACTCGGGTGGCCGACGCGTTGTACCCGCTGATCACGCGATACCAATCCAATACGTCGCGACGTCCATTGACGGTGTTGGATGTTTCCAGCGGCAACGGGGATCTAGCCGTTCGTTGGGCGGTCAAAGCAGCACGCGATCGCCGAGACCTGCGGATCACGACGGTTGATACGAACCGGCACGCGATCGAAGAACAGCAACGGTTGGCCAAGCGATCATCTGTAGAGGTACAGAGCATTCAGCTGAATAGTTTTCAATCGCCACTACCGCTTGGTTTTGACGTGGTCATCAGCACCATGTTGATGCACCGGTTGGACGAATCGCAAGCGTTTCGTTTGTTGCAATCGATGCAGGTATCGTGTCAACAAGCGATGATCGTCTGCGATTTTAAACGCAGTCGCTTGAACTGTGCCTTGGTGAATGTCGCGTCGCGATTGTTGGTCCGTTCGGCCGTGTGTCGTCATGACGCCGTGGCCCGAATTCAATCGTCGTTCAGCGAGCGAGAGATCGCTCGGATTGCCCGCAGCGCGCTCGGCCGCCCCGTCACCATTCGTCCTCTGCTGCCGTGCCACTTTGTGTTGGTCGCCGACGAAGCGGTCCAGACGGAAATGGTCCCTGCGTTCGCATAACCCGTCATCCAATGCCCTGATTGCCAGGAACCGGAGGGTTAATCGCGATGTTCGGATTCGTGACCACAGCCAAATCGGTTAAATTATGGGGAAAGTTTGCAATCGCTTTCAAAACAACGCGTTGCTGACTATCGTTTTGGAAACGTTTCACTCAGCTTCCGCTCATCTCTTGCTAGACCGAACCCATTATGAAGATCCTTGTAACCGGCGGATGTGGTTTTATCGGCACGAATCTAGTGCGTCACTTGTTGGCGGACACCGATCACGACGTCGTTAACTTGGACAAATTGACCTATGCCGGTAACCCCCATTCGCTTGCCGATGTCGCCGATTCGCCACGCTATTCGTTTGTTCAGGCAGATTTAGCTGATCCGGTCGTGGTCGGCGAAGTCATCCAAAGCGTTGATCCCGATGCCGTCATGCATTTGGCAGCCGAATCGCATGTGGACCGCTCAATCGATGGACCCTCTGAATTTATTCAGACCAACGTCGTGGGAACGTTCAATCTGCTCGACAGCAGTCTTCGGCACTACAATGCATTGGCAAGCGAGCGACGTGATGCGTTTCGTTTCTTGCACGTGTCGACCGACGAAGTCTATGGATCGCTCGGTGATACTGGCATGTTTACCGAGACGACTCGCTACGACCCACACTCGCCATATTCGGCAACCAAGGCCGCGTCAGACCATTTGGCTCGCGCCTGGAAAACCACCTTTGGGTTGCCCGTGCTGGTGACCAACTGCTCGAACAATTACGGCCCGTATCATTTTCCGGAAAAGTTAATTCCGTTGATGATTATCAAATGCTTGGGTGAAGAACCGTTGCCAGTCTATGGCGAAGGGCTGAACGTACGAGATTGGTTGTACGTCGAGGATCACGCGCGAGCATTGCTGACCGTGCTGACGCGAGGAACGCCGGGGGAAACTTACAACATTGGCGGCAATAGCGAACGCCGCAATATCGATCTGGTCCACGCGATTGTGGGCATCTTGGATGAAATTCGGCCTCGAGCCAATGGGAAAAGCTACAGCGATCTGATCACCCATGTCAAAGATCGGCCAGGCCACGATTTTCGCTACGCGATCGATTCCAGCAAAATCCAAAACGATTTGGGTTGGAAGCCGCAGCGAACGCTGGAGGAACGGTTGCGAGAAACGGTCCAGTGGTACTTGGATAACGAATCGTGGTGGCGTGATATTTTAGATGGAAAATATCAAATGCAGCGATTGGGCGTTGCGGAGTAATTGCCGAGTGATGACGGCAGTGCCACCGCTTCATCCACAGTGGCGGCGGGGCTGCAGACGAAGAAAATTGCCGTGAGCGGGTTAGTAAGCCGGGTTCTGTGACGACATGCATGGCATGCGCCGACGACCATTTATCTGTGCACGACGATTGCTCGTCGCCTCAATTGCGACCTACCCGAATGTCGAAAACGAAGCGGATCGCTTCGCGGAATGCGAACCTCGAAAGATTCGCACCACTGCACTCTGTTTGGTCTAGCTCCGGATGGGGTTTACCAAGCCAGTCGAGTCACCTCGGCTGCTGGTGCGCTCTTACCGCACCGTTTCACCCTTACCACGCGTCAAAGTTGGTCGTCGTGTGACGACCGCGTCTGACCGTTCGGCGGTCTGTTCTCTGCTGCACTTTCCCTAGCCTCGCGGCCGGTCGACGTTATCGACCATCCTATCCTGCGGAGCCCGGACTTTCCTCCAGTTTGCCTAAAGGCCCACCAGCGATCGTCTTGCCCACTCACGGCAATCCCACAGAATGATAGATCCACTCGTTCGCGACAAGGTTCGTCTCTAGAGTGTTTGCCAAGTTTGTGGATAATGATCCGGCAAACCGATCGACTCGGTGGCCAAGACTGGATCGTGGGAGTGACCGCGATCCAGTGACCCCAAATTCTATCGCCTTTTTCCCCTGCCCGCCCCCCAAGAGATGCCACGCTTGAACGAGCCAATCGATTCTGATGACTTGGCTGAGTCCGATTTGGGCGAGTCTGCTGGATTGTCCGATGCGGCGGCCGATAGCGAGTCCGAGGCGGGGACGCTTGGCAACTTGAAAATTGCCTTGGTGGGGCGTTTTGGAAGTATGACGCGTCGTGAGGCCGCCAATTTGCTGCGTTCCTATGGCGCGACAATCGTCGAGCAGCGGGCTGCCGACGTCGATTGGGTCGTGATTGGTGCCGATCAATCCCCCGTGCTCGAATCGGATCTGTTGACTGAGTCGACGCGGCACGCGATTGCCACCGGAACTCGTGAAATTGTTTACGAGTCCGAGCTTTGGCAACGGTTGGGGTTGGTGGATTTCGAGCAATCGGCCCAACGCTACTACACACCAGCGATGTTAGCCCACTTGCTAGGCATTTCCGTGCGGGTGGTCCGCCGCTGGCAACGGTTGGGATTGATTACACCGGTCGAAACGATGCACCGGTTGCCGTATTTCGATTTTGCCGAGGTCGCGGTGGCCAAACGGTTGGCAAATTGGATTGCGTCGGGAGAAAGTCCCAAAGCGATTGAGCAGCGATTGGCCCAGTGGGTTGAATTGCTGCCGGACATCCATCGGCCGCTTGAGCAGCTATCGATTTTGGTCGAAGGCGAATTGGTGCTGCTGCGGCACGGCGAAGGATTGGTCGAACCGGGAGGCCAATTGCATTTTGATTTTGACGCTCTCGATGATGTCGAAACCGCATCAACCGACGATGACTTTGCCGCGGGGCAGGTGTTGTCGATGGTACGCGACGATGACACCTCGTTTCCCGTTGGCAATCGAGCTCTGGATGACTCGGACGAATTGCTAATGGCAGCGTATCAAGCCGAGGACGAAGACGACTTGCAGCGCGCCATCGATTTCTACCACGCGATCTTGGCACGCGATGGCCCGCGTGCGGATATCAATTTTCAAATGGGCGAATTGCTGTACCGAATCGGAGAAACGATTGCATCGCGTGAACGCTACTACAGTGCCATCGAAATCGACCCCGAATTCGTCGAGGCACGCGCCAGTCTGGGAATCGTGTTGGCCGAAACCGGACAACCCGAACTTGGTGTGGCCTCGTTCCAAGGTGCCCTGCGGATCTTTGAAGACTACTCCGATGTGCACTATCACCTTGCCAAGACGCTCGATTCGCTCGGGCGAACCGACGAAGCGATTCACCACTGGGCACGTTTCTTGGAATTGTTCCCCGACAGCCCCTGGGCGGACGAAGCACGATTGCGGCTCGCCGAAAACGAACGCTAGTACGTCCCCGCAGGACGTCGATCCACACCGACCAACAATTGACTAAGCGCTTGACGCAGTTCCCGCACCTTTAGCGGCAACCCCAGCATCTTGCGTTTGGGGCCGCGAAGCGCCGCTTGAATCAAATTGGTTTGTCGTCGGTCAATCAACAAGATACTGGGGATATTGCAGGTGTTTTCATCCTTGGCGAACCGGTTGTAGGCGTCCACAGCGTCCACTCCCAAATCCGCGGCGCCGAAAATCACGCAATCGGCTGGCTGTTCGTCGTCAGTGGCAAATCGAGCCAACGCGCGGTTGGGATCTTGAATGATTAAAACACGATACCCACGTGCCTTTAGCCGGTCGCGGATGGCGTTTTGCAGACCAATTTTTGACTCGACCAACAACACCACGTAACCTTCGCCCTCGTTCGATGGTATCTCGTCATCATCTTGATGCTCCGCCATCGGTTGATGATAGTCATCTGAGGCGTTGCCGGTGATACCACGCTCGAGCATCGTGATCGCCTTGCGGACGTCCGCATTCAGCTCGGCGGCAGATTGGTAACGCTCGTTGACATCGAACCGCATTGCTTTTTGAACAATCTGGTTTGCCACCCCCGGGACGTCGGGAGCGTAATCCGTAAGCGGTTTGA
>NZ_ANOG01000137.1 GCF_000346295.1 Rhodopirellula maiorica SM1 | reverse complement strand
CCTTCCTCGACCGTCNCTTTGTCTTGGACCAACTTGATNACCGCAGCAAACGCAGCTCGCGGGCGATGCGTTGCGATCGCCTGCGTTGCAGCAATGCGGGCTTGCGTGTCTTGCGAATCGAGCAGTCCGCGGATCGTCTGCTTGGCCTTGTCGGACCCGAACGATCCAATCGCCTCGATCAACGCCACTCGGCTATCGCCGGATGCTTGCGGCAGCATTTCGATCAGCGCCGACTCGGCTTGGCTCAGCTTCCACGTGGCAACCGCCCGGTACAGCGTCGTACGCCACGGAGGGTTGCGGGCGAGCGTTTCAGCATCGGCGACTGCCCCCGCGACGTTCGTATTTGCTTCGGCAGGGATCGTCCCATCGGACTTCGTCCGCTCGAGCAGCGCGGTCAACCGTGCTGCCGACGGCTTGGTGGACGAGGTACGAGTCAACATTTTCAGCAATTGACCAAGCTGATTCGCGTTGCCCGCCTGGACCGCGGCCAAAAACAATTCATCCCCCGCGGACGCATTCACGTCGTCACGCTGCAGCATTTCAATCGCGACTTGAGCGGCCTTGGGATTAGCGATCGCACGCACGGCAATCGCCAATTCGCGTTCTTTCGATTTCCAATCGATTTGTTCCAAGATGGACGTCGATGGCGACGCCGCATCCAGTTTTCGCAACGATTGCCAGACCGCAAAATCCAGATAGTTGTCGAGCGGATGTTTGGCAACGCCGATCACGGCATTTAATGCATCGCGTTGGGCGCGCGATTGGCCCACACTCACGGCCACTTCCAACCGCGTTCTTGGATCCGCTGCATCCGCTTGCGCGAATACCATCTGCGAAATGGCGGCAAAGACATCACTGTCGGCGGCGACGTTCTCGCGGCTACGCCAAATGCTTCGCAGCGCTGTTCCGAGCACGCGTTTCTCGGCTTGCTTGCCCGCGGCGATGGCGATTTCTGCGTCCTCTAGATTCGCAGCCGAAACGACTTCGTTCATCCACAGTACCTCCAACGCACGCATCGCGGTGTTGGCATTGTCGACGTCTCGCCAATCACGGATCGTTTTCATCACGTCGGCGGAATCGATTGCCGCTCGTCGCCATAGTTCTTCGCGAGCAAATTGGCGAACGTCGAGCGACGGATCTTCGAGCAATTGGCACAATTGGGCAGTCGACTGGCTCGAAAACTCGGGCCAATGATCCAGAGGTTGCTCGGGAAAACTGACTCGCCAAATCCGACCATGTTTGCGATCGCGTCGTTCGTCACGGAAATCGACCTCGCCATGCTGGATGATCGGGTTGTACCAATCGGCGATATAAATCGCGCCATCCGGGCCCATCCGCACATCGATTGGGCGAAACGCAACATGCGATGTCGTGATGATTTCAGGTTGTTGTTGACTGCGAAATCCGCTTTCCTCGGCCGTCACTTCGAAGCGGCACACTCGGTGGCTGCGGAAATCGTTGGTGACCAAATCCCCGTTCCAATCCGCGGGAATGTGCGTCCCCGACAAAACCGCCAACCCACAATGCTTCGGGCTTCCTGGGTTCAATCCACTCACCCACCGCCGTGCTCCCGGTGATGTAATGAAGACGGCATCGGGAAACGCATAGTTGATGCCTTCGAAACAGGCCCCGTCGGTGACAAACGATTCGCCTTGTTCATCGAACACGTGGCCCCATGGATTGATGAATCCTTTGCAGAAAACTTCCAATCGACCGGTGCTGGGGCGATAACGCCAAATTCCGCCTCCATCCAAATGCCGGGTGCCATACGCGGTATCGATGTGGCTGTGAATGTAGATCGATTGATTAAAATACAAACATCCATCGGGGCCCCAACGCAATGTGTGCAGCAGATGATGCGTGTCTTCGGTACCAAAACCGCTAAAGATGACGCGGCGTTGGTCCGCGACTCCGTCACCATCGGTATCCTCGAGATGCAGTAACTGCGTGCTGTCGGCGACGTAACAAGCATTCACGCCATCGGGAATCACTCCGGTTGGGATCAGCAATCCGTCGGCAAACGTGGTCGATTGGTCGATATCGCCATCGCCGTCGGTGTCGCGCAGCACGACGATTTTGTCGTCAGCCAATTCGCCCGGTTTGATTTGCGGGTACACCTCGCTGGTCGCCACCCACAACGCCCCCGAGGCATCAAAGTTCATCTGAATGGGCTTGCGAATCTGAGGATCCGCCGCGTAAAGATTGACGCTTGCGGATTCGGCCACTCGCATTTCCGCCGACTCGCTCACCGGATCTGGCTGCGGAATATCAGTCAGGTTTCGCTGAGCGTACAGGCACGACTGCGTCGCAATGGCCAGCACGCCCCAAACCACGCCTGCGATGGCACACTTCGAAACAGCGGCGTCTGCCAAGATCAACAAGCGTGAAAGAGGGGCGGCGGCAAGGCAACAAGGGGGGCAATACTTCATTATCGATTTTGGACAGAAAGGTAGGAGTATCGTTTCCGAAATGTAGATTCGGGACTTTTGCGGGGAATTCGGCGAGACGCGCAAGGAGAGCCCATACCGCGTGAAGGCGACAGTATAGATCAACGTGGATTGTTTGTCCGCTCAGTTTGACCCACGCGACGGGGCAGTTTAACCTTTAAGAGGGCGGTTTCGTTTAGATTTACGCCCTCCCCTCTTTTCCAACTCATCGACCCCGTCCCCCCACCCCGCTTTGAGTGCCCCTGAATGGGGGCATTTCGGTTGCACGATTCGCTTAGACTCTGCAACCGCCGGCTAGGTAAGATGAAAGACGAAAGAGACCAAAGAGACAAACCAAGTGCAGCGAGCCCGAAAGGTCACGTTGCCAACTGAGAATCAGAACAGCGAGTTAAAGAAGCGAGCAGCTTTTTAATCCGACCGGAAAAATACGTTTAGGAGTCGTTCATGCGAAGCGCGGTAGCCGTCCAGTCCCAGCAATATTCTTCTGACCTATCCCGTAGTGCCGCCCCCACGCATGATGCCGCGCCCACGCATAATGCCGTTCGCCGCATGGTTGTGATGTTCATGGTGCTTGCGATGAGCATCGTGGTGGCCTCGATCGCAGTCGGCCAAGACCGGAAAGCGAAAGGCAAAGAAAAAGAGGATCCGGCGCTGAAACCACGTCCCGTCACGCTGAAAACCCGGGACGGGATTGCGCTTCGCGCCTTCTACTTCCCCTCGAGCAAAGGGAAAGACGCGATTCCCGTGATCCTGGTCCACGAATGGGGTGGCCAAGTGAGCCCCTATTACAATCTGGTGGTTGCCCTTCGCGATGCGGGATGTGCGGTGCTGGCTACCGATTACCGCGGTCACGGCGGCAGCAAAGAGTATGTTGATCTGCGAGGCCGAACGCAGACATTCAATCTGTCGACGATGAACAAACGGGACATTGATGCGATCTTGTCCTCGGATCTCGAAGAAGCCAAACAATTTCTAAAACATGAAAACGACGACGGCAAACTGAACTTGAATGCGTTGGTCGTCATCGGAGTTCGCGAAGGCTGTGTGTTGGCGTCGCATTTCACGATGCGGGATTGGCGATGGCCATCGATCGGCAGCAAAAAGCAAGGGCAAGACGTCAAGGCGATGGTGTTGATCAGTCCCGAAAAGCAGTTGAAGGGAGTCGGGATCGACACCACGCTCACCGATGCCAACGTGTTGCGTTTGCCAATCATGATTGTCGCAGGCGACACCAGCTCGGAAAGCTCGGAAGCGACTCGCATCGCCAAACGGATCGAAGTGTTCAAGAAGAAAGTGGGTCAAGGCGAAGTATCGGGGTTGGCACAGCAAACGGTCCGAACCAGTCTGAGCGGTCCCGCGTTGGTCAATGAGTCGCCGGAGGTGATCCCCGCGGTGGTCAAATTTGTCACTTCCAACGTCAAGATCAGTGACGACATTAACCCTTGGGTCAAGCGAGACTAGGACGTCAATAGTGGCATGGATGCTCGACCGCTTTGCAATCGGACGCGATGTCTGTCGATTGCCAAATGTTGCGCATGGTATGAAATTCCGAGGCGGAATAACCTCTCTTTTTCAAAGGTCGTAACACGTTGGTAAAACATTCGGCAGCGAGTGACGCTGGGTTAAGTGATTTTCTGCACCTGCTAGGTGGCTTGGTTCGCGAGCCATCGGTGGTCGGTGTCGAGCAGGCTTTTTTTCGAGTCGTGTTGCGTGAACTCGAGGAATTGTCGGTAAATGTTTCTCTGTACCACGGCGTCTTGGTGGCCTGTGGAAATCGGCCCGATTCCATCATCTTGTCGGCGCACGTGGACCGTCACGGATTGCTGTGCACCGGCCCCAACGAGTTCCAATACGCGGCGTTTATCGCAGGCAATCGAGGCGAGTTGAACGGCGACTCGGTCTCCGAACAGATGATGGAATTGATTCAAGATCGCTTCATCGGCCAACGGGTCCAGTCCCATTTGCCCCATGTCGGTACCTATCTCGGACAAGGCGCGATCACACGCTCGTTTGTCTGTCCAAATCGCCGCAACCTGATTTTTGAAATCGATGGACTGAGCCACCTGCAACCGGGCACTCCGGTTTCGTTTGTTGATCGGTTGACGATCGCCGACGGTTTCATCTCGGCTCAGCTTGACAATGTATTGTCGGTCGCGATCCTGGTTCACATGTTCCGCTGTGGATTTCAAGGCACCGTGCTATTCACCGCCGGCGAGGAAGCAGGGCGAAGTTGGCGTTATGCCCTTGAGTGGTTCCTGCGTCAACAATTGTGGACTCAGCGATTGATCGTGCTGGACACCAGTCCCTATCCGACCCCATTGGCGGCAGCCGCGCAAGAGGTCGTTTTGCGACGCCGAGATGCGACCGCCATTTTTGCCAGCGACATGACGATGGAACTGCAAGATCGCTGTGAATCACTGGGGATCAGCTACAGCTATAAAGACGATTACGTCGAAGCGATCAACCGCACTCGCGAAAAACCACTGTCATTTGGCCGGACCGAATTGGGACGTTTGACGGCGGCAACCGAGGGTAAAATCAACGGCACCACCCTGCAAATCCCCACCACCAGCTATCACACCGCATCGGAAACGGCATCACTGGGCAGCATCCGATCCGTCTTACGACTCCTGGACAGCTACATCGATTGATTTTTGTCCCCGTACGGCGAAACCTCAAACGGGGGAGAGTGCAAACGGGACTGTCGTCCCGAAGCGTCGCCAAAATGCGACCATTTCTCGTGTCTCCCCTACGCGAACAAGCTACACTATTGGCAGACAAAGACGCTTTGTCCCCCTGAAACCTGAGTTCAACGGGGGCCGTGACCGCGTTTATAACAACGCAGCGTGAGTTTCCAATGTGATGCCGGGTCTCCATGTTTTGCTTGGCCCGCGTGTTGTTTTGCTCACATCGTTTTGATTTTTTTGAGACCTTGAATTCTTGAGACAAGGGGCAGCGATAGATGGATGTCAATCCGCGTGTTTCCAGCCGCTTTGGTCGTCAATGTGTTTTCGCGACGATGATGGTCGTTGGGATGCTTTGCGTGACAGCGCCGGACGTCTATGCACAGCGAAAGAAACCATCACCACCGAAGCCACCGAAGATCAAGCTTCCCTCTAGCGTGCTTGAGAAAACTTCGATCCAGATGGATGTGGCGAAGGTCGAGGGAAGATCGCGCGTGGAGATCCAATCCGCATCGCGTGCGATCGATCGTGCCGTCGAAGCCAAATTGGCAAGCGAAGGGATCTCGCCCAACCCGATGGCGAGTGACGAAGTGTTCATGCGGCGTGTGTATTTAGACGTGGCCGGCCGCATCCCGTCGTTAGCCGAAGCGAGGGAATTTCTCCAGTCGACACATCCCGATCGACGCAGCGATTTGATCGACGAACTACTCAACAGTCCCGACTACGTCAGCAACATGTACAACTTATGGGCCGACGTGTTGCGATTGGTCGAGCGACCGTCGCCCGACAATATCTCGGATCCCTATTTGGCTTACGTCAAAGATTCGATTTGCTCGAACAAACCGTACGACAAATGGGTCTACGAAATGTTGACGGCCACCGGCAAGACCTGGGAAAACCCCGCGGTCGGTTTTCAGCTTCGCGACGACTTGATGCCGCTTGCTTACGTCGACAATACCGTACGTGTTTTTCTGGGTACGCAGATCGGTTGTGCCCAGTGCCATGACCATCCGTTTGACCAATGGACCCAGTACCAATTCTATCAACTTGCTGCGATGACCGCCGGAACGCGAACGCGGATCGGCGGCGATATACCCGGTTATCAAGAACAGCGTAAGAAACGCCGAGAGATTCAGGACGAAGCCAGGCGACGTGACAAATACGGTCGGTTCCCCAGTCAATACCGGCGGGTGATGAATGCTAGTTTGTACGACGTTCGCGAAGTCAAGGCGGTTTTGAAATTGCCTCACGATTACGCCTACTCGGACGCCAAGCCTCGTTCGCCCGTAAAGCCGGCGGTATTGTGGGACGAAGTTCCCGCCAAAGCCAAATCGAAATCGCCTCGCGAGCAGTTCGCCGCTTGGGTAACCAGTCCCGAAAATCCTAAGTTCAGTCGCATGATTGCCAACCGTCTATGGAAGCGATTTATCGGGGTCGGTGTGATCGAGCCGATCGATGATTTCAACGAAGACAATCCTTGCGCAAACGAAGAACTGCTTGATCTGCTGAGCGAGCAGATGGTGCGAGGTGGATTCGACCTGAAACAGTTCATTCGCACGATCCTGTACAGCAACACGTACCAACGTGAAGCCAGCGATTATGAAGTCACAAGCGGAGAACTCTATTACGCCCCGGGACCAGTAGTCCGGCGAATGACGGCAGAACAGGTTTGGGATTCAATTTTGACCATGGCGGTTCATAATCCATGGCCTTTCCAGCGACCGACCGCCGAGGATATCGCTCCCTATGTCTCGATCGACTTTCACCATGCATCGTTTGATCAAGTCACTGCATTGGCCGACCAGTTTAAAAAGACCTACGACATTGGTACCTACCGGCGATCGCTGAACCAACATGCGTATCAAGGCAACGTGTTGTGCCGCGCCAGCGAGCTGCCATCCCCGTTGCCGGCAGACCATTTCCTACGTCAATTTGGTCAAGGCAACCGGGAAAGTATCCAAACGGCCGAGCAAGAGCCGACCGTCCCACAAACCTTGGCGATGTTCAACGGCCCGATCACCCATGTCATGCTCGAGCCCGGATCGGCGATTGTCGATAATGTGTTAGCGATCGACAAAACAAAGGATCGCATCGACGCGATATTTCTGAGTGTCCTTGGTCGTATGCCGACCCAGAAGGATCGGTTGATAACCGCGAAAGAATTGTCACAGATGAAAAACGACAATGTCGGTTACGGCAATATCATTTGGGCATTACTAAACACTCGCGAATTCCTATTCGTTCAATAAAGGCAGAACCTGTGATGAATCGACCTGAATTCACAAGCCAGCAGCGTCGTGATTTTATGAAGATGGTCGCTAAGCAGACGCTTGGCGTTTCGTTTGCGGGGGCGTTTGGTTCGCAAACCATGATCGGTTCGGCTGATGCAGCCGCGACGCCTGCGGGAAAAGCCAAGCACATCATCTATATCATGCTTGATGGTGCGATGAGCCACATCGATACCTTCGACCCGAAACAAGGTGTCGAAGAAGCCGGCGAAACCAAGCCGACGCAAACCCGTGTTCCGGGCTTGATGTTCGGAGACCGCTTTCCCAAGCTGTCCTATTTGGCCGGGGCGATCGCGGTGGTCCGGTCATTGAGCACCGAAACTGGAGCTCACGAGCAAGGACGCTACTTGATGCGAACCGCCTACAAACAACTCAACAGTATTCAGCACCCGGGGATGGGTGCGTGGATGACGTCACAACACCCCAAACCCAACACCGGTTTGCCAAGCAACTATCTGATTGGGTCCACCAATGGCCACCCCGGCGCCGGCTTTCTGCCACCCTCGTTTTCACCGGTCCCAATTGCCGATGCAGCCAAGGGTCTGCAGAACACGAAGCTGCCAAAATACCTGCCACCGGAATTGTTCAGTCGCCGCATGATGCTGGCCACCAAGTTTGACGAAGCGTTTCAAGAACGACGTGATAACAGCAAAGTGATCGCGTACAACCAAGCGTATCGAGATGCCTATCAATTGATGGGCAGCGATCAATTAAAAGTGTTTGACATCAACGAAGAACCCAAGGCGATTCGCGACGCCTACGGGAACAACTCGCTCGGGCAAGGGTGTTTGTTGGCGCGGCGGTTGGTCGAAAAGGGAGCTCAGTTCGTTGAGGTCACATCGGGCGGCTGGGATATGCACCAAAATCTGTACGAGTCGCTTGACACCCGAGCCGCCAATCTTGATACCGCCCTGGGCAACTTGATGCGAGATTTGCATAGCAAAGGACTGTTCAATGAAACGCTGATTGTCGTTACCACTGAATTTGGACGCAGTCCTAAATTGAACGTCAATGCTGGCCGCGATCATCACCCCGGTGCATTCTGCAGCCTGTTGATTGGAGCCGGAATTCGCGGAGGCCAGGCCTACGGTGAATCGGACAAACGGGGCCATTCGGTTGCCAAAGATCATGTGTCGGTCGCGGATTTCAACAAAACCATCGCGGCGGCCGCAGGATTGCCGATCGACAAAGAAGTCTACTCACCGTCGGGACGCCCCTTCAAAATCGGCGGCGACGGCAAAGTCGTCCAAGCCCTGCTGTCCTAGCCCGTAGTCCGGAACGCAGCGGAGCGGAGTTCCGGCTTGACCGCGGAAGCGAATTCACCATCACGGTTGTATCCGCCGGATCGGCATCGCTATCGCGACTTGATCCGGCCTACCTGCGTTTGCACTTGAGGCGATTCATTACGAATCGTCGGATACGCCATCGACGCTCAAACGGCACCCTATGTCGCCCGGTATCGTCCCAAGCCATAGTTTCCGAAAGGACGATACGGTTTGCGATGAGTTTGACGACTGTACTTCCTATGGGGGCCGCGTAATCGGAATGATGACCTGCCGGGTTGGAGGACGACAAACTGTTTTGATGGGGCGTGTTTTCCGAGTTACGAATTCAAGTTACTATGAATTTGGCAGTGAAGATATGTCTGCTCATTTCCATGAGTTACGTCGGCTTGCTGGTGGGGTGCGGGATGCGTTCTCGCGAACTCAGACCGGCAACACACGTTGCTGTTACCGACAGCGACTCGATTGTGAATTTCGATCCCCAGTGGATGGAAGTTAAATACACATGCGTTTCGAATGATCCTATTCCCATTGACAGCGTCCAATTGCCGCCGCAGCAAAGGGAAACATGGGAGCTGACACTCGATTCGGTCGTCCAGATGGCTTTGTCACGAAGCCAGGTTATTCGCGACATCGGCGGGGCGGTTGTTTCCGCCCCCGACAGCGTTTCGACAGTGTTCGATTCCGTGATCGTCAGAACAGATCCCCGGTTCGGAGTCGAGGCTGCCTTAAGCGATTTCGACGCCCAGCTTGCCTCGAGTTTGCTTTACAGCGGCAGGGAGCAGACGCTGAACAATGTGATCGAGGGAAAGGGCACGCAGGATCCCCGCGCCAACCTCGGGCTGCTCGATTTTTCGATCTCAAAGATCACGCGTAGCGGAACCCAATTCAAACTTGGCAATCTCACGACTTTTGATCGAAATAATTCTCCGCTCAATCGGTTTTCACAGAGTTTTACGGGAGGATTTCAGGGTGAGATTCGTCATCCTTTGAAACAAGGTTCAGGACGCGCGTTCAATGAGATTGCGGGTCCAGGTTCCTCGCCGGGAAACTACCGGGGAGTGCGGGTTGCCCAGCTAAACACCCACATTGAGATTGCTGATTTTCAAGCCGCTATCCGCGATTTGCTACTTGATGTGGAACGCGCCTACTGGGAACTGTCGTTTTCCTATCGCAATTTAGATGCCAAGTTACAAGGACGCGATGCGGCATTGGCAACATGGCGGGTGGTGCAGGCACGGCTTGAGACGGGCGATGCCGATGGCGCCGAGGAAGCCCTTGCTCGCGAACGCTACTATGCATGGGTCAGTGAGGTCGAGGACGCTTTGATCGGTCGAACCGCCGGGCTTGCCGGCTCGAGCGCGTCCGACAATAGCACCGTCGGCTACGAGACGGGCTTGTTAGCGGCGGAACGTCGATTGCGATTTTTGATCGGAATTCCTTTTTACGATGGTAAATTGATTCGACCTGTTGATGAGACGATCCAGGCCGAGATCATCTTTGACCGGCCAACTTCGTTCGCGTTCGCTATTCAGCAGAGAGTTGAACTCCAAACTCAGCAACTGAAAATTAGAAGGCTGGAATGTGAACTGCTCGCCGCCCGTAATTTCCTACTGCCGCAACTCGATTTGATCGGACAATATCGAATGCACGGTTTTGGCCAGGATTTGTTAGGAACGACCAGTGAGGCCAACAGTGGCGCCTACTCAGACTTGTTTCGCGGTGATTTACAGGATTGGACCGTTGGGTTTGAATGGAAGTCTCCCATCGGTTTCCGGCAGGGCCATGCTGCGGTGCGCAATGCTCAGTTCCAATTGATGCGAGAACAAGCCATCTATCGCGAGCAACAGCGTCAGGTCACCATCGAATTGGACGCAGCGTTTGCGGAACTGCATCGCGCCTTCGTGACCAATGATGCCAACCAACATCGCGTTGTCGGGGCACGCCAACGCGTAGAGGCCATACGCGATAAATATCAAGTCGTCGACATTCCACTGGAATTCGTCAATATCGCGATCCAACGCGCCGTCGATGCCGAGACGGCACTGGCCCGATCGCAAGTCGAACACACGATGGCGGTGGCCACCGTTCACTACGTACGGGGCACCTATCTGGCTTACCTCGACGTCTTTTTCCAATCCGATGTCATCGAATCGGTGCCGACGAGTGAATTGGCAGGTGAAATCACAGAGGTTCCAATCCCAGATCTAATACCAATTGTCGAGGATGCTGGATTGATTGAGGGAGACGCATACCTACCAATGCCACGTTGATCGTCGGACATGTTCAGGAACAAAGTTGTCTTGGTGCGATCGGCGAAAAAACAGTTCTTCGAGAACGCCGTAGAACATCACCGCCCGCAACGCCACTTGATACAACGGCATAAACGGCACGGCCAAACCGACGCTCAAGTCACGACGGCGGTCGTTGGAATAGTACAGCAAGAGGGCTACCTGAATCGCCTCTAATACCAAGAAAATCAGGTAATACAAAAAGAACAGCTTCCACGTGTCTTCGTTGGCGTGAATGCACAGCCATGCCATGTATCCCCAGCAGACAAATTGCAAAAACAGATTAAAAGTCCAGCGATCCGCCAACATAGTAAGGTTGCTGATGCAGAAGTTCTTGGCCAACGGATTTGCCAAGTCAACATGTTTGCGACACTCCAACGTAATCACTGCCCACTCCCAACGGCGACGTTGCTTGATCAATGTCTTGACGACCGTCGGCACATTGGTGAAACACTGCGCGTAGGGCGCGAAGGCAATTTGGTAGCCTGATTTTCGTATGCGGAGTACTAAATCCCCATCTTCACCAGGTCCAACATCCCATCCCCCCGTTCGCAATAAAGCATCGCGACGGAAAGCGCCAAACGCTCCGGAAACGATCCCCAAGGTTCCGACACGATCCGCAAATAGACGTCCCAAAAAGATGGATCGCAGGTACTCCAACCCTTGCATCCTCGTCACTAAATTGGTGTGCGCATTACGAGCCATGACGGCGGCGGATACCGCGCCAACCTTCGGGTCGCGAAACGCTTGAACAATTTCCCAAATCGCGTTTTCTCCCACATGCGAGTCACTGTCAACGCCGATTATAATCTCGGCGTTTGTGAACGGTAATGCGAAGTTAAGTGCCGACGATTTGCCGCCGCGATTGCGTTTTCTCAGGACGGTCACCCCCGCGTGATCACGCGAAAATTCCGTGGCCACCCGGCTCATCGCGTCATGCGATCCGTCATCGACCACGATGATTTCCAACCGCGGATAGGTGTTCCAAACAGACCGTAGCGTGTGAGGTAATGTTTCGGCTTCGTTCAAGCCGGCAATGACGACGCACACCGATGGACACTGTCCAAACTGCGGCTCCGCGCGGTTGCCCAGCAAGACACAGCCGAGTTCACGGGCAAAATCGCACAGCCAGACAGCCAGCGAACCTAACGAATATCTCAGGCTATCAAACAGTAGCAGCGGCAGCAGGGCAGCCAACAACTGGTCCGTTCGCAGCGACGAGATCCAATAACTCCAGTCGGTTAACACAATATTGTACCATTTCCTTTTCAACGGTTTGGTCTAATGCACATTCGTCGCCACAACTACCGCACCGTGCGATCGTCATCAGTTCGGTGTCGGACCATTGGCACTCGAGGCACTGCAGTGGTCCGTCAAGGTATTCAAAGTCTGCACCTACAACCAACTTCTTTGCAAGGCATTTAGGACATGCCAGTTCCGTGGCATGATCAAAGCAGGCAACATGATCGACGTGAGCACAGGCAAAGTGATGAATCATACGTTGCGATTCCACTTCGACGGATCCGCAGTTTCGACATCCACGTCGAAATGTCGGCAGCGAACCGCAGCGTCGACAGACCAGAATACGGTCGAGCAATCGCGTCTGCAGCACGCCCAACGACACCCATTTGTTCAACACAGCAAAGGGCAGTTTTGTGTGAAAGGTCAGGTCCTTTGGGTCCAGTGTCGGCGTCAAGTTATCGTCCGATAGAGGATCGTCGTCGGGTGCAACGATTGCCGCAGAGATCAGTAGCCCCAATCCGGCTTGCGTTACAGATCTCGAAACAACCGTCGTAAACCCCAATTCGCCTTTCTCGCTTTCAATTCCCAACAACCATGTCGAAGTGGCTGGCCGGGGCCTCGTAGCCAACTCAAAGGTGACGCTGGTTCGGCTAATTTCAATCGTGACTCCTTCGGCAGAGTGTCCCACGTCGGGAGAACGGTCGTGCAAGATTGGGATGGCAAAGACTCCCCGAGTCAACGCATACCGCGGTTCGTCTGTTTCGATACCGCTATTCGTGCGGTTCTTCTGAAAGTGTGGAGCTTTCAACGGCGCATTGGGCCCGGAGAATGCAGAGGAATTCACGGCGGTTGAATTCACCCCGACTAGCAACTCAGTTTGAACCGGCAGTGTTTCTCCCGAGTGGTTGGCAGTGGAATGTCTTGGTTGATCGATAGACGTATACATGATTTGATCTTTGATTTTGTTGTGAGTATTGACAGCGAGTGAGCACGTTACCGGCAAGCGGATTTCGAGCCCAATTCGCCTTTCTTTCAGTGATTGGCAGCGGAGGCATTCGTGGGCATTAAGCGACAGCGAATCAAGAATAAGCGTAGTGGACGATGCTACGAGGTCCCACAATCAGAGCACTCGTCGCCTCGTCCGCTACCATACAGCGAGTCAGATTACTTCGCTGTCGCTAACGAAAAACGTGGAAGATGAACTTCGCTACCTAAGTACAGTAGTGACTCGATGTCCTTGACTTCGTAAGGCTGCAGGTAGACAGGCAACAATTTCTCATTCTTGCGGTAGTAACGTTCGATATTCGGCGGTGCGTATTCCAACTGTTCGCCAATGCGTGTAATGTGGCAGCGAAGGCGTTCCAGGCCCGGACGAATATCAATCTTCACCTCGTCACCGACCCGCAGTTTGTCCGCGTTGTTTTGCGAAAAATACAAAACCGGTTCGATCGTGGCGTCTTCTAAAATCTCCATGACGGTATCCGACGCATCAGCGTAGTCGCCTGAAAACCGACGTACCTTGAGCACTGTTCCGTTCACAGGCGAACAGATTCGCCCTTGTTGGACAACTTCTCGCAGGCGGACT
The DNA here is from genome assembly GCF_000346295.1 of Rhodopirellula maiorica SM1. Taxonomy (GTDB): domain Bacteria; phylum Planctomycetota; class Planctomycetia; order Pirellulales; family Pirellulaceae; genus Novipirellula; species Novipirellula maiorica. Next base: position 1,162 of record NZ_ANOG01000137.1, on the reverse strand, counting down.
AATTCGGCTTGAAGATTACTGATTTGCAGCATTGCGGGCTGTATGGTCGCCGACGCGTCGTCGGCGAATTGTTCATAAATCTCAACCCGCTTTTTCATTTCCGATACAGCTTCGGTTTGCTTTTCGTACTTCACTCGCAGGCCTTCGACGAGGTAGCTTGCATTTTCCAGGTCTTTGTCGCGCACCGCCATCGCGTTCTTTTCTCGCGTCGCTTGCAAACGCTGCAATTCGCTTTCGGCCTGCAGCAATTGTGTGCGTTGGCTTGAGAGTTCGCCGCACATTTCGTAGTACTCGCCAAGCGCTTTCTGGTTCCGGTCACCCCGCAATTGCGATTGCCAACGCATCTCTGAGACCTTCGCCTCTAACGTTGCTTGGGCAAGCTTCAGCGCGTCAGCGACTTCGGCTGTCCGTTGCTGTTGCTCAATATTTGTGACCGTTAGCAGCACCTGTCCTTGCCGAACGGAGTCGCCTTCGCGCACCTGCAACGTTTGCACGTTTCCGTCCCAGGGCGGTGTTACTTGCAAAACTCTTCCCTGAACGACTCCGTGCGATTGGTATCGAAATTGCCAATCCCAAACGTAATACCCAATGGCCGCGCACAAGCAGATGAGCAGCGAGCCGGTAAACAGACTTCGCTTGGGACGCATCGGAACCGGGGTAATGGGCGCCGGAGGTCGCGGTGGGCTCGGGGACTTTCGCGGCCTGCATTCAGACGCTTGACGAATTCCTCGCCAAGTCGGCTGCGACGAATGGCGACTTCCGTTATCCGCCGCAGATCGTCGTGAGGTCCGTGCATCAATGGACTCTAATTCGGCAACGCTGTCCCGCGTATCATCTTGGTTTCCTTGCGGTTGCATGTCTTATTCCTCAATTGTTTCATGGTTGTGCCCCATTCAATTCAATTAAACGCATGCCCCTCTGTAATCCGACGAACGTCGCTTACGAAAAACCGTAGCTCCCCCGAATTGCTGAAGTGAAAAAGCATCATCCGAGTTGCCTAAACACACCAGCGCAGTGGACTGTTGTAACGACTCTCCCGGTCATGCAGCCTAAGCTCATTCTGATGCGTGGTTCGGCGTCCCTTCCAAAATTGACACAAACGTTATGACCCGAATGAATTCAACCGCATGGAGTCTCTGCTCGTTAAGCGTGACGTGATCAG
>NZ_ANOG01000136.1 GCF_000346295.1 Rhodopirellula maiorica SM1 | reverse complement strand
GATTTCGTCAACGATACCAATCGGTTTTTGTGACCGATCCAGGACCGGCCCCTGTTCGATGTGCAGTTCAAGATAATTAGCGATCGTTTCGGGGTCTCGAGCTGCGTCCAACGCGGCAAGCGGATCGTAGCCATGGCGTCGCATTTCATCACCTAGCAGCACGCCGTCGAGGTCACTCATGGTCGCCAATCGCTCGGGATTAATTTTCCCAGCGACCGATTGAGAACCGAACATGCCTCCGAACCGCCCCTCTTCGTCACTAAATGCAATCAATTCGAGTGTTCGCTGAGGCACAAACTTTTCTTCGCGCATCCGACGCAGACATTCCAATCCGACGACGACGCCAAGCGTTCCATCAAGCGCCCCCGCACACGGGACGGTATCGATATGTGACCCCACTAACACACGGGGTTGATCGGTCGAGCCTTTGAGCGTTCCAGAGATATTGACCGCGCCATCCGTGCTCAGAGCGAGCCCCGCCTCTTCGATTCGGTCGGACAACCAACGTTTGCCCTCCATATCGGCATCGGTAAAGGCCATGCGGTAGATCCCGCGGTCTTCGTGGTTTTGGCCAATTTCGGACAATGTCAAAATATCCGATTTGATCCGCTTGAGGTTAACTTTGAGGGTTGAGCAGTCGAGCATAGATAAGAAGTCGTATTCGCGTTGGTTTCGTAAGGACGTCGGTTTGTTAAGGATCCGAACGTCCGAATCGGGCTAACAAATCGGGCCAAGCGGAGTGCTGAGGGTGGCTTCGGAGCCGACTTTGGCCTAGATCGGACCATTTTGCGATGATTTCACAGCATTTTGCCGTCGGAATCACCGCCCCAGCTCTACCTTAACACGAAAGAACTGGGGTTGGTCTAGACCGGGTTGCTGTGTTAAACGGTCAAGATGCAGCTTTAATCCCATCGGATCCGACATCCGTTCGCCTTTTACCCCTTCGAGAAATTGCATGACGATCTGCAGAAAACGCATCACGTTTTCCAGTGGCATATCGTTTTTGATAGCGTCGATGCTTTGCTGCCTGGGCGGTTGCCAAGACGGGCCTTTGTACGCTCTGAAAGCGGTTAACCCCTATTTCGTGATGAAAGAATGGCGTGATGACGAAGTGTACGGGGTCACGGACCACGAACGGCGGCAGCAACTTGCCAAACTGGCAGATTCGATCGAGTTCTACCCCTCCGACCGCCAGGAGTATTGGGCCAGCCATCTTCAACAAATTCTCGAAAATGACGAAAGTGCCGAAATGCGCCGATTGGCCGTGCTGGCGAGCGGCAAAATCAAATCGGGTCGCAACTTGGCGTTGATTGAAAAGGGCTTGGACGACGATAGCGTTAAAGTGCGAATGGAAGCATGTCGGGCACTGAGCCGGATCGACAACGAATCATCGTCGCGACTGTTAGCGTCCATGGTCGGCAAAGAGTCCAATCAAGACGTTCGCAATGCTGCGATCGAATCGCTTGCGAAACACAAGAACACGATCTCAGTGAATTCATTGCGACTTGCGTTGTCTGATCGCAATCCCGCAACTAGGGATCTGACCATCGAATCGCTGCGAGGAGCGACGGGCAAAGATCTTGGAAACGATCCTGATGTCTGGATCGCCGAACTCGAGAAGAACGATCCCAATGAGCCAAACAACTCCGGAACGATACTCCGCTAGATCGTTGACGTGTCCTAGGACGCTGCGACAATATGTTTGGATCCCGATTGTTTTTGCCTTATTCGTGATTGCCTCTGGCACGCACACCAACGCCGGAGAACCGGTTCGCATCTGGGTTGACCAATCCGGTCTACATGCGATCGAAGCGAGTCTGATGAACATCACCGATGAGGTGGCGTTGCTGAGACGTCCCAACGGATCGAAAGTAAAAATTGAGGTAGCGAAGTTAAGCCAAGCCGACCAAGACTACCTTTCGAGTTGGAGCGACCGTTCTGGTTTTTCAGAGAATCATCTCCGCTGGACTCCCCCGGTGCTGCCCAAGTTCTCCGCTCAGCCATTGGTGGATCTACCGCCCGCGACAAATTTGTTGGACGACGGCGATGCACTTGCGCCGGTCCAAGGCGCTCTGTCGCTAGTCAAAACATCACTTCCATCGGCCTGCTTGCCCGATCCTCAGCCCTTTTCCTACGATCTGGCGTTTGGCAAACAAACCATTGGGGACATTGAGCCTTATGATTCCGTGTCGCGGCCCCTGGTCATCGCGACCGCGGATCAAACGTTCTTAGCGGCATCGATTTCATCGGGATTGAATTCGACTCAGTCTTCCACTGCAAACCGCATCGTTTGTTACGAACCGGCCACTGGCAAGGCATCGACGGTCTATCAATCCAAGGATCCGGTGACGATCCTTGACCATCACCAACCGAGTGGCCGCACCTTGGTGCTCTATGGACATCGCGTGATGGGGCACGGGGGGCAGTTGGCCGTTGCCAGGGGCTGGGAAGACGACAAGTTGAGTGTCAAGTATTTTCGATCGCTGCCAATGATGGCGACCTCTCAAACCCCTGCCGCCACCGAAGCCAAGCAAGTGCATTGGGCGCGGTGGGTCGATGACGAGCACGTGATTGCCGCGATCGATTCGGAAATCGCGGTCTGGAACCTGTTCTCGGGAGAATGTGCCCACCGCATCTGTCGCATCCATTCAGCATGCGAACCTGCAATCTCGGCCGGTCGACGCTATATCGCTGTGCCACGTGCTGGATCGGTTGAACTTTACGAAACACAAAACGGCATGTCATTGGGAACGATTCCGATCGAACCCGGACAGCGACCTTACGTCAGTTTCTCACCGCGTGGCGATTCCTTAGCGATCGCCACCACATCGCGGCTTCGTGTTTGGGAGTTGTCGTCGGCCTCAGTGCGTGGCGAAGCCAAATCGCGACGGAGCCTTGGTAAGGGCGCTCCGGTCTGGATCGATACCGATTTAGTTCTGTCATCGACCGGGGTTTTGTTAAGCATCTATCGAGGCGTCCCGATTTGGCGTTACGAGCTTTCCGGATCAACGGTTGACTCGTACGGATTTTCGGACCAGCGACGGGGGGTTGGACTGGTGACACGTCGTCCGCACGGCCAGATTGCGTATGTCGAAGTGCCACACGAAACCGTGCGACGTGCTTTGCCGTGGGTCAACGATCGATTGGCCCCGAACGTCGACGCCATGTGGGATATCCCCGGTAAAAGTGTATTGGGCGAATACGGATGGGCCGACCGCGATTTGCAATTCACGCAGTTCGAGCAAGCGTCCCGCTAAACGTTGCTGTACCGCTTAAGCAACAAGCCAGCACCTAAATCATTTCGTTGCTTGTCGTTGCGTCTAGCTGATGGCCGCAGGGACCGAGTCGGGTTCGCGTTTAGTGCGATAACGCGTCCACAGTTTGCGAAGTGCATTGGTGATCGGCTGCTCGATCCGGTGAGTGACGATGATGGCCAACGAAAAGGAAAACGCGACCGCCATCAAGAAACTGATGTTCGCTGGGATCCCAGAATGATTTAGCCGGTACATCAGAATGCAACCAAGATTGTTGTGACAGAGATACAATGCGTACGAAATCGTGCTGATGTAAATCAGCGGTCGGATCCGTAGCAGCGGCATCTTGCCGTAAGCACACAAAGTCACCAACGTGACAATCAACACGGTGGCGATCGGATTGTGTTTGCCGTGATCGATGCTGTGAAAAACGCCACACGCGATCAAAATCCCTAGCATGTTTTGCCAACGTTTTCCCGTTCCGGTTTTGATCATGTAGAGCAAAAAACCAATGGTAAAAAGCGGCACAAAATCGAGCAGCATCAACAACCGCAGACTCGACAGCAGCGAGAACCAACGTGTCCCCGAGTATTCAGCGGCATAAGCATCCAACAACGGGCAAGCGACGAGCGACAAGGCACACAACGTTCCCCAGCCAATGAAGTATCGCCGCAGTGCACCAATTTTGAAAAGCACCACCAACGTGATATAGAACATC
>NZ_ANOG01000135.1 GCF_000346295.1 Rhodopirellula maiorica SM1 | reverse complement strand
ACAGAATGGGCTCTGTCCCCATGTGAACGATGTGAACGTTCATGGTTGGCTCGGCCAACTGGGTTTACTGTGGGCACAGAGTGATTAGTGACAATTCGGGGCGGCAGTTGATTCGCATCAAATGGACGCCGCCAAGTCCACGTGAGACGTGCATCGTCGTCGGCGGTTTGTAGAAATCGCCTGACGCAAAGCGACTGCCGTGAAAACTGGGACTGAGGAGGGGGCCAATCACAGGCAGTCGCCCCTGACCGCCATGCGTGTGACCGGCCATCATCAATTGGACACCGTGACTGCGAGCCCACCAGATTTGATCGGGACTGTGACTAACCAAAATCCGAAACTCGCTACCATCATTCGGCTCTAGCTCGGGCCGATCAAACCATGGGTACTCGTTGCCAATCATCCGAACCGACTGGCCTCGCAAATTGCAAAGCACTGAATCGGACCCGAGATCGGTCCAACCGGCCACGTCCATTGCTTGACGCGTTTGCTGTGAATCGTCGATCCGCGTGTCGTGATTCCCCAACACGTAAAAACAACCATCCGCTGCATCGGCGGCAGCAAAAATCTCGGGTAGCCAATCGACACAAGGTTGCCGGTCAATGATATCCCCGGTGATCACCATCATGTCAGGTCGCCACGCGGTGGCTCGCGTGACCACATACTTCGCGTAGTCTGGATGAACATCGCCAGTCAGATGAATGTCGCTCAAATGCGCAATCCGGTAACCATCCAACTTCGCCGGCAACCCCACGACCGGCAGCGTGATCTGTTCGATCGCCAAGTCAAAAATCTGGTTCAGAGGCAACTTGGATTCGAATTTGCATTTTGCCGTGAGCGCCAACGATCGATTGACTGAACGTTGTACATCGACCACCTCAATCTTACGTTCCGCATTGACCCACTCGAGTCCAAAAATAGGACGCCAAAGCAGCCAGGGCACGCCCAACACCAACCAACTCGCCAAACACACAACGCCGTACGCCGTTAAAACAGGTGGAAAGTAGACGCTAGCCTGCGGATCGACGATAAGTTGCCAGACGGCGTCAAAATAGAGGTAGCCCACAACGAAGGGCAGCGTAATCGCCGAAACAAAAAAGACTTTGACAATTCGTTTGATCGTGCGGCGCGGCATCCCAAAGCCGTTGATGCGATTGTAAATTGCCAGATGGATCCCAAAATGGCCGACCAGAACAGCCAGCAGAATGAACCACCATCGATTAGCCGTAAGCATGTTCTACAAAGCCTTCGGTCGCATGAAATGTTCAAGCTTGACCGGGCTGCTCAGCCGGAAC
>NZ_ANOG01000134.1 GCF_000346295.1 Rhodopirellula maiorica SM1 | reverse complement strand
GAAAAATGAACGAATGCGAGTTGTTAGAGTCACCCTAAGCCGGACGTTCTCTCGCGTCGCGGCTGAATCAATCAACAAGCCGTTATCGATTACCGCGGTCGGGCGGCCGTATTTCTAATCGTGGGGCTTGGGGCGGGGATATCGTCGACGGACTACAGCGATGTTTTGACCGGCGGTGGACGACAAACGGCCGGATCCGGCGGATCAATCTTGTGCGCGATGGGCAAAGGAAACAATTCCGATTCCCCCCAAGCTCGCCGCTACAGTATATTGGGGTGTCCTCCTCATTCGCGTTCTGCCCAGTGGTTGATGAACAGTCATTCCCAAAACTTGCCGACCCGCATCTCGCTGTTGGAACTCGCCCAGTCGGGCAAGGATCATCCGGCTTGGGAGGAACTGCTTGACTACTATCGCCCCTTTATCCGGCGGATCTTGACGCACCTGGGCGTGCCTCCGTCGGACCTGGACGATGCTTGCCAATTGACGCTGATGCGACTTTGGCGAGATCTCGCCAACTATCAACATCAACCCAACCGCGCCCGTTTTCGCACATGGCTATCTCGGTTAATTCACAATACCGCGATGGATTGGCACCGGGGCCAGCGACACAAGGACAAAACGATCAGTTCCGAATCGAGCCAACTCGAGCAAACATTGATGTGCGAATCGGAGTTAGAGCAGCAGATCGAAAAGGAGTGGCGACAACATATCGTCCAACTTGCACTCGAACGTCTCAAGAATGTCTTTTCCGGCGATGCACTCGACGTCTTCGTTCGCAGCGTCGAGGGGGAATCGGCTGCCGAGATCAGTCGAGATTTGAACATACGCGAGGAAAGCGTGTACGTTTTGAAACATCGAGTTAAAAAGCGTCTGATTCTTGAATCCTTCGAATTGCGGCGCGAACTCGAGTTTCCCGATAGTATGCCGTGATTCACCGTCTTTTCGCAGAAATTCATTCTTAATACCAAAATTTTAATGGCTGACAGTTCACCTTCTCGAGACGCGTCCGAGCGAATCGATCGGATTGATTCCATCGTGGACGACGTATTCGACCAAGCCGATCCGACGAAAGCGTATGGGCACGGATTGGAATCCGACGATGACATTTGTCCGTTGTTTTGTGCGATTTCTCAAATCAAGACCCGCTACAAGGAACACGAGTTGATTGGACGTGGGGGCATGAAAGAGGTCTACCGCGTCTATGACGCCAAGGCGGCAAGACATGCGGCCTTGGCCAAGCCATTGCCCGAATTTTCGAGCGATCATTTTGACGCCTTCTTGCGTGAGGCGCATCTTACCGCTCGTTTGGATCACCCTAATATCATCCATCTGTTTGATATGGGCGTGGACCAAGAGGGGCGTCCCTTTTTTACGATGGAATTGAAACAGGGACGTTCGTTGCGAGACGTCGTCCAATCGCTACAGCAAGGGGAGCAGGTTGACGAATTTCCGTTGCAGCGACGATTGGAGATCTTTCAGCGAGTGTGCGATGCGATCGCGTACGCGCATTCTCGCTGGGTGTTGCATTTAGACATCAAACCCGAAAACATCTTTGTCGGTGAATTTGGCGAAGTGAAGGTGTGCGACTGGGGCATGGGCGTCGTGATGTCGCCCGCGCGGGGGCAAACCGAGTCGACGGTGCTGCTGGATCCCGATCTCTATGGTTCGCTGCTAGAGTCCGCCAAGGGGACTCCGATCTACATGGCGCCCGAGCAAAAGGACAAACGCCAAACGAAGACGCCCCAAATGGACATCTATGCGATGGGATGTCTGTTGCGCGAGCTGCTGACTTTTGAATTGCCCACAGGCTCACGAGCTGTGGATCACCCGATGGATGTCCCGCTTTCCGCAACGATTGCCAAGGCCACGGCAACGAATCCTGCCGATCGCTACCAAAAGGTGGAAGAACTAAGAAGCGACATCTCGCGTTTCTTAGGCGGATACAGTACGTCGGTCGAACGAGCCAGTCTGCGACGCGAAGCCACCTTGTTCTATCGGCGGCACCGCGAGGCATGTTCGATCGCACTGGGATTGCTTGCGATTTTCGCGATTTGCGTTGCCTATTTTGTGATCGAGCTTCGCCAAAGTCGTGAACAGGCGGTCGAGGCAAAAACAGCCGCCGTCGAAGCGCTAGATCGAGCGGAGCAGGCTCAGACCGACGCCGAGCGGGCCCAGGGGCGAGCGGAGGCGTCTCTTGCCCGTTATCTCGCTGAAAAAGAAGAGTCCGAGCAACGCCAATTCAGGCAGATTAACTCGGCCATCGAGCACTCCAATTTCGTAACCCACGCAACGTTCTTGCGAGACGAGGCGTTCCCAAACGCGATTAAACATTCCCTGCGGCACCTCGAGTCGATTCTTGACTTTGACCCAATGCCCAATTCAAGAGCTTGGCTGCAGAAATACTATCTTCACTTTATGGTGCAAGACTTTGATGCGGCATTAGTACTGGTCGAAAATGGAAAGGTGATTGAACCCGATCTCGTCCAGCTCGCCAAGAAGTATTCGCAGCTTCCCAATGACGAAGGCTACCTCGACACCGATAATTTTATCTCGTTGATCCACGATTTGTGCGCCCCAGGCCCTGGCGAAAAGAAGTTGCGGCGAGGACAGTTGGCTGAAAAGATGCTGATCTATGACAGTCTTCATCGTCATTCGACGGCAGACCGAACTCGGATTGTTCGCGCGTGGATCAGCATCAATAATCCAAACTGGCACGACGGAGAACTCGTCTTCGAAGCCGAGACGGAAACGGTTCGATTGCGTGGAGACGGCCTGAGGCGATTGAGACGAACTTTTGGTGGCAGGAAAAAAGGGCATGACATCATCAGTCTTGTGTATGTCCTCAAGCCGAAAGTGCTCGATTTGCGGGAGACGGAGATTTTTGACCTGTCGGACCTGAACGGTCTCGAACTGCATGAACTGGATCTTCGCCAGACACCGATTGACGACCTCTCTGCCTTGCAGGATAGCCGCACTCTGCGGCGGGTCTTCATCAACCGAGATCAAGTGTCCGAATCGCAGCTCGCGAGCTTGCCAGATTCGATCGAAGTCATCCAAGAAGACGAATGACTTTTTGTTCGTAACGGAACTTGCCAAGAGTTACGATCCACTCGGATTGCCCCGCGAAATTGCCCCGCACTTTGGGTGGGGGGCATCTTTGTTTTGTCGCGTCAACGCACCAGGTGCGAATCCGACAACGGAACCGCTTCTGGCATCAAAACGATCGATATTCCTTCCGAATTCAGACTAGCCGTTTGTTTCCCCCTCAAGAAAAAAAACAAGAAAATGCTTTTCTAGTGTATAGATCCGAGATCTTAGGGCCGCTTAATGGCTGGAGAGTCGTCTTTCACTCTCTGGGTCATTATTGGCATCATTTCGTTTTCAGGGTCTAAGTATGTTTCGTCCAAATGATTATCCGAGTAGGGTACGTGGGTTCACGTTAGTCGAATTGCTGGTGGTGATCGCGATCATCGGCGTGTTAGTGGGGTTGTTGCTGCCAGCGGTTCAGGCCGCGCGGGAAGCGGCTCGGCGAATGAGTTGCAGTAACAACTTCAAGCAAATCGGTTTGGGGATTCACAACTATCACTCGGCTTACAAAAAGTTGCCCAAACACGGTACGGGGCCTATATCGGTGCGTGCCATTGGCGACAATTGGCCGAAGGAAGGTGAATTTCAGCATGAGCGATTGAGCGCTCACGTTGGACTGCTTCCATTCGTCGAACAGCAGTCGTTGTGGGAGCAAATTAGCAATCCGCTTATCGTCAACGGCGAGCAGTTCCCGGCTTGGGGAGCTATTCCCTGGGGTGTTGTTGCCCAAACCAACATTTACACCAACGATTGGACACCGTGCTTCACCGACGTGGTGACTTTCCGATGTCCAAGTGACCCGGGCTACGGATTGCCGCTTGCCGGGCGATGCAACTACGCCGTTTGTTGGGGCGACACGACGGACTATATGCAAAATGGTCCCTACACCAATTGGAAGCGTACCAATCGTGCGGACGCTAGGTGGAGGGCGACGGCTCGAGGTTGTTTCGGTCTGTATGATCAGTTTGCGTTCCGTGATGTCTTAGACGGTTTGTCCAATACGATTTGCATGGGCGAGATTAATTCGGATCTGGGCGACGAGCACATCACCACTTCGCCACGTAGAGATCCTGGTGCCGGAGGAAGACCGTCGTCTTGTTCGGATTCGCCTAACCAGATCGATCCGGATCGCCCCACTTTTTGGCGTACCGCGCCGCACGCAAACAATTTTCCTGAAACCAAACGCGGGGCCTGCTGGGCCGGAGCAACGATGGGCTGGACGATGTGTAATACGATCCTGCCACCGAACCGCGAGATTTGCAGCCGGACCCATAACAGTGCTGGTGACGGCATTTGGACGATGAGCAGTCGGCATCAGGGCGGCGCACATGTCTTGATGGCAGACGGCGCAGTCAAGTTCGTCACCGATTCGATCGACGGAGGCAATGACAAGGCCGGTACCGTGTTTGTCAACGGAACGGGATCCCGGGCACCTGGATCGCCCAGCCCCTATGGCCTTTGGGGATCGCTTGGAACTCGCGCTTCCAAAGAAGTGATCGATGATGAGTTTTAATGTTTTTGTTACTCCGAATCGCTGCACTGTTTTGCGGTGCAGCAGTTCGTGATTCAATTTTCTGTGGCTGGTAACGAGAGATCATGCTGATGGTCTGCTGGTTGCGCTTTCTGTATTGATGCTGGAGAGGGATTTTATGTTACTGCGTTGCTTCTTATGTGTTTTATTGGCTTTCCCCTTCGTGGTTGGCTGCTCCGGCGGGTCTGAAAATCGGGTGATCGATACTTCTCAGCGTAAGAGGCTCACGCCCGAAGAAAAGGCGGCTAGAATCGCAGCAATGGACGGACAAGTGTCCGCTCCGATGGAAGAGGTTGATGAGGACTAGCTGGCGACACGATCGAGTGCTGCCCTGAATAGCATGTTTTTCATCGTGTTGTGGGTGATGGGGTGGACGTCCGTTATCTTGAGTTCGTCGAGAATCTTCACGGACTATCCACATGTTGGCCCAACCGTCATTTGTAGCGGTGCGGCGCGGGGCCCAATGCCATCTACTTTGGCACTAAACAGGTGGCGTTTGTAGCGGTGCGGCGCGGGGCCCGCCCGGTCTAAACCGAACGTTTTACTCGCCTCACCCGGACGGCTCGCGCCGTGCCGCTACCAAATGCTTCACGGCGTTGGCTAGCTCCGCTACG
>NZ_ANOG01000133.1 GCF_000346295.1 Rhodopirellula maiorica SM1 | reverse complement strand
ATCGCTGCCAACCGCATTGCCTAACATTCCGAGTCCCTGCCAAGCGGCCTTGGCTTGGAATTCACTGCGAGGCAGGATGCCGGTCAGCGTGACGGGAATCGTGTCCACTTCCGCTTCGACGCACAACTTGGGAGCCAAGTTTTCAACGCCCGGCAATCGAGCAAGTGCAAGCCGGGTGACGTATTCTTCGGGCATCGTGTGCCCGTGCATGTCGGCACCGTAGTAGTCTTGCAGCGTGACACTGGGAGGCAAAACCAAAAACGTTCGCACCGAGTGACTCCATGTCGCCAGCGATCTTGCGTTCTGAAAACACGGTGATGTTTTGAATCGCAACGAGCGCTGTGACGCCGAGCGTGACGGCCAGCAAACTAGTTAGCATCGGAGTGGGCCGCTGCCAGAGTTCTTTCCATATCATGTGTCGAAGTTTCATAGAATCCGTTCCGTCGATTGATGATTGTGTAGTTGAGATTGAAGATTGGTGGAACCAGAGTCGAGAGAGTCGAGTCCAGGGCAAGATGCTCTAGACTCTCATCTCTCAACTCTCGACCCGCCCGCTATCGACGCGATGGCTGCTTGGCGGTGGCCGACTGGTGATGTTTGCAGTTTTCGTCGTCACAGCATTTTCCAGCGGCCGCTAACTTCTCAGCCAACACATCGAAACTGACGTTGGCGTTGAAAGTGCCGACCATGACGCCCGGAGGCGCCATGAATGCAACCAAGGGTGTCGGTTGGGGGGGCTTTACTCCGATCTTGGTCAAGAATTCAGCTTCGGCCGGATCGTTTGCCAACACGGTGACGACTTCGGTTCGGTTGCTGTAAAGCTTGTCAGCCTGAAACTGTTGAACTCCAACGGGAATGGGGAAACCGGCGGCAGGCTGAGCACACAGCAACACGAGTTTGCGGTCTTGCAACGCCTTGAGGATTTGAGTCTGTCCGGGCGAAACGATCGCGGCGGCAAGTTGCTGCTCGGTCACCCGGCGTGGGAAAACGCTGCACACCGCGCCGTTGGGAGCGAGCGTGGTGATTGCTGGCATCGGCATCCGAGTAGCATCAAATTGTTTGACCAACGCTTGCTCGGAAACGTCACCGATTTGCACGGGAACGAGCACGGCGTCTTGTCGATTGGCCAGGGCTGATTGCAGCGTGCCGTGCATCGCTTGTGTCGCTGCGTCGTTGCCGCGATAGAACATCACGAACGCAAACTGGCTATTTGCCGACGCTGCTTGTATCGCTTGCTCGGCAGGACTCGCTGCGTGCGCGGTTTGAGCCATCGCGAAGCAAGCGGTTACCAGAGTCATCGTCAATGCGATTGTCGTTTGATTGAAAATCCGTTTCATCGTAGTCATTCCTTTAGTAATTTGAGATTTGAAATTGAAGATTTGATATTCGAGAGTGCGGATTGAAAAAAGACCAAAGCAGATTGGAGAGTGATGCTTTTCAACCTCCAATCTGCAATCATCACTCTTCATTCACTCGTGGTCGTGACCTTCGTGATCATGGTCGTGCGCGATCGTTCCTCGGTACGATTTTCCGTTGATCGTCAGGACGAGTTTCGGATCGGCTCCTTCTTCATCCAGGTGTTCGCCGAGTTCGGCGTCGGTTGAAACAAAGCGTGACGACTTTCCTTGCGGATCGTTTGCATCAGGCGAAGCGGCCAGCTTGAATTGTTCTGGTTTACCATCATGTTTGACGTTGATCGTCACTTCCGTCGATTCGATCGGGACTTGCTCGGTCGCGGCAGCGTTGAGCACATAGATGGTCACCGAGCCAGTGTCATCGTCGTGAATGAGTTCGGCGTGATATTCCTCGTTTCCTAGTTCGATCAATCCGCCGTGGTGCGGTCCTTCGGTGGGATGTGCGTGGCCTGCGTGATCGTCAACTGTGGCTGGAGGTGGCGACGATTCAACGCCAGTTCCAGCGTTGGTTCCCTCGTCTTTGCAGCCAACAAGGCCGAAGGTTGCCGATGCCAAAACGAATATGAAGAGTTTGCTTGAAAGTTTCATGGGTTTTCCATTGGAGATTGTTGATTCAAGATAGGGGATTGCAATTTGAACTCTGTTTAATGACTGTGCTTCACCTCGAAGCCTGTCTTGGCGAGCCACTGCTCCCAAGTCGTCGCGACTTCATGCGAACCCACTTCGATGTGCTTCCATTGCGGACAACGGAAACTCAAGTCGGCGTGGCCGGAATGATGCGTGCTGTTCAATTCGCAGCCGAGACCCTTTAACATTGCTGTCAACTCTGCGAGTTGTTCTTGGTTTTCAAGGTGCAGTGTTTTCCACTGGGTCATGCGATAGTTGACCTCTTCGACTTGGCCTACCGCGTGGCTGTGTCCGGCGTGATCGTGGTCGTGTGCCGCGTGGTTGTGACCTTCATGCCCGGCGTGAGCGTCGCCGCTGTGATCTGCCGCGTGACCGTGCAAGGTCTCGAAGCCCGCTTTCTTGAGCCACGATTCCCATTGGTGAGCCAGTTCGTCATTGGCGACTTCCATGCTCTTCCATTTGGGCGAGCGATAAACCACATCGGTGTGTCCACCGTGGCTGTCGATCTTGGCTTCGCAGCCAAGTTTCTGCACGGCAGCAAGGTGCTGTTGTGCCTTGGCGGAATCGTCGAAGTGCATTTCTTTCCACTGAGGCAAGCAGAATGCGATCGACTCTTCGGCACCGGCAACACTGCCTACCGATGCGAGTGCGAAGACGCACAGTAGTTTTGAAATTTGTTTCAACATCGAACTTTCCTTTTTGGAAAAAGATCCGTTCGCTTCCTGTCTTAGGTCGCGGGTTCGGAATGGGACTGGGAAGCCTCTGTCGTCCGTGACGGAGAAGGGTTGATTGGTTGGTGAAAATTCTCGTCTTCGGATTCTTCAAACAGAGGAATGTCGGTTCTGGATTCGTTGACCACTCGCTCCGCCGATTTCAGGCCGATCAGCCAGAACAATGCCGGGTGAACGAAGAAGTCGAGCAGCGTCGAGCTAATTAGGCCGCCGAGGATCACGGTCGCGACCGGATACAGGATTTCCTTGCCCGGTTCGCCCGCCGCCATGACCAACGGGACCAAGCCGATGCCAGAAGTCAGTGCGGTCATCAGCACGGGAGCGAGACGCTCCAACCCGGCGCGCACGATCATTTCTTTCGTCCAGTCTTCGCCTTCGTGCTGCACGAGATGTAGGTAATGATTCAGCAACAGGATGCCGTTGCGTGATGCGATTCCGGCCAGCGAAATAAAACCAACCATTGCGGCGACGGTCAATGTTTGGCCGGTGATGACCAACGCGGCCACCGAGCCGATAAACGCCATCGGCAGTGCCATCATCACTTGCAACGAGAGGTTGACGCTGCGGAACATCGTGTAGAGCACCAAGAACACGCCGACGAGCGAGACGGCAAATAGAACGCCGATCACTCGCGAGGCCGATTGTTGGCTTTCAAACTGACCGCTGTATTGAACGAAGTAGCCCGGCGGCAGCGACTCGACGATGGGTTGAACCTTCTTCTGAATGTCCTGCACCACATCAACCACACCGCGATCTGACACATTGCATTGCAACACGATCCGCCGCCGAACATCTTCGCGGTTGATGGTGTTCGGGCCGCCTGATTCGTAGATATTGGCGACCGATTCCAGTGGCAGCTTGCCGCCATCGGCAAGATCAATCGTCAAACGACGAAGCGTTTGCAGGTTCTCGCGGTAATCCTCATCCAGACGCAGCATCAAATCGAACGTGCGTTGGCCGATCAGGATTTCGGAAACGACTTGTCCGTTAAGCGCCGTTTCGATGAACTCATTGACTTCGACGGCACTGAGTCCGTAAAGCAACAGCTTGTCGCGGTCGAGTTCAATCCGAAGTTGTGGGATGATGACCTGCGGTTCGACCAGCACATCTTTCGTTCCCGGCACCGCCTTCATCGCCGCTTCCATCTCGCCCGCCTTACGTCTAAGTAGGTCGAGATCGTCACCGTAAATTTTGATGCCGATTTGCGCCTTCACACCTGAAATCATGTGCGAGATCAAGTGAGCGATGGGTTGCTCGACCGCCGTGACGATGCCAGGAATATCCGCCATTGCTTCGCGAATCTCTTCGAGCTGTTCTTCGCGGGATCGCGGCGACTCGGGATCGAGTTCCAAAATAAATTCGCTCATGTTCACGCCCTCGGCGTGTTCATCCAGTTCGGCACGACCAGTACGTCGAATGAATCCTTCGATGTCTTCAATCTCTCGCAATCGCGTTTCGACGCGGCTGGAAATGTCGTTGGAAGTCGCCAGTGAAGTTCCCGGTGGCAAGACGACGTTGAGTTGTACGGCACCTTCATTGAACGGAGGCAGAAAATCGCGTTCCAGACTCATCAGAAACATCCCTGATAGAGCGACCAGAATCGCTGTAACAGCTAAGTTGAATCGCGGCACAGTCAGACTGAAGCGGATGACTTTGTCGCCGATCCACTTAATACCTCGCAGGACGAAACCGTCTTTCTCATGCCCCTTCAGCTTCTGTTTACCAAGCAACCAGTACGACAGCACGGGAGTTACGGTTAGGGAAACCAACAGCGACGACAGAATCGAAACGATGTACGCGACACCTAGGGGAGCGAACAGGCGTCCTTCCATACCAGAGAGTGCGAACAGCGGCAGGAAGACAAGGATGACGATCATCGTTCCGAACACAATTGAGTTGCGAATCTCAATACTCGCACGGAATACCACCAACAGAGGATGCTTCGGGTTATCACTCGCCCGGTTCTCTTTGAGTCGTCGATAGATGTTCTCAACATCCACGATCGCATCATCGACCAATTCGCCGATCGCAACAGCCAAACCGCCCAGCGTCATCGTGTTGATCGAGAGTCCGAAGATCGAGAACACGATCGCAGTCATTACCAACGACAACGGAATCGCCGTCAGCGTGATGAACGTCGTGCGAACGTTCATCAAGAACAAAAACAGAATGATGACGACCAGGATGCCGCCGTCACGCAACGCCTCAACGACGTTCTCAATCGCTCGGTCAATGAACGACTTTTGCGTGTAAAGCGGTTCGATGCGGAGATCACCAGGCAAGGAAGGCCGCAACTCATCAATCGCAGCCATCACGTCCTCGGTGACGCGCCGCGTGTCGGCGCCCGGTTGCTTATTGATGGTAAGGATGACTGCTGGTCCGCCACTGTATTGCCCGTCTTCATCACGCACCCAGGCCGAACTATCGCCACGTTTGACTTGAGGGCCTTCGATGACGCGAGCGATCTGGCCCAATGCAATCGGTCGGCCCTCCTTCATCGTGACGACGACCTTTTGCAGGTCTTCGATGCTCTGGACACGACCCAGACCACGAACGAGTAACTCGTTTGGCCCTTGTTCGTCCAAGTATCCGCCAGTCGCGTTCTGGTTGCTGTCTTGAACGGCTTGCTTGACTTCGTGCAACGCAATTCCGAATCGCAACATCGCGTCAGGATCGACCAACACTTGAAACTGCTTGCGACCTCCGCCCATCGTGAATACTTGCGACACACCAGGGATCGTCAGCAATCGTTGGCGTACGACCCAGTCGCCGAGCGTTCTTAATTCCAGCGGTTCCGTTTCACCATCGTTGCTCCACATCCCCAGCATCAAAATCTGGCCCATGATAGATGAGACTGGCGCTAGAGTCGGCTTGACTCCCTTGGGCATCCGTTCTTGGACGAGTTGCAACCGCTCGGCGACAATTTGGCGGTCGTTGTAGATGTCCGTGTTCCAATCGAACTCAACATAGATGACCGATATGCCGACGCCCGACGCACTGCGAACCGCCTGCACGCCGTTGGCTCCGTTGACCGCTGTTTCGATGGGGAAAGTCACGAGTGTTTCGACTTCCTCCGGCGCCAACCCCGGTGCCTCAGTCATGATGACCACGCGAGGACGGTTGAGGTCGGGGAAGACGTCGATGGGAGCCTGCATCGCTTGCCAAGTCCCGAATCCCACCAGGAACAAGGCAACGGCGATGACGAGCAAGCGTTGTTTTAACGCGAATCGAATAATTGAATTAAGCATGACATGGCTCCTTAGTGGTTGTGTCCCGCGTGTGGATCAACTCCACCGCCAGACTTGTTTTTGAGAGCCATTTGCATTTGATGAGCGCCACGCATGGCGATGACGTCACCGGGAAACAGCGAACCATCGTTGTCGATCACGGCGGAATACTGATCGCGGTACTTCACATGAACCGGCACGCGGTCGAAGTGACTGCCGTTCTGTTGGAACACGAATGTTTCCGCCCCTTCGCTCGCCACCGCTTCGACGGGGACCACGATTTGCTCCGGCATTTCTTCGACCGGCACTCGCAACTGCATCCGCTGACCAGGGATGTATCGCCATTCGACGTAGCGATTGCCGTCATTGCGACGATCCTTCGCAACTTCGTTTGGAAGCCGAACGTAGAAGTTCAATGTGCGCGACGTGGCATCGACCTGGTTGGCCAGATACGCGATTTCCAAGTCTTCGATCACGCGAGATTCGGAACCCGGTTGTTCTATGATCGCGTCGACTTTCCAACCGTTTTGTGAGGCACCTCGAAGCTGTCGGATGTCTTGTTCGAACGCGAGCCCTTCGATGAACAACTCGTCGTAGTCAGCCAGGATGCAGAGCGTATCGCCCGCGCTGACGGACTGCCCCTTGTGTACCGCCAAGTCTTGCAGGATCAACGGGCCCGTGTGCTGAGAGTCAGCCTGCTGGGGCTTGTCTTCTTGAACGAAACTCGCTTGGACGACATGCTGGGTCAATCGCAACTCGGCTTCACCGTGACTGTCCACGCTTGGTGTGAAGACTTGCAACTCACGTAGCAGTCGTCGCTCACGTTCAATTTGATTCACTTGATCGTCCGACAGTCCGTGTAAACGTAGTGCTTCCCGCTGAGCACCGAGGTTCGCGTTCAGCTTGTCTCGGGAGTATTGCCGCTCCAACAGAACCTTGCCCGCGACCGCGCCACTTCTGGTGACCTGCTCCAAACGAGCGATCTCGCGATTCTCGACATCCAGTTCACCGAGCGTGCGAACGAAATCAGTTTGTGCGTTGACGAGGTCTTCGTGCGTCAAACGAATTTGAAACAGCAGGCTACCGGGTTCGACCGCTTCGCCTTGCACCGCGTGAACATGAGTGACAACGCCAGTCATCGGCGTGGCAACTTGGACTCGCGAACGCCCAGGGCGTTCAACGACGACGGCGGGCACCGTGATGGACCGGCGGAAGGTTTCCAGCTTGATCGGGCGGATCGTTTCGTTAGACAAGCCGATATTGCGGATCGCCTGCTTTGACAATTCGAGCGAAGTCGCCTCGTCGTGGCCCGCATGTGCTGCGTGATCGTGACCGGCATGAGAATCAGCCTCGCCAGCCGCCTCACCCTCGTGCGATTCGTCGCCGCCACCTCGGAACGAAACAGCGGTTCGATCGACCCACGCCTTCGTGGCCGGGAACCAATGCTGCCAGGAAATACCACCGACGATCAAAACGATCAGTGTGGCGACTAACCAAACCCACTTAATGGGGACTTTGGGCATACGGATTTTCATGGTAACGAAACCAACGGAACAACTGCCGGAGAAACCGATCCACGATTCGGATGCGTGTGGATCAGAGGAAGGTCAACGCGAAGAAGCGTCCGTGGCAGATGAACGGTGAATTCCAGACGCATGGATTAGCGTCAGCGGATTTCGCCAAAAGTGTCGGAGCTGATGCGTGAGGATCGAAAGTCTTGACGACTTCCGCATCGGCGCGGGGGCACGAACACTCTCATCCAATCACGGACGAGAGCAGACCATTAGAGACGCCAGACTTGCGTCTTGAGGCGGAGGGGCGACTGCACGCAGTGCGGATCGGGCGGCGAACCGTACTCCGTCCGTAGTGCGATCAATTCTTGCGACGACAAAGACAAGCAATACGTCAGCAGGGGAGACCAATCGACGGTCAACATCAACGAAATGTCGTTGTCTCGTTGATCGGCAACGATATTGCAGTCAGCTTCGTCACACGATTCATGCGGTCCATGTGACCCAGAACAAGGCGCCTGCGAACAAGGCTGTTCGGAACCAACTTCATTCGCATCATCATCAGAGCACGGAGCCTTATGGCCATCGTGGAAATGCCCTTCATGATCGTAGCCAGCATCATTAAGACCAACCACGTGCGGAACATCCAACATCACCTGGTCAACATCGTGACTGTGCGTGTGACCCGCGTGAGCGTGATGCACGCAACAACCCAGCAGTGCGTGAAGCACTACGGCGGTCATCGTCGAAAAGGTGAGGAGCTTGTGAAACATGGTCGCTTTGAAAAATGCCCGGACGATCGGCACAACAGGATGAATCGTCACAGTATTACTATCGAATTGTGGCTGATGGGTCTACAGTAAAACCACGTAGTAATTGCAACGCATATGCTGTACCAATCGCGGATTAGCGACGAATCATTGCAAAAACGTCGCGAAACCAGCTCTCGATAAATCTTGAGACTGTCGTCAACCTGACCGCGACAGTGTCGCGTCTTGCGACAGATTTCGTCACGCTTCGTCAATTCCGCAATGTACAGGCGTAGCGAAAGTCGCCAAGACTTTCGGCCTTCTGTTTTAGCCGGGCGAACCGAAACTCTTGGCGAGTTTCGCTACCCGCACTTCCGTTGGGACCACGCCACCGGAGCATTCCGGTAGCCAGCTCATTCCGCAGGCAAGATCAGTGCCAGTGGCCGGTGCGGTGAACGTCGTAGTGACCGGGTTGGAAGTGAAGGTGGTTTCCATGACGTTGGAACGACGGAGCGTGCCAATCGAGGTGCGTGGTGTCGTGGTACTGCGGTTGATGCCACTGGATGCCGTGCGACGGGTAGTGCGATTGGTGATGTCCCGGCAGGTGGAAAGACGGTTGCGAAGGATATACATGACCGCCGTGATGGCTTCCATGGTGGCCGCCGCCGTGAAAACCATGACCGTGCTGAGCCTGAGCTTCACCGCCAAAACCGAGCGTGAATGCGGCTGCCAACGCGACGACGGGCAGCACGTTTTTAGTGATCGACAACATGATTGGAATCTTTTCTCTGCGGGAGACTTTGTGAATGGGCTTCATTAAGCCCGACAACAAAGACAATGCAAAAGTGAGTTCGCAGCGGAAAGGATCTTCAAGATTTATTTTTCTACATGTGAAAAAGCAACAATTTCCACGTGTTTTCCCTTCGATTGAAGTTCTTTCGTGACCGCTCTCAAGTGTTTCTGAACGATCGCACTAGGTGATTCCAATTTCGTACTTTGCCCAAACGCTCGATCATCCTGTTCGACACGCAGTTGCCCATCAACGAGGCGAAACACGGTGGCGTTGCCAAGGGCTGGCCAGTTTTCCGGCTGACCCAACATCGCCTGAACGTCTCGCGCTGAAAGAGTACTCATCGATTCGATCCGTACCACCGCCTCGCTTCCAGTCGGGCCGATCAACGGAACCGCTCTCTCTGAGTCAAGTGGGAAATGCACCCAGCGGGATTCGCCTAACGGTTCAAATTCGGCGAGCCGGTTCGTTTCGCCGTCGCTGCCGATTAATTAAAGTTCACCATGGTGATTCGCACGCAGCGGTGCATTGACCTGAATCTGCTCGCCCGAAAGCGCGGGTACCCGATTGACCAATTCGAAAGCCCGTTCCTCCGCCCAGACCTTGATGTCCAAATTGCCGAACCGCTTTACCGTTTCGATCGAGGGCAAATTCAAGAGCGGTTGTGCGGTGTGCGTTTCAGTCTGCGGACCTGGCCACGCCAACCATCCGACGTACAACAACGCGATCAGAGGAATTGCGAACAAAGCGATACGACGGCCATCCTTTCTGCGAGTGCGTGCCAACCAACCGTCGAGCGTCTCGGCGAATCGTTGTGCGGATTCGATACGTTCGCTCAGACGCAATTGCATTGCTTGTTCGCAAGCTTTCTGCAAAGCCAGCGGTGCTCCCGAGTCGCGAGGTGCCTGTCGGTCCCAGTCACCGCTAAAATCGGAAAGTTTGTCTCGCGACTGGTTTTCCATCGACGCAGACGACGCGGTTTCAAGGCCTTGCTTGGTCATTGATGATTTTCTCGCTCGTCAAAGCGTGTCTGCGAATACTCCGATGTGAAATTTCTGGATTCCTTTCCGCTAACAGGGGCTAACTGCATTAATGGTGAGTGTGAAGCGTTTGATAGCTGCTTCCTGAATCGTATCACGATCGTGATGATTGCATCCCTGTGGAGGGGGCCGTACAATCTCCAGGTGGCGGGTTGCCTCGAAGATGACGCCAGCTTTGAGGTAAGCGGTCGTATTTCATACCAGGATGTTCACTTTCTCGACGGATCGGCCACTCCCATTTTTGCCAATACGGCATGAGGTAATGACAATGCGCAAACTTCTTTCTCTCTCCATGGTCGCGATCTTGATCGCAACGACTTCAATTGCCCAAGAGAAGACCCCTGACGACGCGAAGGTCGTCGAACTCAAGCCGGAATCGGTCAAGCAAGCAAAATTCGTCGACTTTGGCAGCGAACTAGGCGTTTCGCTCAGCGCGATCAATGACCTGGGTGCAAAGATCGACGCAGCACGATTGGCCGCCCAACCAATCGACTTGCTGCTGGCAGCAAAGTTGTTGTCGGCTGCTGAATCGCTGTCGGGAAAACAAGCGTCGTTGACATCGTCGCAGTTACAAGAAGAAGCAGTGGAACTTGCAGAGCAACGCGGGAATCCGACTGAGATCGCAACGGCAGCAAAGCTAATCGGTGGTGACTTCGGAGAGAAGTTGATGAAAGCGGCCAAGGCGGCGGCAGAGAAGATGCCCAAAGAGGGTGACGCGACAAAAGACCTCGATGGAACACTCGTTGTTGATAATCGGAATAACCATGACGAAGTTCATGTATATGTGAATGGTCGTGAAATTGGACACGTCGAAGGCCACGGCTATCGCCAGTTTCATGTACACGGCGCTCACTACTTGGACGCAAGGGATCACGAGGGGCATCGATGGCATGACCACATCGTGGGCCATCAACATTACTGGGTGTTTCGGTTGAATCCGCCTCATCCTCACTACCCTTGGTAGGCATTGGTCATTCAAAAGAATGCCACGACTGGACTGTCCAGAGTCCAGTTGTGGGAAGCTCAAAGGTCTCGCAATGATTCGACTCGTTCTTTTCTCATGTGTGCTGTTAATCGCAATCTCTCAACAGGCGATTGCCGCGCGGCATGCCCTGTTGATTGGATGTTCCGACTACAAAACACATGGTGATTTACACGGCAGCGGAATTGATGTTGCCTTGCTTAAAGAAACGTTATCAACACCTCGGTTTGGGTTTGGGCCAGACGATTTGACTGTCTTGAGTGACGCCGATCCTACCACCAAGCCGCCCACATTCGACAACATTCACGCTGCATTTGAGACCGTGGTCGCTGCTGACTGGGCGGCAGACGCCGATCCAGACGTTTTGTTAATTTATATGTCCGGTCACGGTGGCCAACGCGAAAGCGAGACTGAGAATGACGGCACGGACGAGTTTTTCATGCCTATCGATGAAAGCGACGTCATTCTCGACGACCAGATTGGAAACTGGTTGTCAGTACTAGACCGGAAAGGCATCCATACTTGGATCGTTTTTGATAGTTGCTTTTCCGGGACCATGACTCGCGGCGACAATCCAAACGAGACTGTGCGAGGTATCGCTCCGGCAAGCGAAAAGTCGCGAACACCAATCTTGCCTAAAAGCAACAAAGATGTCGGCTGGGAATTGCCGACGTCCGATGAAGGTAGACGATGCAACGTCGTGGCTTTTTATGCCTGCCAAGCGTACGAAAAAGCTATCGAAGACAGAACATTGGATGAATCCGATGGCGCGCCGGTACCGCACGGACTATTCACCTATTGTTTGCTTCAGTGTTTGGAACAGCATCGCGCCGACCGAGATTCAAAACTGTCATACGAAGAGCTACGCCGAGGTATTATCGAGCGTTACCGAGCCCTTGGAAGAACCTGGCCGACACCTTTCTGTGAAGGCAATCTGACTCAAGAAGTTCTTGGCTTTGAGAAATGGCCTCATGCAACTGCGCTGCGTGTAGAAAACATTGATGGGAACGTGTCGGTCGCTGGTGGTCAGTTAGTAGGAATAACAAACAACGCGATCTTGGCCGTGTATGAGCCGAAAGATCGCAAGCAAGAATCGCCCATCGGTTACCTCAAGGTGACTCAGGTCACTGCAACTACCGGGAG
>NZ_ANOG01000132.1 GCF_000346295.1 Rhodopirellula maiorica SM1 | reverse complement strand
GGCGTGGGCACGTGACATCGTTTCTACCGGCGGAGCGAGACCGATTTTGTTTGTCGACGAGATTCATCGTTTCAGCAAGAGCCAACAAGACGCGTTGTTGCCCGACGTCGAAGAAGGAATCGTTGCCCTGATTGGCGCGACCACCAGCAATCCGTATTTCGCGGTCAATGGAGCACTGTTGTCGCGAAGTCAATTGTTTGGACTCGAATCACTAACGCCCGAAGAAATTCGCACGCTGATCGAACGAGCACTGCGTGATGGCGAACGGGGGCTCGGTGATCTAAAACCCCAAGTCGACGAGGACGCGATTGTCTATCTAAGCCAAGCGTGTGAAGGGGACGCCCGTCGTGCTCTATCGACTTTAGAGATCGCCGTTCGCAGTAGCGGCAAAAAGAATCCGAAGGTGACACGCGAAACCATCATCGAATCGATCGGCAGCCGCTTGGGTGGCTACGATGCCAGCGGCGACGACCACTACGATTTGGCCAGCGCCTTGATCAAGAGCATTCGTGGCAGCGACGTTGATGCCAGTGTGTATTGGCTCGCCCGGATGCTCGAAGGGGGCGAGGATATTCGTTTTCTATGTCGACGTCTCGTGATTTTGGCCAGCGAAGACATCGGCAACGCGGACCCTACGGCGCTGACAATCGCGGTATCCGCGATGCAGGCGTGCGAGTTCGTCGGGCTTCCCGAAAGCCAGTTAACGCTCA
Organism: Rhodopirellula maiorica SM1; assembly: GCF_000346295.1. Lineage (GTDB taxonomy): Bacteria > Planctomycetota > Planctomycetia > Pirellulales > Pirellulaceae > Novipirellula > Novipirellula maiorica. The sequence continues at coordinate 11,076 of NZ_ANOG01000132.1, read as the reverse complement.
GTCAAACGGTTGCGTATTTAGCACTCGCGCCCAAGAGTAATGCGGCGACCACGGCGATCAGTGCCGCACGCAAAGACGTGCGTGAAAAACAGGTCATTCCCGTACCCAAGCATCTGCGGGACGCCCATTATGGCGGCGCTAAATCGATGGGGCACGGCCAGGGCTATCAGTACAGCCATCAAGCCGAAGATGGGATTGCGGAACAAGACTACCTCGGAGTCGATCGGACCTACTACGAACCGGTGGACCGAGGTTTCGAGCAAACGCTGAGAACGCGAATGGAAGAGATTCGCAAGCGTTTAGGCAAGTGAAATAAGTAAGGGCAGGAAAGGAAAAAGTTGGGTAGGATAGGCTTCAAGACGATCGAAAAAAACACCGACAGACTCGAAGTCTAATCTACCCATTCTTGCATCGGATGACGCATCGGATTCGCAATGCGAATCGTTACCTAGCTCTTTGCAGCGGCTGAACGAAGTTCTTCGAGTTCCACTGTTAAGCGGTGGCGAAGAGGGCTTTCAGCACGAAGTTCATCTTCGAGCAACTCTTCGGCCTTGTCAAAATTTTCGTCGCTACGGTTGGGATCGTTCATCAATGTACGAAACATTTTCTCGATCGTCGCTTCAGTAAGCAATGCAGTCTCCTGGTTTGTGGGGGGGAATCGAGCGAATTAGAGATGTTTAGCGGAATCACGCCCGATCGTGTTTCCTAAACACCATTTCTAAACATCGTCGCCGTCTACTGATTCTATGCGACACGATTCACGTCGCAAGGGCAAACTCGATGTTAGAGCATTCCGAGACGCTTGTCGAGAAAATTTATGGTTCCGCGGGCCGCCACGAAACCGACACACGTGTTCCATCGAATTCAAAATGCTTCGCAGCGCTAGGATTAACGGCTAGCAGCGACCGCTTGGCGATCAAACCCGAGCTCCGATAAATGAGCCGCTGTGCGAGCGACAGTAAATCGAATCTGGTCTTCGGTATGTTCCGACGTGATAAAGAATCGCAGTCGTGCTGCTGATTCGTCCACGGCGGGATACAAGATCGGCTGCACATTGATCCCGTCCCCTTTGAGCCGATGCGATAATCGCAGCGCCACCATCGAATTGCCGGTAATGATCGGAACGACCGGGGTCCCCCCGCTATCGCCCGTGTCCAAGCCGGCTTCTTTACAGAGTGACAAGAACAATTCGCTCCGTTTGCGAAGCGTTTCAACTCGCTCAGGTTCGTCTTCCAAGGTTTGCAAGGAAGCAATCGCCGCAGCCACCTGGGCCGGCGGCATCCCGACGCTGAACACAAATCCGGGAGCCGTGTATTTCAGCAGCTCGATCAGCGCCGCGCTGCCGGCAATGTAACCACCACACGAAGCCGCCGATTTGCTCAGCGTCCCCATCCATATATCAACATCGCGAGCGTCCATGTCAAAGTGTTCGGCGATTCCATGCCCGGTTTGACCCATCGTGCCAAAGCTATGAGCCTCGTCGACCATCAACAGTGCGCGATGCTTTTTCTTGACTTCGACAAATTTTGGCACGTCAGCAAAGTCGCCATCCATGCTGTAGACGCCTTCGATCACGATCAGCACCCGGCGATACTGAGATCGCATCTCGGTCAACATGCGATCGAGCGCTTCGAAATCATTATGAGGAAACGGTCGACGTCGTGCACCGGACAACAGCGCGCCTTGCACGATGCTGTTGTGGGCAAGCGCGTCATGCAGAATCAAGTCACCCGAACCGACTAAATGCCCAATTGTGGTTTCGTTGGTCGCATGGCCGCCCACCATCAAGATCGACGCGTCAACACCGACCCATTTTGCAATCGCCTCTTCCAATTCGCGATGGATCGGTTTTTCACCCGAGACCAATCGGCTTGCCGAGACGCTCGTGCCGTATTTGCGCACGGCATCGGCTGCGGCTTCGGTAACACGTGGATGCCCACTCATACCCAAGTAGTTGTAGCTGGCAAAGCTGATGTATTCTTTGCCATCGATGACGGTGATGTCACGGACGATGCCGTCATGGACCGTAAAGTAGGGGTTGGGAACCCCGGTCATCTGCATTTGTTGCATCGTCGTTTTCAGTCGCCGGTACTCGGCGAATTGCGACACGTCGTCTTCGGGTTCGACCGTCGGGACGGCATTCGCATAGCCGCCGAACTCGTTGACTGTGCTGGATGATGCGGGTTGAAATTCGCCATTGTCCAAGAACGCGACGGCGCGAATTTCGCCACCGGGTGGCAGGTACCGCTGGATCGCCAAGGCGGTTTGGCCGACGGTTTCGATTTCATCGAGCACTTGTTCGGGAAAACGTCCGCCAAACGTGCGTTCCAAGTTGCGTGCGATCTCGAGTCGTTCGAGACTGTCCAGCCCGAGATCCAAAACGATATTTGTATCGAGGTCCAACACACGAGCACGCTCGCCGGCGACTTGGCGAATGTGCTGTTTGATCGCCTCGGCGACCGAATCGTTGACGTCGCTCAGATCAATCTTACCAGTCTGACCCCCGGCCGCAGCCGCTTGCATCATCGGTTGCAAGTCACCGTCGTTGTGCGTCGTTTCCTCTTCCCAACGCACCCATTTCGCGATCATCTTCATGTCGCCATCGCGAACCGCGTGCAAACATGCATGTCGCTGGATCTTGCCGCTACTGGTTTTGGGAACGCTGCTGTTGCGAACCAAGTAGACTGCGTCGGGCGGCAATTCATGATCCGCGGTGACGGCGCGGCGAATCGCTTGCAAATGAGCATCCCAATCCAGGTCACGCAAACGGACCGTTTCGGCAACGATCACCAATTGCTCGCGACCTTCGTGCTCCATCGCAAACGCGGCAACCGATCCCGCTTGCACCGCGTCGCTAGCACGCTCGACCGTTTCTTCGATGTCTTGCGGATATCGATTCACACCGCGGACAATGATCATGTCCTTCAGTCGGCCCGAGACATAGAGCTGGTTGTCGTGCAAGAAACCGAGGTCACCGGATCGCAAAAACGGCCCTTTTTGGTCAGCGGTTCGCGCAAAAAATGTTTGCTCGGTTGCATCGCCTCGCTGATAATACCCCTGCCCTACCGATGGACTTTGGATCCAAATCTCACCGATCTGGTCATCCGCCATGGGCATCCGCGTTTCGGGATCGACGATCAGCACCGTTTCTTCCGGTAGCACGCGTCCACAACCGACGAGTCGGCGTGCCGCGTCGTCATTCTCGTCGACGACTTTGACCTTTTTGGCATCCAACGCACTGCCGCTGAACGTCGTCACGACCGGCCGCGTTTCGATCGGCCCTCCGGTGACAAGCAGCGTGGTTTCCGCCATGCCGTAACACGGCAAGAACGCTTCGCGGCGGAAACCGAACTTTTCAAAACGCTTCGCAAACGCGTCGATAGTGGAAACGCGAATCGGTTCGGCGCCGTTAAACGCGATCTCCCACTTGGATAGATCGACCCCTTCCATCTCTTCGTCCGCGATCTTGTCGACGCACAACTGGAAGGCAAAATTGGGGCCGCCGCTAATCGTCACCCCGTACTTGGAAATGCCCTGCAACCATCTGGCGGGACGTTGCAAAAACGTCATTGGGCTCATCAGCACATCGCTGCGTCCGATGAACATCGGCATCAAGATGCCACCCACCAAACCCATGTCGTGATACGTTGGCAGCCAGGACATCCCAATGACATCGGCATCTGGTTCAAACGCTTGTAAAATCAACTCGCTGTTGGCGATCAAGTTTCCTTGAGTCAGCATCACCCCCTTGGGCGATCCGGTCGAACCGGACGTGTACTGAAGTACGCCGAGCGAGTCGCGATTGATTTTTGGCATCCGCCACTTGTCCGCTAAACGGCAGCCGGGATCATCGGTACCGAGCAGCTGCAATCCGACCAAGTCGTCATGTTTTTGATCGCCGGAAAGCTGTTCGACGATCGCCTTGGTGGATAGCGCCCAACGCGTGTCCGCGTCCACCACAATCGAACGGATTCGTGATGCCTTGCGATTGCGACGAGGCGGGTAGGCAGGGACCGCGATCGCGCCGGCGGCATGGCACGCGAAGAAACCAATCACAAATTCGAGACATGGTGGATACAGCAGCAAAATGCGGTCGCCGCTGCGAATTCGACAACGATCCTGCAAATAACCCGCTAGCGCACGAACCTCTTCCCACAACTGCGAATACGTAATCGTTTGCTCAGACGATTCGACATCCGTAAAGAGAAACGCAGGCTCATGAGGTCGATGCTCGGCCCAGAACCTTAGAATCGAGATGTAGTGATCTCTAGGTGGCGATTGATTGCCAAAGAATTCTTTTAGGTCCACTTGCGCATTACCGCCAAGAAGGTTCATGGTTGATGAAGGCGACCTCGGTGTTGCGGCCGCGCTGCTTATTGTCTCCCCTGCCGAGGGGTTCCCTGCTGTGGGAAGTTCGAGTGAATACAAACTAGCAATTTGAGCATACTCAAAACATCCCTCTAGAATAGCGAACGTCGACTCGTCGGAATGCTTGCATTAGTGTTTTCCATTCTAAACCACCCCAATGCGGGCTTAAAACCGGTGGGAAGTGGCGGTAACCGTCAAATTCGCGCTCTTAGTAACCTCGCTTAGCGAATCGGCGAAGAATTTAGGACCACCGGCGTTTTGTTCGCCGTTGCCCCTTTTCCGGGGGGCAGTGCGGCTGCCGCAACTTAGTTTACTTGGTGAGCGTGCCGACGATTTCGGTGACGCTCGACGCATCGATCTCAGCCAACGCGGCAGGCAATTGATCGATCAAACGAGTCGAGACCGTGGGGTCGTAGTAATTGGCGGTACCAATTTGCACCGCACTGGCACCAGTCACCAAAAACTGCATGGCGTCGTCGATCGAAGCAATGCCGCCAATGCCGATAATCGGAATCTTGACGGCCGAGGCGACTTGGTGAACGCATCGCAGTGCAATCGGTTTGATCGCCGGTCCACTGAGCCCGCCCATGCCATTGCCGAGCATCGGTTTACGTTGACGCCAATTGACCGCCATTCCCAACACGGTATTGATCAAACAAACGGCGTCCGCGCCGCCATCGGCCGCGGCTTGCGCGATGTCGGCGATCCGCGTCACGTTGGGCGTCAATTTTGCCAAAATGGGAACGTCACATGCTGCGCGCGCGGCTTTGACCACGCCCAGACACGATTGGGCATTGGTGCCGAAATCAATTCCGCCGCTGACGTTGGGACACGACAAATTCAATTCGATTGCGGCAACGCCTTCGCTGTTTCCAACTCGTTCAGCCAAGGAAACAAAGTCGTCTTGCGTTCGGCCCGCCACGCTGACGACGATCGAAGTCCCGATCTCTTTGAGGTACGGCAGGTGATTTTCGAGAAATGCGTCGACACCATCATTGTCCAGCCCGATAGCGTTGAGTAGACCCGCCGAGGTTTCGACCGTTCGCCATGGTGCGTTGCCAATGCGTGGTTCAGCGGTGATCGTTTTGGGCAGCACCGCGCCAAGCCGTGGCACATCCACGATGCCCTCCATTTCACGTGCGTAACCGAAGGTTCCCGAGGCGACCATGATCGGGTTTTTCAGCTTCAAACGGCCGAGGGTCGTGCTTATGTCCATCATTTGTTTTTCCGGTTATTGCGGTTTCGCAGTGCGATGCGTCAATTGCTCGCTGATGTGTCGTACTAATTCGTCAGCCACAAAGTCTTTGTCGCCATGAATCTCGGCGATGACTCTCCCGCCGGCATCAAGTAACTCCACATCGTTCTGATTCGAATCGATCGCTTGCGGGCCATTGCTGACCATCAAATCACAATGTTTTGACTCCAGTTTTACGGTGGCGCGAAAACGTCGATCTTCGGTTTCCAAGGCAAACCCTACCACCCATTGGTTGTCCCGTTTGCGTTGTCCGAGCGTGGCGACCACATCGGCGGTTTCGATCAATTCCAATTGCAGCGGTTCGCCTGTCTTGGCGATCTTTTGGGATGAAACCAATCGCGGCATGTAATCACAGGGGGCAGCGGCACCGATCGCTCCATCGCACGAACCGAACGTTTCCACCGCCGCTGCTAACATCTCGTCGGTCGTAACGACGGGGATCACGGTCGCCGCCGCGGGATATTCGACGTTGACAGGGCCCGAAACGACAACCACGTCGTGGCCGGCATCGATCGCCGCGCGGGTTAGGGCTGCCCCCATCCGGCCGCTCGACGCGTTGGTCAAATAGCGAACGGGATCAAGATATTGCCGGGTCGGACCAGAGGTGATGAGGATGCGGGCCACGAAATCAAGCTGCTTTCTACGATTGGTTTTTGACGGTGCGGGTGATGATTTCGTTGACATCGTTCTCCGTCAATTCCATCTTCACAGCCGCCAGAGCGAACAATCGTTTCTCGGCTTCGGCAAGTGTGCCATCGGCAGCCATCATGCGGATCAACTCCTGCATCAATTCGTATCGCTGCTCCTTCTCGGTCGGCAGCTCTAACGTGGCTTGGTCACCGAGTCCGAATTCGATTGCTTTCTGCAATTCGTATTCGTCCAACCCGAGGTCGACGCAGCGGTCGGCGACAAGATTGATCTCACGTTCGCCAAGCGACCCGTCCGCAAACGCCATTACGACGAGGTTGCGGAGCAGTTGGCGGCGTTTTTTCAGGATTTCTTCGTTCATGTCGAGAATGTTACCCGCGGAAACGAGGGGGAACAAGTCGCGAAACCCGCTGGATGTCCGACGCAATCGATTCGCACGCTTGGCGTCCAACGTCGACTTCTTCGCCAGTCGCCTGCCCTACCCCTGCTTAGTGGAAACCCAAGCCTGCTTAGTGGAAAACCATCCAGTTGTATTGCGTTCGCAGAGATTCCTGACGCAGAGTTCACAAACACTCAAGGCGAGATGCGTGGCGATCGTGGCTAGAAGAACGCGTGACCACAATCGCAAACTTTCTTTCGCACGTGCAGTTCATTCGAGCACTTCGGGCACTTCTTCTTCGACCACGATGACTCTTTCGGTGTTTCCGCATCCAATTTTCGCTGGGCCTTCAATTCTTCGGTTCGCGCCGCGTCGGCTTGTAGCACCGCACATTGAGGATGGATTCCCCCCTTGGAATAGGCTCGTTTTCCGCAAATGGGACAGACATTGCCATTGGCTTGCGTCGCCGATGTTGTCGATTTGTTCCCGCTCATATTGCAATACTTTTCGTCTTTGCGAGCAACGTGGCCTCATTATTAATGAGCGTCCGAGCTCGTCAAAAAAGTGCAACCAGGAAGCACAGGGTAGAAGGTCACGACGTTGGATTGGGATAAACGTCGCCCACGCAATTGATGCGTTTGGCAGGAAAAGCATCAAAACGGGCGAGCAAGATCGTGAAAACGAATCAGCGCACCACGTCTCGCTTAACCACTGCGGGTGCTCCCATCGTACGCGAAGTAGGGCACAAAGTCCACTTCGCAGGTTTTGTGCGGCCACCAGATTTTTGTTGCGATTTGCATGTCGGGTCAGAGCTGAAAGCGAATTTCGATGGCAACAGCGGTGACGTCGCACGCTCCAGCACGTCATCGCGGATGCGAAGTTGGGTTTGGGAATAGTTGCTATTGCACGACTTCCCGCTAATCTGGGGGCAAATGCAAGCCCGCTCATGTGGGGCTCCCCCTTCTGCGACCACGCATTTTTACCGGCAATGCACAGCCATCGAGAATTATGACAAAGCAAACCGAGGCGACACGCTCGATTAGCGACTGGGACCGGTTCTTGGCGGAACAGCGTCCAGACATTGGCCACAAACAATATTCTTGGTGGATCGACTTTCTGAAACTTCGCGGATGGAGCGGTTTCGGGTTTGCCGCCAGCGAGGATGACGTGATCTGTGGTGGGGCGAACGTGTTGGTCAAGTCGTTTGCGCCCGGTATATGTTTCTACTACGTGCCCCACGGCCCCGTGCTTCCCGAAAATCAAACGGATGCAGCCGACCTGTTCGAGGCGATGATGCAGTACATCGACGATCACCAACGGCAATCTTCGAATTTAGTAAGCCATCTGAGACTCGAACCGCGGTGGTTAGATCAGCCGGAATTCGTAAAAGGCTTTCAGCAATCGACCCATTGGAACGAACCACGAAACACGTTGTGTGTCGATTTGACGATGTCGGAGGACGCCATCCTGAAACAAATGAAAACCAAAGGCCGGTACAACATTCGAGTCGCACGCCGTCACAACGTCTCGGTTGTCCAGGACAACTCGCCCAAGGGGCTAGACGATTTCATGCGTCTTTACCAAGAGACGATCGACCGCAAAAACATCATTCAACACTCGCGGGGATATTTCGATGACCTGGCGGAAAACCTTCTGGAATCGGGGCGTGGCGATCTCTTTTTTGCGGAATATCAAGGTGTACGACTGGCGACGTCATTGGTTCTGTACGCCGGTGACACCGTGACGTACAAGTATGGCGGAACGCAGCTTTCGCATCGCAATGTGATGGCACCTTACCTGCTTCACTTCGAGGTGATGTTGCACGCCAAAGCGCTGGGGTACAAGTGGTACGACTTTTATGGCGTTTCACCAGCGGAATCGCCGAACGACAAATGGGCAAATTTCAGCTCGTTTAAACGTAAATTTGGGGGCCATGAAATGAGCTTCGTTCCGTCGCTCGATTTCATTTTTGATCATGACGCGTACGAAGCTTACTGCGTGCAGAAGAATGGTTGATCCGTCGTAGCGTTCGCTGCCGCAAGACAACGTTTGCGCGATCGAATGTTCTGGATGAACTCCCTGCGGTTTCAATCGTTCGCACTGTGTTGTCGCTTCCCCCGACAGGCTGCTTTTGTCGTTTCAACTGATGCGACCGTCAAAACCCTTCGGGCTGGCGTTATTTGCCTGTTTCATTTGTCCTGTCCCCACGCGCCGCACGCTGCGGCGTGACGTACATATTGATGTACCTACCGTTTTATCAGTGATTTTCCGGGGCTAACTGTCCGGTAGGGAGCATTTATTGGATTGCGATCGATCGCATTTTCGATCCGCATATTTTCAAATCCGGGACATCGACCTGTGCGTAGATGCAGAAAGCGAAGCCGACGCGGGACCGCCATGGTGGAATTGGCGGTATGCATGCCAGTTCTGTTCCTGGTCGTGTTTGCCTCGATTGAAGCTTGCAACATGATCGCGATGAAACAGATCATTTGCGAATCGGCCTACGAGGGGGCGCTTATCGCACTGAAACCCGACTCAACGGAATCGCAGGTGGTCGACCGAGTCAATGCAACGTTGGCCTCACGTGGGGTGACGCCATCGGGTGTGGTAGTGGCCGGTTCGAGTGGCGCCGCGTACAGCGCGCTAGCCCGCGGTGATGAGGTCACCGTGACCGTCCAAGCGGCCACCAATGGAAACGTCGTCGGCCCTCAGTTGTTCGGGTTTGCAAAAACGGTGTCGCATCGTTTGACTGCCATCAAGCAATAAACCATGGAATCGCAATGAATTATTCAAATTCAATAAAACGAAACGCGCGAGATGGTTATCGCCGTGGGGCGACCGCCGTGGTCTTTGTCATCATGTTGCCGGTGTTGATGTTATTGCTGGGATTCTCGGTGGACCTTGCCTACATGCAGTTGACGCGATCCGAATTACGCGCCGCCACTGACTTGGCCGCCAAGGCGGCGTCATCTGAATTGGCAGAAACCGGCGATAGGGCACGCGCGATTGCCAAAGGTAAACTTATCGCCAACGCCAACACGGTCGCCGGCGAAGGGCTGACTCTTGACGATTCTGACTTTGTTTTTGGAAACACCGTCCGCTCCACGACCGGCAAATGGTCGTTCACCGCAAGTGGTTCGCCGTTGAACGCAGTTCAAGTCAACGGTCGCCGAACGTCCGATGCACCCGATGGCGAAGTGGATTTGTTTTTCTCAAATCTGCTCAATGGCAATGGCTTTGAAACGTCTGCCGATGCGACCGCCGGTTTTATCAATGCCGATATTTGTCTGGTCTTGGACCGATCGAGTTCGATGAAATTGGCGGTTTCCAATACTGCGACCGGAATGGGCGGCGGCGATCCTCGATCGTGTGAGATTCCGTGGGCGGACAGCCGATGGATCGCACTGGACAGCGCCATCAAAATCTTTTTAGCAAAAATGAACGATACACTCGCCGAAGAACAGGTGTCGATCGTTACCTATGCGAGCAACTATACCGCGTGTGGAGTGACCAACCAAAACGTCACGCTTGAACAGCCCCTCACCTTGGATTTTTCCAGCATCACCGCGGCGATGGACAACTTGAACAACACCGTGTGGGGTGGGAATACCGAGACTAGCGAAGGTATGTCGCTGGCCAGAACCGTTCTCAATGGACCGGGGGCTCGCACGACCGCAGAGAAAATCATGGTGGTGTTGACCGATGGCGCCTATACCAATGGTGTGCACCCTGCCGATGCGGCAGCGTTGGCTGCAGGTGACAAGATTAAAGTCCATACGATTACTTTTGGCGCCTGTCCGACCTCTGTGATCATGGATATGCAAGAGACCGCGGTTGCGGGTGGCGGTTACCATTTCCACGCGCCCGACGCCGCCACATTGAACGATGCGTTTAGCAAAATCGCTGGTTCGATTTCGATTCTTACCCAGTAACGTTCCCGACACCCCTAGGCCCAACCATGCCCCGATCGAGGAAGCCACGTCGTGGAGCTGTGACCGTTGAATTTGCTGTCGCGTTCCCCGTCCTGCTATTGTTCGTTTTCGCGGGAATCGAATTTTCGCGTGTGAACATGATTCGTAACACGGCGATTAACGCCGCCTACGATGGGGCGCGTAAAGGCATCGTACCTGGGGCAACGTCCGCCGAATGCGAGCAGGCGGCGATGCAACTCTTGGACTTCGTTGACATCAGCGGAGGGTCTGCGGACGTCACTCCGAGCGAGATCAAAGCGGATACCGAATCGGTCACCGTGACCGTGACTGTCCCAATCACATCCGCGAATTCGTTCATCACGCCACAGTACTTCGTCGGGCGGAGTATCGTCACCAGTGTCACGCTCCCGCGTGAAGCAACGTTCTAGCGGAGGTAGGCCGGATCAAGTCGCCCAAAGCGACGCAGATCCGGTGTGAATCGAAAGTGATGGCGA
>NZ_ANOG01000131.1 GCF_000346295.1 Rhodopirellula maiorica SM1 | reverse complement strand
ACATTATCGCAACGTCGGTCGCGGGATGTTTGGTATCGCCAAGCAGTACCGATTTCGCGATGTTCTCGACGGGCTTTCTAACACGATGTGTATGGGCGAGATCGCAACGGACTTAGGCGATGGTGACATTTCGACCACGGTGCCCACATCCGGACGCAACATCTATGGTGATATTCACTCGTGTAAAGTCGATATCAACCCTGAGCGTCCTCGCTATTTCAAGACTTATGTTGGAAACGCAGGCAATCGGTCGCGTGGCGAAATTTGGTCCGATGCCAACCCCGCCTTCTCGATGGTCATGGCGGTACTGCCGCCGATGTCAGAGATCTGTCTTCGTCAAGGCAACAATGGCGGCTGGGAAGGGAACTATCCTCCGAGCAGCCGTCATCAGGGAGGTTGCCACATTCTGATGGGCGATGGCGCGGTGAAATTCATTACCGACTCTGTCGATACCGGATCGGCGACGGGGGGTCTTTGGACAACGGGAGCGCCTGGTGCCGAGCTGCGTCTTGGATTCCAACCCGGCTTCTACTCCGGCGGCAGTCCGCACGGTTTGTGGGGAGCACTCGGCAGTCGCATGGGCAAGGAAACCCTGACACTCGAGTAAATTTGGTCTCCTGACACGTCGTTTCATGGCTTGCCTTGCAATCCTGCTTTCCTTTTTCCTTGCTTCTATCTATCAGGTGTTTTAAATGCGTTGTTTCGTAATCATGGGTTTGCTACTTGCCGTCGTCGTCGGTTGCGGAGACGATCATAATCGGGTTCTCACCCCAACGCCTCAGGCACAAAAAACCGATGAAGAACTGACCAACGAGATGATGGAAGGAACGCTCGATGTGGAAGAGGAGATGAAGGCGGGAGCGAACTAGGTTCGCCAAGTCCTGCCTGCTCGATCTTGATGATGACACGTCGCTTATCGAGATTCGTCGATAAGCGACTTATGTATTTGCAACCCAGCAGTTCATCGTCGACAATGAATGTTCCATCGCAGTATCCTTGGTGTTGCTGTGCTTCTGGACATGATCAAACAAGTATTTCAAGACGTGCCCTTTCGGGGGAAGCTGTGAAGCATCTTGAAGCGGCAGGGCGCGAGCCCTCCGGTGTTTTGGTCGGGATGAGGAACGGGGGGCTTACGCTCTGCCGCTAAGACCTCGTAAAACACGGGGAATAAATGCTTCACAGCGTTGCCTTTCGGGCGGAAGGGGTGTCGGACCGAGTAACCCAGAAACCGAGTAACCGCACGGCAATTTGGCATTTCGGCGCTAACGGTTCGTGGATTGAGTGA
>NZ_ANOG01000130.1 GCF_000346295.1 Rhodopirellula maiorica SM1 | reverse complement strand
AACGCTGGGCATTGGTGAGCATCTCACCTATGAAACAACATACAATTGAACTCCGCGTTCGCTATGACGAGTGCGATCCGATGGGCTTTGTCCATCACTCTAACTACTTGCGGTACTTTGAAATCGGACGTACCGAACTGCTGCGAGCTTCCGGCGGCTGCTACGCCGAGATGGAAGAGGCGGGGGTCTTGGTCGTCGTCGTCCGAGTCGATTGCCGCTATCGACGACCAGCAAAATATGACGACCTGATCACCGTCCATACCACCATCGCTCGCGTCACCGCCGCCAAGATCATCCATGAGTATTCGATCACTCGAGTAAATCCATCGGGTGAACCTGAGCCGATCGTCGATGCAACCGTCACGCTGGCCGTGATCGATCGTGAAGGCAAATTGCAGCGCGTCCCGCAAACGCTGTTGGAACAGTATGAGAAGGGGAGTGAGGAGTGAGGAGTTGGGAGTTGGGAGTTGGGAGTTGACTTGATCGGACGACCCTCACCCGAGCAATCGCGAAAGGCTCTGCTCGACCTCTCCCAACTGCGTCGGGAGAGGTGACTTTCGGCGTGCACGCATCAACCGCTATCACCGCGACCCGATTGTCGCCCGACGTCTCCGACGTCGGTTTTGTTTTTTGCCAATGCTGACGAAACGA
>NZ_ANOG01000129.1 GCF_000346295.1 Rhodopirellula maiorica SM1 | reverse complement strand
CACTGCGGGGGGCTTGTGAGCATCTGCGTGAACGACTCGAGACCCGAATCGATGCATCGGTTGGACTGCTTGAACCGACCCTCACCATCCTGTTGGCGATCGCGATTGGCGGCATCGTGTTGTCGATCTACACCCCGATGTTCCACATGTTTGAGGTACTCGAGTGATGGCGTCCCCCCAAAAAGGATTCACGTTGATCGAGGTGATGGCGGTTCTGATTATCTCGGCAACGGTCGCCATTATCGGGATTCGACATCTGCAAAATCCGGGCGATTTAGCTCACGATCGCAGCTGTCGACTGTCGCGAGAATTACTGCAGCATCATGTCGAAGCGTATATTGACGACACGCAAAACGCTCCGTCATCGAGCATGCGGGAAATCGCCACCGACGTCTACGCGGGCCGCACGTTGCCAACATGCCCCGTGACCGGGCGGGCATTTCAGCTTGGCCGAAACGGTCGGGTTAGCTGCACCGATCATCCCGAGTAGGCCAGCCGGAATGTTTATGGAAATCGCATAATAGCCTTCGTCGTGGGACTTGCCAGAATTCCAATGGCGAAAGGGATTTCTAGCGAAATCCACTACGGTCGGTTAGACGCGTGCGTGCTGAGTCGACATTTGGAATTGCCTTGCACGGCAGTGCT
>NZ_ANOG01000128.1 GCF_000346295.1 Rhodopirellula maiorica SM1 | reverse complement strand
GTGGCTACAGCATGCCGCCCCGTTGGGACTGAATCCGTCGCACCGCCTGCACCGGTAAGATGTCGATTTCGATATGTTGGCCTAAACGGCTAACACAAGCAAAACGGTTAACCGGATTGCACCCCGTGAACCCTGCCTAACTGCTAATAAGAAAGAAGTGTTCATTTTTTTGGATTTTTCTTGGCAAATGCGGGTGGCTGCTGGAGCATATTCTTGATGGACAAATCCGATCGCGAACAACACGACCAATTTCTAAGGCTCTTCATGGAGCACGAGGAGGCGCTGCGTCTGTTCGTTCGCTCCCTGCTGTTTAACTACGAAGAATCACGTGAAGTCATGCAAGAGGTCGCCATCGTGCTTTGGCGAAAATTTGACGACTCTCAGGACAGCATCGCGTTTCGGCGCTGGGCATTCGGTGTGGCGAGGATGGAAGCGTTGTCGTTTCGCCGAGATCGAGCCCGGGATCGACATCTATTTGGTGACGACATCGCACAGCTGTTAGAGCAAACCGTTCAAGCGGAAACGGTAACGCTTGAGCTGCAGAGAAATGCGCTCGAAAAGTGTGTGAACAAACTTCCCGTTGATCAACGTAAATTGGTGGGCACCGCGTATGAGCCAGGCGTGACAAAATCGGACTTGGCTTGCAAACTTGGCTGGACCTCAATGGCACTCTACAAAAAGCTGCATCAGATTCGCCTGCGATTGATGGAATGTACTCGGCGAGAACTGGCATCGGAGGGAATCTCGTGACTTCGAGAAACGCTCAGTTTGAACTGATCCGGCGATGTCTCGACGGCGAGGCCACCAACGAAGAGTTCGCGCAGTTAGAGAATCTGCTGCGCACCGATTCTGGGTTCCGAATGGACTACGTGCGTTACCTGAACGTTGACTCGGCTTTGGCTGGGCTCCAAAAAGTTCGGCCCCATCATCAAATAACGTCGTGCAGCTGTCATCGCAACATCCGCAAACACGCAATCGGGGATGGTTGAGTTCCCGCGGACTTGCCGGATGGTTAGCGGCGGCCGCTGCGTTGCTGTTGATTGTCGGGATCCTGATTTATCAAACACTCGGCGAAGGGAATCGTGCAACGCAGCCTTCACTGGCCGATCACGACGTCGCGGCGCCGGACGACATTAACGATACCGGTGTTGCTGTGTTGACGCGGGTCGCTGGTTTGCGGGGGGCGACGACAAAGGATTGGCGCGTCGGCCAAACCGTCCCGCCGGGTTCGATGTCTTGGGATGCAGGACTGGTGCAGTTGGAGTTTTACGGCGGAGCTACGGTGGTGGCGGAAGGTCCAGCAGAGATTGAAATCCTCGATGAATCGAGGGTTGTTTGTCGGTTGGGGCGTCTGAGGGCGCATGTCCCCGAGCCGGCGCGAGGGTTTGCCGTGCTTGCGCCTTCCTTTGAGCTGGTCGACCTTGGCACCGAGTTCGGACTGAATGTACTCGAGGATGGTGTGGGGGAAGTTCATGTGTTTGACGGTAAAGTCGAACTATACGACGCGGAGTCGAACCGCAGTCAGGCAACACGGCGGCAACTGAATGCAGGAGACGCACTGACGGTCGATCGCGACGGCACTTCGAAGCCCACCGCACCCCGTGAATCCGATTTCATCACACCGGGTCGGCTGAGCACGATGAGCGAGGCGCATCGTCAGGTCCAGCTTCGCGAGTGGCGGGCGTTTCGCGACTCGAGTCCAAGACGATCCGCGAGTCGTCGCTTACTTTGCCTTTGACAGGAGCGACACCGAAGACCGATTGCTGATCGGAGAAAGCAGCCGCGGCTCAACGATCGAGGGCGCCATTGTTGGTTGTGAATGGGCCGAAGGGCGATGGCGAGGCAAGACATCATTGCAGTT
>NZ_ANOG01000127.1 GCF_000346295.1 Rhodopirellula maiorica SM1 | reverse complement strand
TTCCGACTGCACTCCCGAGGCGATGCCAAGGACTGGGTGGACGATCCTGGCATGCCGAAACTTTGGCAGACCGCTGCGGATGAAGGCTTGGCCGTGTGTCCGCTGATCAATCCCGGCGACATTCAGTACGTCGATGCGTTGTGCAAAAAGCACCCCGACACCACCGTTGTCGTTGATCACTTTGCTCGGATCGGCGTCAGCGGCAAGATCGAACGAGATTCGCTAAAGCAGCTGTGTCGACTTGCTCGTTTTCCGAACACCCATGTCAAGACGTCTGCGTTTTACGCACTGGGAAAAAAGCAGCCGCCTTACGACGACTTGATTCCAATGATCAAACAGGTGACCGAGCACTTTGGTCCCGAGCGTCTGATGTGGGCCAGCGATTGTCCGTATCAAGTTGATGAAGGTCACAGCTACGAAGCCTCGATCGCCCTGATCCGTGATCGCATCGACTTCCTTTCCGCATCGGACAAGCAGTGGCTACTAAAAGGAACCGCCGAAAATGTCTTTTTCGCCTAACCCAACCTCCATGATGCAATTAGCCACAATCACCGACATAAGAGCCGCTGAGCACGTTATCCGTCAACACCTTTCTCCGGCACCACTGATTCGCTCGTACGCGTTGGAAAAGGAACTCAGGTTACCATCCGGTCGCCGTGTATGGATCAAGGATTACGGCTGGACGCCAGTCGGATCGTTCAAATTGCTCGGCGCGATTAATTGGATGGCCAAGCATTTGGAATTGATCGGCGATCGTCCCGTCGCAGCCCACTCGTCGGGCAATTTCGCATCGGGATTGGCGTTCGCCGGGATGACGTTCGGCAAGCGAGTGATCATTGTGATGCCCGAAGATGCTCCCAAGATCAAGTTCGCTCGCACGCGTTCGTTTGGTGCCGAGGTGCGTACGTACGACAAATCGACGGACCATCAAACCGGCCAGCGTGATCGCATGACGCGTGAAATCGCTGAGCACGAACATGCGATCCAAGCATCGCCCTACGATGACAACGACGTGATCTCAGGCAACGGCGTCGGCGGGTTGGAGATTGTCGACGAACTGAAGCGACAAGGACGCAAGTTGTCTCATTTTGTTTGTGCCGTCAGCGGCGGCGGATTGATGGCGGGTCACGCATTAGCGATCGCCGACGCTTTTCCCACTGCGAAAATCGTTGCTGTTGAACCCGACGGCGCCGACGACTTTGCTCAATCATTGGACGTCGGAAAACGCGTTCGAGTGGATCATCCCCACAGTATCTGTGACGGATTGTTGTCCTACGACGTGGGTGAACAGAATTGGCCCATCCTACGTGACCATGTATCCGAAGCCGTTTCGGTAACCGATCCGCAAACCTGCCAAGCGATGAAGTGGATCGACACCCAGCACGGGCTCCGCACCGAGCCATCGGGGGCAAGTACGATCGCGGCATTGCTATCCAGAAAGATCGATATTGATGCTGACGGTGACATTGTCGTTGTCCTCAGCGGCCGCAATGTCGATCCCGAAGATTTTGAAAAGTGGACCGCTGCAGAGACTTAGCGTGAATTGCAAAATTTTCAGTACTGAATCGGAGAATTGCAGATGAGTCGTACTCGCTTGTGCAGAAACGTGCTCGTTATCATGACGATGATGATTGCGACTGCCATCGCCGCAGACAACGTTCGCGCCGAACACGAGGGCAAAACTGACAAATNTTGCTGCTTGGCGACAGCA
>NZ_ANOG01000126.1 GCF_000346295.1 Rhodopirellula maiorica SM1 | reverse complement strand
AAACGCTTTAAACCTTGGGGCAAGGCCGCCGCTTCACGATTCATGGCGGCGGCTTCGCGATTCACGGCGTCAGCGGATCGGCGATCTGGCGTGCCCGTGGACGCACTCGAGGTCGCCGACGCCTGTTGTACGGCACCGGGATCCAGCGAATCTGCAATCGCCCTGCCTACCGCTTCGGGACTCGGCAATGGCGTCGATCCCGATTCGCGCTCACGATTTCGCACTGCATCGTTACTGGTGGGCTGTGCCGTGCGACCGACCTGACGCCAGCCAAACGACTCCAGTGCCTCAATCAACTGCGATGATTGACGAGCAATCGTTCGCAGTTCTTCGGCCTGCTCGGGTGTCTCGGCCTGCTTTGCGGCTTCGGTCGCCAACCGCTGAGTCAAACTTGCATCGCTCCAGATCACTCCGGCCAACGCCCAATCACTAATCTGATTGGGCGATCCGTCAGGCACCGCGGCTTTAGCCCGCGGTGAATCATCAGTTCGCGGTGGATCACCAGCACGCACTGTAACCAAGGTCGCAACAGCCAAGGCGAGATAGGCGAAGAAAAAAACTAGCGTTCGTTGATTTTGCATTTGGGTCACCCAATGGGTTGGTGAAGTTGTATACACTCGCGACACTCTTCTTGCCTCTTCATTGCGAGCCTCAGAAAAAAACTATTCAGGACACTCCGCCTAGAAACGATAGATCGCAGCAACTTCGGCTTCGTCGCTTGAATCACCATCGAGCTTGCTGAAAACATCTCCGCCGTTTCGCAGTGTCTCAATCACGACTTGATTCACACGATTCAACTCGCGAGCGCCATCGCGAATCATGACGGAATCAATCCGACCGTTCTTTGCTGCGTCCAAAACGTCGGCAATGTCGTTAGACCCTTTGGACTGGGCCATCGCGGTACCAAACCGCTCACCGAATTGATCATGCGACGACTCTAATTTCGGAGCAATCGCTTGATGGGCCTGATCGCGAAGTTCAACTTCACTCCACTGCGACGGGCTGGCATCTACTTTGGCATCCACACTAACGTCACTGACTGCTCGAAAGTGGCCGCCGACCTCTTCGGTCGCAACGACCACCAGTGGCAAGCCCGTGTTGTACATCGCGCCGACAACTTCTTCGCCGACCAACGACAGGTAATGTTCTCGGTCCGCCTCGATCTTGTCTTCTCCTTGGCCGTGCCCATGAAACATGGCCGTCGACGATCCTCCGGAGTTACCCATGCTCTGGTGACTGCGGTTCTGCAGGCTCACTTCGGGATCGCGAGGTAGGATCAAATCATTGAACTTTGCTGGCAGCGAATCAGTTTGAATCACCTCGAGCGATTCCCCACGTCGTTGGAACAATTTCGCTTCGTCCCAGGTTAGTGAGAGCACGAAATAGCGATCGCGATTTCCTTGTTCGCGGATCAGCGGCAATAACAAAAACGTTTCGCCAACATGAACAATATCGTCCACTTCGCGGTTCAGACGAAACATCCTGCATTTGTCGGGCGTTACAAAGATCGCAAGTCCTTCGCCTTGATGTTGCCAAAAATTGCTCTCCCGAGCTCCCTCTTTGACCTGAGCGAGAATCGCATCATCGTGCTCAAGCGATTTCAGCTTTTTGCTGGCGTCGTTGAGCAGATTCTTCAGTCGGATGGATCCTTGTTGAGTGTCGGGTCCCGATCGGTGGGTACGCATCAGAATCGAAACGCATGGCTTGCCCGTGATCGAGGCGAGTTCTTCGAGGTCACCGGGCTTAAGAGTTTGAAGTATCGTTTCGCTGGTTGTCATAGCCATCGGGCGATTCCTTTTCTAGAGAGGTGCGTTGAAATCATTCGCCATTACAACCATGCAAACGGGATGCCGAGATCGCCAAGTTCGTCGTTTTATCATGGCGGGTCTCGTCGGCGGGCTCACGCTCGACCGCCAACCCAATTTCCGGTATCGAGCACCTGTTGACGATAAACGGGATCACGAAGCAACCACACCATCGAGCGGTAGCGATCGTTCAAAAGTTGCATGCCACGTTGGTCGTTTAACGCTCGCTTGCACTCTCGTCGCAATGCTCCGGCGTGCCGCACCAGCAACCGACGATGGGAATCGCTGGTGGCGGACAAAGCAACTTTCGCAAGCATTTCCA
>NZ_ANOG01000125.1 GCF_000346295.1 Rhodopirellula maiorica SM1 | reverse complement strand
TTCAAACCAACTCTGCCACCGGTATTCGCTATCCCGTGGTGGCAAGGGCCCAGTGGTGGCCAAGGATCGAACCGAGCTAGCACAGCAGACCCAGGATGACCATGTCTGAGACGACTTCGGCAACGGCAAACCCCACCCCCACATTCAAAGTTCGTAAACGCGATGGTCGCGAAGTCGAGATGGACCGCCGTCGTATCGAATCCGCGATCGCAAAAGCGTTTCGTGCGGAATTGAATCTAGCGGATCAGCAACCGCTTGGATCCGAGATTGACCAAGATGTGCTGGCGATCATTGAACAGGTATTTAAGTTCGCCGAGGCCAATGCAAAATCGAGATGTTTGAGCGTCGAACAAATTCAGGACGTCGTCGAAATCGGCTTGATGCAGCGAGAGCATTTTCGCGTCGCCCGGCGATACATCCTGTACCGAACCGAGCACGCACGACTGCGAGCGGTGCGTCATGTCGACTCGGGTCTCGACGAATTGACCATCGAAAACAGCAGTACGATCCCGCAGTTGCGACTGCAGATTGAACCAGGGGTACATATCCCGTTTTCCGAATCCAAATTAAAAACGTTTCTCGAATCGATTCCCGAGTCGACACTTCCGAACATCGAGACAAGTGAAATTGTCGCCGAAGTCATTCGCGGTTCGTTCGACGGCATGACACCTGAGGATATCGCTCGCGCCCTTGTGCTTTCGGCTCGCAGCCGTATCGAACGCAGTTTGGACTACGACCGTTTTGCCGCGGCAATGCAGTTGGCCATTGTCTATCGCCAAACGTTGGGT
>NZ_ANOG01000124.1 GCF_000346295.1 Rhodopirellula maiorica SM1 | reverse complement strand
GGCGACGATGAACGCGGCGGTGTCCTCGGGCGGGTCGTAGGTTCCGCTGCGAATCTGTTTGACAATTCCACGCAACCAAGCTTCGTTGCGTTTGCGTGCGATCCTTGCCCACCAATGCTTTGGACCGATGCTGCCCGCAAAGTCGAAAAGGGCTGCCAGCTCGCTGGTCCGTCGGTCCACATCGGCCGGATCGAGCGGCACGCCCGCCCACTGACAAACCGCTTCGGTGAGAATCTCCTGAGCCTGCCGGAAAAGCACGACCTGATCCATACGTGACCACTGAAGCACACGACGCTCCCAAATGTCGCGGGCAAGTTGGGTGAGTCCGACAATTTTGTCTTCAGTCAGCAACGACATGAACATCATCTTGCGATGACGGTGAGCCTTGCCATCCATGCCCTGTACGCCTCCACGTCCGAACAGCGTCTTGGTGATTCGCGACGGAGCGACACCGACGCGGGAGAAACGCGAGGTATCGTAAAACACCTTGGCGGCTTCCTCGCCTCTCATGCAAACCACCTTTTGCAGCAACAACCGGGTTTCAAAAACGTCGGTGTTGAACTTCTCGCATCGTGACGAAACAAAACGGTACGGATCGCGTGCGAGCGCAAGTGTGCTATCAAGTTTCGTTTCTACAGGCAGCTTGCTCATCTTAGTTTCTCCACGGCTACATGATTTGTTAGCGCGTTCAATAGTTGCTCATGGGTTTTGCTTCCTACAAGCCTTTGCGTCTCGATTCCGTCGACGAAGATCAATAGTATCGGATACTTGTCGATGTCATACTTTTTTTGAATAAACGGGTTTTCTTCAATGTTCAATTCGGCCACCTTCACATCTCCGGACAACTCCAATGCAAGCCGCTGTATCGCCGGCTTCATCGCGATGCAAGGCTTGCACCACGGTGCCCACATATCGACCAGCACCGGAAGTTCGCTTTCCAGAACTTCGGCTTGAAACGAATCATCCGTCAACTGAATTGGACCCGCGTCGGTCGGCGACGGAATTTCGTCAGTTTGCGATAAGTCGCGATCACATCCGACAGCGAGCAATATGAGAGCGATCAAAGCGGTGGCGACGTGTTGAGTTTTGTGAAATGGCATAGGTGGTTGTTGGCTTCCGTCATTCGTTGGCCGACTGCCGTCGATGCGGAGAATATCTCCACATGCGCGGCGTATCAATCGCGAATCGGCAAGGGGCTATTGCTTCGGTTTGGACGTGAACGTTCCGCTCGGGCCTTCGAGCTTCACGGTTTCCTTGCCAGCTTTCTCGATCGCTTCCCACAATTGCAGGGGCGACAGCGTCGCGCTGCCCTTGGGGACGACGATCGCGGTGTTGGACTTGACGTCCGTCTTGACGCTGCCGACGCCCGGAACTTCGCTCAACTTGGCCGCCACCTTTTTTGCACAGCTCTCACAGGTTAGAACCTTCAAAGTGATGGTGGTTTTGGTCGTCGAAGCGCCGACCGCATCGGCGGCATTGGCAACGCGGCTTTGGGCCGTCATGCAAAGGGCAGCGGCGAACGTCAGGGCAAGGTAAAGGGAGGTACGGTACATTTTCAGATTCCTTTCAGGTAACAAACATTAACTTTCATCTGGTTGGTCCTTTCGGATGGGATCTAAGTGTCACATGGCTATTTCCTTTGGTTTGTAGGACGAAGTGGGTAAACGGGGATAAGGTCAGACTGAAAAACGTGGCTGAGGGCGAGCGACTCAACGGGCTGGTCAAATGCGCTACTGTTTTCCCCCCAGCCACTACGATCAAATGGCTATCGCCGTGGATGGGTCGAGGTTTCAACTTTCGCCAAGGGCACGGTTGAATCCTCACTTTTCTCTGTCGGGGAAACGTTCAAACAATCGCCATCGCAGCAGGCTTGCGAAATGCAAGCCGTCTGGAGGGGCACAGAACATCCACACATGCAGCCGGGCTGAACGAGCAGAAACGTAGCGAACGACATTTTCGTGACGCGTCGCAATCCCCGACTCCAGGCGTTTCTTTTTGGCGATTGCCTTGACATGCCTACTCTGTTGGTTGCGGTGGTTTGTGACCCGTCTTGGCTTCGTAAGTCGCTGCGAACTTGTCGAAACGCTTGGGGCTGCAAATGAAACACTGCGATTCGGGGCGGTCGTGTTCATCACACCAGTCGCCTTCCTCTTTGAACTTCGACACCAACGTTTTGTCACACAGGGCGCAATCGCCTTCGGGAACACCATGCTCGACGCACCACCAACCGCCGTGGCTGTGATCCACATTCGTTGCCGCCACCGGATCGGAACTACCGGGTTCAGTGACGACATCGCTCTTGCTGCAACCGGCAAACACCACGGCGGCAGCGGCCAATCCGGCCAGCGACAGTCCACGAAAATCTTTGATCCAATTCATCTTCACTATCAATCTCCTTCGGCTTGGCCGAATCAAGGGTTAGACCGTCAGCCGCTCGGGCAGCTTCTGGGACTCAAACGTTTCGTCGGAATCCGAAGGCTGCTCCGACTCTGGGTCGGTCGGGTCGTTGGGTTTGAGTTGATGACCATCATCATCTCCACCATCTCCGTCAAATTTTTCAACCGGCAGGTTGAAGACCACATAGAGCACTCGCAAAACAAGCAGGCTCATGATCATTGCGCTACACACGCCGCCGATCACAACCGTTGCCAACGGTCGCTGCACCTCGGCGCCCATGCCGGTACTGAACGCCATCGGCACGAAACCAAGGCTGGCGACGAGCGTCGTCATTAGGATCGGACGCAATCGCGTCATCGCGGCTTCTTCGACCGCTTCATCGAGTGAGCGACCACGCCGCCGGAGTTGCCGGATCGTTGAAACCAGCAACATGTCGTCCAGCACTGCAACGCCGGACAATGCGATGAATCCAACGGCAGCCGAAATGGAAAACGGCATGTCGCGAACCCATAGAGCCAACACTCCGCCGATCCAAGCGAAGGGAACGCCGGTGAACACTCGTAACGAGTCCACCCAGTTGCGATAGGTCGCGTAGAGCAATGACAGGATCATTAACAAGGCGATGGGAACAACGATCATCAACCGCAATTGGGCACGTTGCAAATTTTCAAACTGGCCACCCCACTCGACACGGTAGCGTCCCGGTGGCAGTTGAACCTTCTCATCAATCGTGCGTCGGGCTTCGGCGACAAAACTACCCAAGTCGCGTCCACGGACATTCGCTTCGATCGTGATTCGCCGTTGGTACCAATCTCGCTTGATTGTGTTCGGCCCCTCAACCTTCTCGATCGTGGCTAACCGAGACAAAGGGATGCGTTCACCCAAAGGCGTCGCCACTAAAATTTGACGGATCGCGTCTGGGTTAGCTCGCGCCTTTTCCGGTAGGCGAATGATCAGCGGGAAACGCAATTGCCCTTCGTACACTTCGCCGACATGATGACTGCCCAATGAACGAACAAGGTTCATGATCGTGCTGGCTGAAACGCCGTAGCGTGCGATCTCGTCTTGTTTGACGCGAATCTGCAAAACCGGCTGACCAGACACCTGTTCGACCTTAACGTCTTCGCTGCCGGGAATGGCATTGAGCGCCCGTTCGATCTCGCTCGCCTTCTCGACCATCAGATCGAGGTCATCGCCATAGAGGATTGCCGCGACATCCGACCGAACACCCGAAATCATTTCATTCATTCGCATCTCAATCGGCTGTGACATCGCCAATCGAGGTCCGGGCAGGTCTCGAAGTTCCTCCTGAACCTTGATGACCAATTCTTCCTGCGTCTCCGCCCTCGTCCATTGTTCGCGTGGATGCAGGGTCAAAAACAAATCGGTCAGTTCAGTTCCCATCGGATCGGTCGCAACTTCCGCCGTACCGATGCGGCTCCAGACCTGCGATACCTCATCAGGAAACTTATCCAGCAAAACCTGCTCCATTTGCGTGTTGTATCGCATGGATTCTTCCAGCGTTGTCCCCGCCAGACGCACAACGTTGATCGTGATCGCACCTTCAGAAAGTCGCGGTACGAACTCGCTGCCAAGGTTCGGTGCAACCAAACCAAACACGCTGACCAACAACAATAGTGCCGCACCGATCACAAAGGTCTTGTGGTGCATCGTGAACCGAAGAACCGGTGCATAAAGTCGCTTGAGCACGCGGATCAACAACGGCTCTTTCTCTTGGACGTTCTTCGGCAAGAACAGACTGGCCAAAACCGGCATCAGGGTGAGCGATAGGACCATCGAACCGGCCAAGGCCATGATGACGGTGATCGCCATAGGTCGAAACAGTTTGCCTTCGATCCCTTCGAGCGTCAGGATCGGCAGATAGACAATCATGATGATTAGCTCGCCAAACATCGTCGGCTTGCGAACCTCGATGGCCGCCTCGCGAATGATCTCCAGTCGACTTTTGCCGTCCCGGTTGTGTGCCAAATGCCGCACGCAGTTCTCGATCATCACGACGCTGCTATCGACGACCAACCCAAAGTCGATCGCACCCAGGCTCAGCAGACTGGCGGCGATGCCAAACTTCAACATTCCTGAAAATGCAAACAGCATCGACAATGGGATCGCTGCGGCGACGATCAAACCTGCTCGCAGATTCCCCAGAAAGACGAACAACACCGCAATCACCAACAGGCCGCCTTCAAAGAGATTTTTTTGAACGGTGTGAATCACGTGGTCGATCAATTCGGTGCGGTCGTAAACCGTTTGAATCCGAACGCCCGCTGGAAGGGTCTCCTGAATGCTGGCGATCTTTTCTTTGATGGACCAAGTCACGTCGTGACTGTTTTCGCCCATCAACATGAACCCTAGTCCCAATACCGCCTCGCCACGCCCGTTCGCCGTGACCGCCCCGCGTCGGATTTCGTGTCCGATTTCGACCTCCGCCACGTCACGAATGCGAACTGGCACGCCCTCTTTGGCGGTGATAACAACATCCTTGATTTCTTCCAGATTGACCGTTCGACCGACGCCGTGGACCAACAACATTTCGCTGCCGTCGGTAACCGTCCCACCACCTACATTCTCGTTGTTCGCTTCGATGGCTTCGCTAACTTGCTCGAACGTCAATCCATACTTCACCAACAAATCCGGTTGCAGTCGAACCTGATACTGTTTCTCGTAACCACCCCAACTATTGACCTCCGCAACGCCGCGAACCGAACGCAACTGGGGCTTCACCACCCAGTCGTGGATCGTACGCAATTCCGTCATCCGCTTGATGCGTTCTTGTTGTGCGACCTTGGAGAAATCAACACCTTCGTAAACCAGTACATAGTGAAAGACCTCGCCCAACCCTGTCGAAACCGGCCCCATTTGCGGTCGCTGAATCCCGTCGGGCAACTCGACGGTGGAAAGCCGTTCGTTGATCAGTTGTCGGGCGAAGTAGATGTCGATGCCATCGTCAAAGATCACGACGACTTGAGACAGGCCGAACTTTGAAATCGAACGCAACTCATGCAGGCCCGGCAACCCGCTGATCGCCTGCTCGACCGGAAACGTAATCTGACGCTCGATCTCTTCGGACGCGAGCGAAGGGGCGACCGTGTTGATTTGAATTTGAACCGGAGTCGTGTCCGGGAACGCGTCAATGTCCAGTTGCTGGAGCGAGAACACACCAACGCCAGCGAACAACAACGCGGTCAATATGACCAAGGCGCGGTGCTTGAGCGAGAAATCAATGAGGTAGTTAAGCATCCGTGCAATCCTTTATTCGGCGACGCAGTCGCAGCCTGCACCAAGATTGTTCTTGAGAAGTTGTGCCCGCAGCACGTCGCTGCCGTCGGTCGCGATCACTTCGCCCGGTAACACACCCGAAATGATCTCTGTCACATCGCCATTGACCGCTCCCAATCGAACCGAGCGGACATGGAAAACCTTGTAGCTGTCGGGACTGGCAAAGTAGTTCTTGTCGCGAACAAAGACGACTTGGCAACAACCTTCCCAGTGAGAGGAACCGGTTGGGATCACGATCGCGTCGGACTCTTTCCGCAGGATCACTTCGCCCATCCCAAAGGTCTCGTTGCGAAGGCGTCCGTCCGAGTTATCCAACACGGTTCGAACCTGCAACATCCGCGTCGTGTTGTCTGCCGAAGTGCTAATCCAGTCCAATGTTCCGGTGACGACTTCGCGGCTACCGTCGGCGCGAAACTCGACGGGCTGACCGATTGCCAACTGCTCGGAGCTTTCTAGCGGAATGTTCAACGTCAGCCACATTTGTCGAACGTCGGCGACCTGAAAGAGAATCCGCGTCGGATCAACGACTTCGCCCGCGGAAACACTCCGCTGAACCACGACACCTTGGATTGGCGATCGAATCGGCAGCAGGTTTGACGTGACGGTTCGACTGTTCAACTGCGCCCGAAGCTCGTCCGGAATTCCCAGCAATCGCAAGCGATCGAGCACCTGTTGTTCTAATAAGCCCTGCAACTCACCGACTTCGGCGGGCAGTCCCAAATTCCGCAGCGATTGCTCCGCCGCCAAGACGTCCGCCTGAGCTTTCGCCAATGCCGCTTTCGCATCCAGGATTCGCGAACCGGCAATCGCGGCACGTGCTGTATCCAACCGCGATACGTTTTGCTGTTGAAGTTTTTGTTCCGCCAGCGCCCGCAGTAAGGCCGTTTTGATCTCGCCAACTCCCGCCGCGTCAATCACCGCCAGAACTTCACCAACCTCCACCGGATCGCCCACGTTCTTCGTGACCTTCCAAACGCTTCCCGGCACCCGCGACGCCATGCTCGCCTGTCGCGTTGGATCGTAGATAATTTCTCCGTTACCAACGATCGACTCGGTGATCGGGGCACGCTCGACCAGTTCAACATCGACGCCAGCCTGTTGAACCGACTCGATCGAAGCGAACTGAATTCGTGACTGGTAGACCTCGCAAGCACTGTTGTTTTCTTTGCGAGGCGCAATCGCCAACGCACGAGCCGCACGTTCTAAATCTTCGACCGTAACAGTGGGGGTTTCTTTGAGTTGGGCAACATCGGGATGGTCGAGCGTGCAGTTGTGGACACCGTGGACGCTGCACC
The DNA here is from genome assembly GCF_000346295.1 of Rhodopirellula maiorica SM1. Taxonomy (GTDB): domain Bacteria; phylum Planctomycetota; class Planctomycetia; order Pirellulales; family Pirellulaceae; genus Novipirellula; species Novipirellula maiorica. The sequence continues at coordinate 28,870 of NZ_ANOG01000124.1, read as the reverse complement.
AACCGTAGTCAGGCCCCTTGGCCATCAACGTCGGATCGCACTCGACACAAATGGACTCCGGCACCGCATGTTCTTCACACCAATCATCGACAACCGGCTCGACATCACCGGTTAGTGCCGCGAATTTGGGAATCCGCCAATCGTTTTGATGCCCGTACCAAAACACAGCAGCGAACCCGGCCAAAACCAATGTCGGTCCGATACTGCCTAGCACCAACGAGATGCCGTGGCGAATGGGACCGCGAGGTTTCGATTCGGCGTCCTGATTGATTTCAGTTTCGGCGGCGGGAACCTTGTGTCCATTGACGGACGGCTCCACGGGTTCTTGCCGAGGACTTTTTCTCGGCGCATCGGCAAGCGGATGACTCATTGGAAAACCTTGCTGGCTAAAGACGGTTTAAACAGCGCACGCAACAACCGCGAGCGCATACAACGACCAGAATCGCCGCCAACCAGAAGCTAGAACCCAAGCGTGTAGATCCATAGCCGGAATTACAAACCGAGTTCGCCGGTCAGCAGACGAAAAGATTTAGTCGCGGCTTAGAGCAGCCAAGAAGAGTGCGCAACGCGCACCGAGCGACCCGTCAAAAGATCCAATGGACGAGGTTGATGCTCGAATCGAGCAACCAAGACCTCGGAGAGATCAAGCGTCTCCAATTTCAGCGGAGCGAGATCCAAGGCGAGCTGAAAATCAGCAATCGTTCGGTGGTTCAGCTCAGGCGTGACCTGGCACTCACATCCCGTTTCGCAAGGGCAAGGCGATTCCACCGGTGGAACGCTATCGTCATCGCAAGGCGAGTTCTGTTCACCAGAACAACCACAAGAATGATGCACCACTGCCACATCGCTCACAAAACGATCATCAGACACACCCAGGCAAAACACCGGGCACGCGACAACTCGCAATGCGATAAACGATAGTAAAAGCAGTCGAAACATCGTGTCAGTTGGTTCTTCTTAATAGGTAGGCCATCAAAGACATTGTAGGCTACAACTAGCCTTGCGACCAGTCCAGTTTATCGGCAAATGCTTGCCGCGATGTTCTGTCATTCTTGCATGGCCAGCCGCAAATCAAGCAATTCGCATACCAACACGCCCACTTGGGAGTCTGGAGTCTAATTAACCCAGCTTAACCCTCCTTCACTCCCATCTTTCCTCAAGCGTCCTTCGCAAAGCGTTCGTCTCGGATACCCAGCCGCAACTTCCACTCCATCGCACTGCAATACAAAACCGGCACGATGAACATCGTGATGATTGCGATGACCATCCCGCCGAAGCTGGGGATCGCCATCGGCACCATGATGTCGCTGCCTCGGCCGCTCGATGTCAGGATTGGAATCAATGCCAGGATTGTCGTCGCCGTGGTCATTAAGCACGGTCTAACGCGACGCAGACCCGCAGCCACAGTGGCTTCGCGAGCGTGCTGGGCGTTCTCGATGCGATCCTTGCGGAAGCTTTCGTCAAGGTACGACGCGATCACGACGCCGTCGTCGCTGGCGATTCCGAACAAGGCAAGGAAGCCGACCCAGACGGCAACGCTTAGGTTGATCGTTTTGACTTGGAACAGCTCACGCATGTTGGTGCCGAGTAAGTTGAAATCGAGGAACCATTCGGTGCCGTACAACCACAGCATGATGAAACCGCCCGCCCACGCGATCAGGATGCCACTGAAGACTAGCGATGTTGTGATGGCTGATTTGAATTGCAGGTACAGAATCAAGAAGATGATCCCGAGTGCGAGTGGCAACACGATTGCCAGTGTTTTTTGCGATCGGATTTGGTTTTCGTAGTTGCCTGCGAACGTGTAGGTGACTCCGGCTGGCAGCGTGAACTCGCCCGAGTCAATTTTCGATTGCAGGAACGCCTGCGCATCTTCGACAACGTCGACTTCCGCTTCGCCTGGCTTCTTGTCGAACAGCACGTATCCGAGCAAGAACGTGTCTTCGCTCTTGATGACTTGCGGTCCGCGGGTGTACCGAATATCGGCAAGCTGCCCGAGCGGGATTTGTGACCCCATTGGCGTCGGAACGAGAATCCGTTCGAGCGATTCGAGATCGTCGCGTAGCTCGCGAGCGTAACGTACCCGGACGGGAAAACGCTCGCGTCCTTCGACCGTCGTGGTGATTTGCCGGCCGCCGATTGCGACTTCGATCACGTCCTGCACGCTGCGAATATGCAGTCCGTATCGTTTGATTGCATCGCGGTCGATGTCGATCTCCAAGTACGGCTTGCCGACGATGCGGTCAGCGATGACGGCTGACGATTGGACCGTTGGAATTTGCTTCAACAGCGATTCCAATTCCAAGGCAACCCGCTCGATCGTTTCCAGGTCCGGGCCTTTCACCTTCATCCCCATCGGCGCACGCATGCCGCTTTGCAGCATCACGATCCGAGCCGCGATCGGTTGCAGTTTAGGAGCGGACGTCGTGCCTGGAATCTGAGCCGCCGTCGTGATGGCTTGCCAAATGTCGTCAGGCGTGCGAATTTTGTCGCGCCATTGTCGGAACGGACGACCGGCGGGATCAAGGATCAGCTCACTGTCGTCGTCGCGGACATACTCGTTTGCTTCCGTGTCATATCGGAAGTTCAGCCGGTGACCGTCTTCGTCGGTTTTGTATTCCGACTTGTAGGTGATGTAGGTTTCGATCATCGACACCGGTGCCGGATCAAGCGGCGTGTCGGCGCGACCGATCTTGCCGACGACCGATTCGACTTCGGGGATCGACACGAGCAATTGGTTCTGCAACTGTAACACGTCCATCGCTTCACCGATCGAAGCGTGCGGCATCGTGGTGGGCATGTAGAGGAACGAGCCTTCGTCGAGCGGCGGCATGAATTCTTTGCCCAGCCCCGGTAGCACTTTGGTTGCTGTTCTCCAAGGACCGGACTCACGAACAGTCGAATCAGAAACGCCAACCATCGAGAGTGTCTTGGGGACAAAACCGAAGACCTTGTCGAATCCCAACCAAGCCGATCCGCCGAACAGCAGGATCGCAGTTGGCAAGCAGAGAAACGCGAACTTGTGATTCAGGCACCAACGCAGGATCGGTTCGTACAGGAATCGTTGAAAGACAGTAAAGAAACCGAGGATGCCGCCAATCAATCCGCCAACGAACAGAAGATTCAGCAGCAAACCTTTCTGCGGCCCCAGCGGCAACCACTCCTGCGTCAGCAACACGCCGACGACTATCGCCGCGAGTGCACTGGCCGCGTACGGTCCGAAACGGTGGTAACGCTCAGGAATGCGTTCTTCCCATAACTTATAGGCCGACAACCCGATCAGGATCGCTCCGACCCACCATGACAACATCATTGAAGCGGCAATGCCGAGAATCAGCAGCGCAAACCACGCTCCACGACGCAAACTCTTCGATTCGATTCGTCCACCCATTAACACATGGGCAGCCGGAGGGATGATGGTCAACGCCACGATGACGGACGCAGCGAGTGCAAACGTCTTGGTGAACGCCAGCGGTCGAAACAGCTTTCCTTCCGCACCGATCATCGTGAACACTGGCAGAAAACTGACCACGGTCGTCGTGACGGCGGTCAGCACAGCACCGGCGACTTCGTGAGACGCTTTGAAGATCACCGTCAACTTGTCGTCTTCGGGCGCAGCTTCATCCAGGTATTTGAGAATGTTCTCGGTGAGAATAATCCCCATATCGACCATCGTCCCGATCGCAATCGCGATGCCGGACAACGCCACGATGTTTGCGTCCACGCCAAACGTCTTCATGGCGATGAAGCACATCAAAACGGCCAGCGGTAGTAGCGCACTAATAAGGAATGAGCTGCGTAGGTGGACGACCATCACCAGGATCACGATGATTGTCACGAGGATTTCTTCAAAGAGCGCTGTGTTCAGCGTGCCCAGCGTCTCATAAATCAAGCCCGTGCGATCGTAGAATGGCACGACCGCGACTTGACTGGTCGTGATCCACGTCGGCCACTGTTCTTGAGGCATGCCACGAAGATGCTTGACGAGTTGAGTGTTGAGAGTCGAGGGTTGAGAGAGTGAAGTGACGATGTCTTCGGAACTCTCAACTCTCAACCCTAAACTCTCAACCCACTGATCAACTTCATCGGCCGACGTCTTTGTGTAATCGACAAGCACCTTCGTCGGCAGGCCCGGCGAAACTTCCTTGATACGCTGTTTGATGTTCTTGATCGCTGCCAGCGGGTTGTATCCGTAGCGTACAACCGCGACTCCGCCGACGGCTTCGGCACCGGCCTTGTCGAGCGCACCACGCCGTAACGCCGGTCCAAGCGACACGTTGGCTACGTCGGCCACCGTGATCGGCACGTTGTCCGTCACTTTTACGACCGTCTTCTCGATGTCTTCGATATCCTCGATGAAGCCGAGACCGCGGATGACGTATTCCGCCTTGTTCAGTTCGATCGTCCGAGCACCTACATCAACGTTCGTCATGCGAATCGACTCAAACACTCTGGCCAACGTCACTCCAGCGGCCCGCATCGCATCGGGATCAACGTCGACTTGGTACTCCTGAACAAAGCCGCCGATCGACGCGACTTCGCTGATCCCTTCCGCTGAAGTCAAAGAGTAGCGAACGTAGTAGTCCTGGATCGTTCGCAGCTCTCGCAAGTCCCAACCACCCGTCGGGTTGCCGTCGGGATCACGGCCTTCGAGCGTGTAGAGATAAATCTGCCCCAATGCTGTCGCGTCCGGCCCGAGTGTCGGCTGCACGCCATCTGGCAAGGTACCAGCCGGCAAGCTGTTCAGCTTTTCCAGCACTCGCGTTCGCGACCAATAGAAGTCCGCGTCTTCGCCGAAGATGATGTAGATCGACGAGAACCCGAACATCGAATAGCTGCGGATCGTCTTGACTTCGGGAATGCCCAACAGCGCAACCGTCAGCGGATAACCAATCTGGTCCTCGACGTCCTGTGGGCTGCGTCCCATCCACTGCGTGAACACGATTTGTTGGTTCTCGCCAATGTCGGGAATCGCGTCGACGGGAACGGGATTGCGAGGCAATGCGCCGGTGTCCCAGTCGAACGGCGCGACCATGACGCCCCAACCCAGCGTCGCAATGACCAGCAACAAGACAACGAGCTTGTTGGTCAGGCAGAACCAGATCAGTCGGCCGAGCAGACTCCGCTTCGCTTCGTCTAGTTGAGAGTCGGGAGTCAAGAGTTGAGAGTTGGACATACTTATGTACCCAAGCTTCGCTTGAGTCCGCTAAGCATTCGTGCGATCTCTTCGCAGTCTTGGTACACCTTGCGTGCTTGCTCCTTGGGAATGAACTCTTGCCGTTGAGCAATGTGAAGTTGCGAAACAACCTCCATTACTGAGCCGTAGGCGATCTGAAGAAATCGGGCGAAGTCTTTCTTGGATTCACGACCACTGCCCTCGGCGATATTCGATGAGATTGACACAGCAGCTCGTCGCATTTGATTTGCCAAACCAAACTTCTCGTAGTCGGGAAAGTCACGAGTCAAACAATAGACTTCGTCGGCCAAATCAACTGACTTTTGCCAAACATCGAGCTTTTCAAAACCAAACATGGACGTCTATTCGCTCCCCTTGCTCTTAACTCTCGACCCTAAACTTTCAACTCGATCCGCACACTTCAGCATCGACGGGCCGTAGTACGGATTGCGAACCGCATCGTCGGACTGAATCCAGGATGCACCACGTCCCTCAAACGCCATCGGGCAATGCAGTTCGTAAAGAGCCGCGTCGGTGGGAAGACCGAACATCCGCTCGAGGCTCAGCATCTGCTCAGACAGCAACGCGAATCCGCTCCGCAAGGCGGCGAGGTCGTTTGCTTTCTGCAATCTTGCGACGATCTCGGACAAGTCGCGTTTCTCTTTGTTCCACATTTCGACCGCTTTGGACTCAGAGACGATGGGCAGCAATGAAGCCAATCGCTGATGCAACGGCTCGACGGCTTGCTTCGCAGCCTCCAAATCGTCGGCCGCGAGCGCCTTACCAAGTCCCAAATAAGGACCGACAAAGCCGTTCAATTGCTGGGTCACTTCTGGCGGAGCATCCATGTTCGCCATCGGTGGCATCTGCATTTCATCGTGAGACATCGGCAACGGGAATTGCGCCTTCATTTGATCGACGTGTTGGCGAGTCAACGCGAACACCCGATCGGCGTCACGCATGGAATTGGTCTCACGGCCTTCGGTGACGTCATTGCGAAGCAACATCGCAATCTCGAACCACTGCGGTCGCATGTCGGGGCCGATCAAGTCTGCCGGCACCGCCTCGACCGCTTTACCCAGTTCGTCGTAGCCGGCACGAATCTCTGCGAGGTTCGCCGCTTCGACCTTTTCTTGAATCGTTTTGAATTGCTCAACAATGCCTTGCATGGCATCACGTACTGCTGGCACCAACTCCATCGGACTCACGTTCATCGTGACACCTTCGTCTGCCTTTGGCATTTCCATACCGCCGTGGTTGTGTCCACCGCCGCCGCCACCTTGAGGTGTCATCATCGAGGGCTTCGCAGAAATCTGCAGCGCACTGTCGAGTTTGAAGTTTCCGTTGGTCACAACGAGGTCGCCTTCGTTGAGACCGGACTTCACCAGATAGAAGTCACCTGCTCGCGGACCAATAACAATCTCGCGACCTTCATAAGTCGGCTTGTCTGCGTCCGGAATCTGAACGTAGACGATCGCTCGTGTGCCGGTCAGCAACACGGCTGATGTCGGTACGATCAACGGCTTCGCAGCATTGGTCGGTTCCGCAGTGACATAGCCCAATGACTCGGCCCGCACCAATGGCATCCCGCAAATGTCGCAGTCGCCCGGTTGATCTTTCACGATCTCAGGATGCATCGGGCTGATCCACTTTCCAGCCAACGACGCATCAAGCACTCGACCTCCCGCCGCGACGTTGCTCTTCACGATCGCCCGCACGAACATCTCCGGCTTCAGTCGGCCGTCATCGTTGCTGACGTTCACGCGAACCTTCACCGTTCGCGTATCTTCGTTCAACACCGGGTCGATGAACGCGATGCGACCGTGAAAAACCTCGCCCGGATAAGCTTCCGTCGAGAACTCGACGTCTTGCCCGTACCGCAACCAAGCTAGGTCCGATTCGTAAGCATCCATCTGAACCCACAAGTGGTTCAAGTCGGCGACGGTGTAGATGCGGTCGCCGGTCTGTACGCGATCACCTTCTTGTTTCAACTTGCCGACGACCACGCCGCCAACCGGCGAATAGATCGTTACGGTTTCGGATGACTTACCACGTTGCTCGATCGTTTGAATTTGTTCTGGCGTCAGTCCCAGCAACCGCAACTTCTCGCGAGCGGATTCGGCAAGATCGAGTGGTTCGATGAAACGCGATGAGCTTTGCGGCCGGTCCCGCCGAGTGGCGGCAAGCAACTCTTCCTGCGCGGTGTAGAGTGCCTCGCTGTAAATTTGCACCATGTGGTCGCCCTTGTTGACTTCGACGCCCGTATAGTCAACGAACATGCGTTCGAGCCTGCCGGGAACCCAAGCCGTGATGTGGGCAAGTCGTGTTTCGTCGTACTCGATCTTGCCCACCATCCGAACATCGGCCGTCACGTATTGCCGACGGACGGGGCTGACCTGAACGTTCATTAAACTCTTGATCTCAGAGCTGATCGAAACGGTGCGAACACCGTCGGCCGATTCCTTGACCGGCACCAAGTCCATCCCGCAGATGGGACAACTGCCCGGACCATCGCGACGGATTTGCGGATGCATCGAACAAGTCCAAATCGACGGTTTACTTTGCATTGCCTCCGAATTCGACGTACCGGAACTCGAGGACACTTTCGGCTCATCCGAGCCGCCGCCAAACCACGAAGCGACGAAGACACCGAGCAGCAAAAACGCCAACGCTTGTGCAATCCAAAGTTTCCCGCGATGTTGTTTGAAGAATTCGTTCATGAGTTCGCTTTAGGATTTGTCTAACCAGGTCACCAGCTTCGCCACTTCATCTTGGTCGCGAACGCCGACGGCGGTGACGCTTCGAGTACCTTGCTTCCAAGTTGCCGCGATGCTGGAATCGAGATCAACGAGGCAGCAATCTTTGTCGCCGCACGTTGCCATGCTCTGGCGGCGATCGCCAAACCAAGCTGTCTCTTCGTCGTCGTGTTCAAATAGAACCAGCGTCGAACCGTCACTCCGTTTGCAAACCGCCTTCACGCACGTGCAACAAGGCATTTTCAAGACGCTGGTTGATGCCAACGAATAGCCCTCGGGCAATCCACTCGAAACGATCGGGCGATAGCCGACCAACTTTACTGCTCCGTCCGCGTCGACTTTTTCACCGTCGTACTTGGTAAGCAGCATCTGTTCCGCTGCGTCTGGGTCGTTGGGCAACTTCTGTAAATAGTCATCCATCACCCAGCGAACTCGACCATGTGGTCGGCAGACATCGCTTCTTCGCCATCGTGCGAATGCATCGCCATGCCGCCAGCAGTTTTGTTCACGCTACCCTGATCGCCGCCGTACCAAAGTCCAAAACCGAGCAACAACAGAATCGACGCGGCCATCGAAACGAGCCCTGCGCCGTACGGCGACTCGCGAATCCAAACGCTAAACCGTCGCGACAGTGTCACCGGCTCAACGGTCGTCGGAAGTTCACGTTCAATCCGCTGCCACAGATCAGACGGCTTTGCTGGGATGGGCGTTTGAGCGAAATCCGACCCGAGTGACGTGAACGAACTCAGCTCTGCCGCACACGATTCGCATGACTCAACGTGTTTCGCCACCGTTGCCGCTTGTCCAGCCGCAAGCTCACCGTCGTGATAAGCCGACAGGTATGGCTGCACCGTTTTGCAATCGTTGGTTGACATAACCCACTCATTCTCTGGGAGACGCTTCTGCTGATGTGTTTTTGATGCCCGAAGTACGCGTTTCTTCACGCATTTTCAATGAATTAGAAGAATTCTTTCCGCATCGCGTGAAGAAAGCGACCGCCCAAGTATCTGAAGAGAGCGGGGGAGTCGGGAGAAGGGGAGTAAGCAAGCGTCGAGATGGCAGAATTGCCAAAAAGTTCACTCCCCCTCTCCCCCTCTCCGTGTCTCCCAACTCCCAACTCCCAACTCCCAGGCAAAAAAAATGAAACTGTTCCCACTATTACTTGGCGGGCTGCTCGTTCTCGGCATTTACGGCTGCAACTCGCCCGAATCCGATCCTGTGACGCCACCCGCGACTCCCGCCAGCGACACGGAAGAGGACCACGCAGACCATGACCATGGCGACCACGCCGATCACGATCACGGCGACCACGCCACCGCCGATTCACCGATGGCTAAGATGATGCCCGGTTTGAAAGAGCTTTCGCCGGAAGATTACAAGTCGGCCATGGCCCAACACATGTGTCCCGTCAGCGGCGAGATGCTCGGAACGATGGGAGCCCCTGAAAAGGTCGATGTGAACGGCAAGTCAGTGTGGATTTGCTGCGACGGCTGCAAAGACAAACTGCTCGCCGACCCCGAGAAGTACCTCGCCAAGTTGAATCAGTAGCCCCACGTTCATCACCCTGCACCATCACTTTTTTTCAAAGACACATATCGATGAAACTTCGCATTCTCACTGCAATTGTCGCGGCCACACTGTTCGCGTCGCCCCAACTCGCGACCGCACAGGACGTCCACTCCGAACACGACCACGCCGAACACAACCACGCTGGCCACAGCCACGCGACTGCGGCAACTGGCCCACACGGTGGCGCTATGCAAACTGTTGGCGACCGTCGCGTTGAAACCGTGATCGCCGACAAAGGCATCATGTTCATGATTCTTGGCAAGAACGATCAACCCATCGCCACACCCGACGCGACCGGTACACTGAAACTTCGAGTCGGCGACAGCGAGAAGGAATACACCTACCAACTCAAAACGCTCAAGAATCTCGCGATTGGAGTCGGCGTCGACCTTTCCAAAGTCGTCGACCAACCGTTGCACATGAACGTCGAGATCACCAACATCGGAAGCCAGCCTCTGGTATTCCACGTGATGGGCAAGCTCGCCAGCGGTAAGCTCTCCGACGAACTACTCATAAGCCTGCAAGCCACGTGCCCCGTCAGCGGCCAACCGCTCGGCAGCATGGGCAAGCCACCCAAGATCACAATCGGTGACAAGTCACTTTTCGTCTGCTGTGCGGGCTGCACGAAGAAAGTCGAGGCCTCACCCGACCAGTACCTCACCAAGTACTACACCGCCAAAGGCGAACAAGTCCGCGAGGGCGTTTTCAAATCGACGCTTGCCGATGCTGCCGCAATCGCCGCACAGAAAACCTGTCCCGTCATGGACGAACCGCTGGGCGGCATGGGCGTCCCAGGCAAGGTCAATGTCAACGGAAAAGCCGTCTACATCTGCTGCCCCGGCTGTGCGAAAAAGCTAGTCGCCGAACCAGACAAGTACCTCGCCACTCTAAAAGCCAAAGGCATCACTCCACCAGCGTTTTGATGTTGAACGCCCGAGACCGGATCACCGAAAACTTAAGAGGGCCACTCGCCTTCTTGTGTAAAGTCCATGCATTGCTTTATGCCGAACGCCTGCCACATTTCATCAAATAGTGGGCGAAGTATGTTGGCGAGAAGCGAACGGTCATCGGGGATCGGCTCGTCAATCAGCTGTTCGGAGAATGTGATTTGGTTCGTTTTGATTGTGACCGTGTCGATGAAATGTCGGAACCGTTCCGGTAGGTAAATTTGACAAGGTGCGATATTCAAGAGCGATACGAAGATGACATAGGGCGGATCGACGTCGAGATGATGGTAGAGATTCCGCAACTTTATGAGCGTGGTTAGCAGGTCGTTGCATAGGTGTGTAGCGGAAAAATCACTCGACTCGCCGCTGTTCTTAACGTGTACGGATGATGAAACAAATTCAACGGCACCGTTTCGGAACAATTGTCCATAGATTCGTGCTCGATCAGCTTCGCTGGTCGCTGTGTACTTCGCGTAACCGTCTAAGTTAATTCGCTCCAGTCCGTCCCTTCCAAACGGAGCGAAGTTCAGCGATTGGGGGTGCTCGATGTCGCGCGGATCAATTTTGTGCGAACCGAGCATCGCTGAAATTGGGACGAAATGAACTGCAGCGATCGGGCCGTCGATCAATGAAATCGAGGCAGCGTCGTCAAGCAGTTTCGTCAGCCGGTCAAGAACGAAAGCTCGAAGCATCTCCGGTAGTTTTGCCGACTGGACGAATGCCGTTCGGATCTCGCCGACATCGAGTTGGTGCTTTCCAGCGCTCGTCCGTCCGTAAAATCGTGAACTTCCTTTGAAAGTCACCATGTGTGGTTTCTGAAAGCTATCTGGGATGCGGACGAGTATCGCTGGGCCTTCATCACCGCCCTCGATCTCGACAACGTCTAGACCGACGATTCTGGGTGCGACGCCGTGAAGCACCATCTCCTTTAGTCGCAGCGTTTCGGTGTCTGTCGAAATCCCCTTTAGCCCGGTGAATTCTAACGCTGCGCCAGTGGTCTTACCATCTGCATCACGTTCACCCCTCATCCCGTACACTATATCGCCTCCTGATGTGTTGGCGAATGATGTGATGTCGGCTAGAAACTCTTTGCGATCAGAGTCCCCGCGTCCTGGCAATGATTCTTTAAACTCGAGCGTCCGCCCCTCTTTCATCCCTTCGGAAACGATTGTTCGCAGATCGTCATCGGTAATTGCGTGAATGCGTTTCGGAATCATTGTTCTTTTGTTCCTAAATTTAACCCTTCTGGGCTCGTTGCCGGTAGCCACATCCTAAGACAGAATAACGTTCGACATGCGATTGGCGAAGAACGAGACGACGCAAAAAATATGGATCCGAACTGGGAGACAATCAGAACGAAGTGGCCGACCTACGCCGTCGACGACAGAGATGAATTTCTGGTTGATGCGTCGATGTGTCATTTCGCAGGTGAGGGACAGCACGAGTTTGCCATTTACTCATTTGGTCGTTACACCCGTCGGGCAACCATCGACCCGGCTGCGACCTATCCGCTGTGCTTTCAATTCGGAATTCACTTCCCGTCGTTCACGTCGGACAAGGAACCGGCGATTGGACACCTGCGGACACGTTTTTCGGGTGACCCGACGGGACTGGTCGAGCCTGCGCAGCTTCTGGCTGTGCTGTCAACAAACAACGGACCTTTCGCGTGGCGCGAAGTGCACCGTGCAATGGCTGAACGCAGCCAGTCTGTTCTGGTCGGAACCGAAGACGATCACGAAGTCTGGTATGACAGCCAAATTGCCGAAGTACTGAGTGCTTTCGGTAACATCTCGGAAGGCCCAACGCCGAGATTCGTTCCGATGTCGCCGGCTGATTCGTCGTCGGGTTCAGTTTCACTGAATGATTTGCCGAACGATCCGTTTCCGGGCTACGAGATCAAGCACGAGGATGTTTCACCGACGCGGCACGGAAAGTGGGCTTACGAGATGAAGAAGCATCTGCGCGCCGGCGGATCCGGAACGCAGCCATGCCGAGAGCGAATCATCCTGCGTGAGGATCTGCGACGCGTCGATTCATCGTTGTTCAAAGGCCAACTCGGATGGACGGTTCCCGAGACTGGCTTTTCAATCAAACCCGGTCGGACAAGCCTTCAAGTAGCAGTAGAGTTTGACTCTGGAGTCAGCCTGGACGTCGACACCTATTGGATCGACTTCGTTCGTGAAGACATAGCCGAAGATCTCTCGGCAAAGATTATCGCCAGTTTTCGAGACACGCCATTCGATGCAAACCCGGAATCAGCATCAGAGTGGAAACGTGAACTCCCGTTTTTCAATCAAGCCGATTGCAAGATCGTTGGCCAGGGCCTCGACGAAGTGTACGCCTACACTTATCGCAGTGCCGTCGACGAAGCTGTCGCTGGCGAACTTGGCCGGTACCCAATGAAGGTTGGTTACACGAGCGGTCTCGACGGAGCCGTGCAGCGTGTCGCATCGCAGTTCCCATCGGCGATCGCACACGACGCCCACATACAATTCATCGGCCGATGCGACAACGGGCGAGCAATTGAAGGCAAGATCCACAAAACGCTCAAAAAGCGAGGCGGTCGGGTTGAAGGATCGCCGGGCAAAGAGTGGTACTGGACGACGGCAGACGAAGTCGCCGAATTGTTTGAAGAGGCTTCGCGGTAGCCGTGACCATGAAGCAATCATTCTTTTCCGATGGGCAAAATCTTCGAGAACGGGGATTGACGAAATAATCAGCATGCGTGAATCTTTCAATGTGGACGTTGGTTGACGCCATGCCCACACCGCTGTGACGGCGTTTTTTTCTGCTCGCCGGGTCGATCGCCCGTATGCAGTTCGTTTGACGACGATTTTGCCTGATGGCGACGAGGGAACGGTTCTCTTGTGTCCCCAAGGCCCACTCTTTCTGCGTCCGCATTGCGATAGCGGTTGTCGGAGGTGTCTTATGCCATTTAACCGCATCAACGGCTTCTACATCGGAGCCTTCCAAATGCCGGAGAAACCCAAAATGACCATTGATGAACGCAACGAAGAACTCAATGAAGCTCTAACAACTCGCTTGGAGCAATTGAAAGCAGCGATCGAGGATCAAGAAACGCAGTTCAAAGAAATGCGGCTCGCTTGCGACGCGAAGCACGCCTACCGCTCCGAAGAGATGGAAGATGACCAGAGGAATTGCATCGGCGAGATCAACTGGTACGTCGGTATGATCAAGCTCAAAGGAGGGTGGCGGCTTTGCTACGCAAAGGATTACGAACACTACAGCTGGCCCGCAGAGTCGATTGACTGGAAGCCTCTCGTTGACTGCAGCGTCGAAGAACGCATCGACGCCGTCCCACACATCGGGGCGCTGCGTGAAGCGATCGTTAAATCGAAGGAATCGCTGGTGCCAGAGCTCGAAAAAGCGATCGAAGCGGTCGCGAAGTTGACTAAATAACTGAGCGCCGCAACCGAAGTCAAAATTACACGAGATACTGATGCTGCAACTGAACGGATTTTCAATCGAGATTGCCGGCGGGTCGTTGACGGTACTGAAGTCGAAGATCGCACCGACGGACGTCAAGGAAACGCGACGTTCGCTCGAGGACGATTGGTTTACGATGTATCACGAAGGGCACCTCTATTCCCTTGCAAAGAACTCGAACGCATCGGGCGGGCTTGGTGAGACGGAACTCTTGGTGCTCTCCGACCACCTCGGGCTGCGTTTTGTAAAAGCCATGCTCGATCAGGCGATGCGAGGCGTCTTTGAAGCGTACGATCCTGTACGCGATCGCCCGTTTACCTTTCTGGCTCGCAATGTCGATCTTGTCGCGTTAGCTGCCGAGAATTTGGAATCAAAGCCCAGTTTGCTTTCTAAGTTTGAGATTCGACCTAAGTATGAACTAGAAGCAAAAGTGGTTGAGTTCCGGCCGGGCGAGCTGGAATTGATGCTCGCACTCAATCTGACCACTCGTTGGATCTGCAACGCCAGCGTGGATGAATTGATCGAAAAGAACATTCCAGTCCGGGGAATGCATCTGATTCGCAGGAATCGTGAGCCAGGACAACGAAGCTTGGTCGGGACTTTCGACCGAATGGAAGGAGACAACGCTCTACTCCAGGATGCGTACGACGGCCAGGACAAGATCGCTGCATCGCAAGTCCGAATCGAGGGATCGAAGGAGGTCTTCGCGACAAGTCTCCGGCGTCTGCTTGGCAATCGGTACACCAGCTTTATGCACTCAGTGGACAATGAGTATGGGAAGTTGTGTGGCGGTCTTGGGTTTGACGGTGAGCTTCGCAAAATGCAAGGATTTCTTGCGAAGAAGAGCCCGATTCAATTGCATGGCGGTGTGGAGGTGTCGGTCGGACAGCGAGTTCAGCTAACCAATCAGCCGGGGTACAAAACGACTGTCGAACTGCTGCAAAGCAAATACTGCTTCGACCGATCTCGAACGAAACTACATCCATACGCTTGGGACGGTTTAGCTAGATTCGGGCCGTTTGACCGCGGAAGCTTTCCCACACGATCTCCGCGCATTTTGCTTGTCACACCCGATTCGGCATCCGGCAAGGTCAGCCAAGCTTTGAAGAAATTTCGCGACGGTTTCGGGTCAAGCCAATCGAGCATGTACGACGGATTTCTCGATACTTTCCATCTTTCGAACGCACCCTTTTTCCCGCTCCCTGTCAAATTGGATGGCGTCCAGCGATCGGATGTTGGCAAGGCATATCGAAAAGCAATCGAAGACAAGTTGGCCCGTGATGATGATTTCGATGCTGCGTTTAACATTCTGCTGGATGAACACGCCAATCTCCCCGACTCGCACAACCCGTATCTGGTTGCCAAATCAATCCTGCTCTCGCATGGAATCCCCGTGCAAGAAGCCAGGGTGTCGACGCTTACTGCGAACGAGTATTCGCTACAGCACACATTCAGAAATGTTGCCACCGCACTGTACGCAAAAATGGGCGGAGTCCCTTGGACGGTCGATCACGGCGAAACGGTTGACGATGAACTGGTGGTGGGAATTGGGAACGCTGAACTGTCCGGCAGCCGCTTCGAGAAACGACAGCGTCACATCGGAATCACCACGGTATTCCGTGGCGATGGCAACTATCTTCTCTCAAATCTGTCCAAAGAGTGCAGATACGAAGACTACCCCGACGTGCTTCGCGAATCGACGATCGCAGTCCTTCGCGAAGTCAAACAACGAAACAACTGGCTGCCCGGACAAACAGTGAGAATTGTTTTCCATGCGTTCAAACCGCTGAAGAATGTCGAGATCGCGGACATCATCGCGTCAAGCGTCAAAGAAGTCGGCAGCGAACAGACGATTGAATTCGCTTTCTTGAATGTCTCGCTGGACCATTCGTTCACGTTGCTGGATATGGCCCAGCGAGGAATAACGAAGAAGAACCAGACGAAAGGAATTTACGTTCCTCGCCGAGGAATGACCGTTCAGGTTGGACGGTACACACGGCTCGTCACGTCAATCGGTCCTCACATGGTCAAGCGTGCAAACCTTGCGTTGCCCAGGCCCCTGTTGATCCACCTGCACAAGCAATCGACTTACCGCGACCTTTCCTACCTTTCTGAGCAGGTGCTGAACTTCACGACGCTGTCGTGGCGATCAACGCTGCCGTCGGAGAAGCCGGTCACGATTCTTTACTCATCACTTATCGCTGACTTGCTGGGCCGTCTCAAGTCCGTGGACGATTGGTCGCCAGCGGTCCTCAATACCAAACTTCGCAACAGCAAGTGGTTTCTGTGATGGACGAACCACTGGTTCAGAGTTTTGCCAAGGTGGCGGACGATCTACGCCGTTACATCGAGGCCAACACGGTCTTACCCGATCCCGATGCTGGCTTTTCACTATTTGTCGGGCGGACGCGTTGCCTCGACAATGCAGTCGTGAGTCAACTTCCAGGGTGGCCTGCCGGGGCCGGGTTGAAACACCCTCAGGAACTTGCATGCTTCGGCTACCTCGTCGCGCTCAGTGGCGATTATGGACAAGCGATGCACGGCGACTGGAAGGCATCGCTTGCAGCAAATCTGACTCGCAACTTGTTCCCAATTGATCGGCAGTCGTTCACCTACCGTCCCGTCGAAGTTTTGGGGCTTGCCGTCGGTGTGAATGCTTTGATTGGTCAAGACGACCGTCTTCGTTCAGACTTCGCAGACGTTGTCCAGCAGTGCCGTGAGCGAGGATGTACAGACACAACTTCGTCATGGATGTACTGGCTCGCAGAATCTACGCTGGACAAGTCCACAACATCACGACCAAACATTGGCGATAGCAATCTCCCGATCAATGTTGCTGCTTTAATCTATTGGATCGTTTCGAGGCCGGAGCTTCGCTCATCGGTAGATCCCGATCTGATGCTAGCCTTGGAGGACGTGCTGCTCACACAAAGCGCGACGCGAGGCATAGCGATCCGTGATCTTCCAAATGCGTCGGTGACATTGGCCAGCTTGGAAGTATCTGTTCAGCGCAGACTCCGATCACGTCTCGACGAAACGACGATCGTGCCCTCAACGACAAAGGATGCTATCGAACTGGTCAAGCGAATCAGCGAAAACTTCCCGCTGTTCGCACGGCAGCTTCTGCGGCGACGGAAAGACGTAAAGGTTAGAGGAAAGAAGGACAAGCACTCCCGCCCGACCGTCGTCATGAGCGACGAATACGACGTCCAAGACTCCCTGCATGCAATTCTGCGACTGTTTTTCAACGATGTACGCGATGAAATCTGGACTCCGTCATACGCCGATAATCAAAATCGGATCGACTTTGTTCTTCCAGACTTTGAGATTGCGATCGAAGTGAAGCACACGGGACATTCCCTAACCCAACGCAAGATCGCGGATCAATTGATCGTTGACAAGGAATACTACCGGCAAGACACAAACTGCAAACACTTGATTTGTTTCGTCTACGACCCCGAGTTGAGATTGAAGAATCCCGCGTCAATCGAAAACGACATATCGGCCCCTGACGATGACTTTGAGGTAATCGTGATCGTATCGCCGAAAGGCAAGTAGCTGGAGAAATTGCGGAAGCGTTGTAGTTCAAGCTGACCGACAGTAATTCTTGTATCTCACTACGGTAGTAGCAAAGTCAATGCATGTATCAGTTCGGATCGTTACTTGGCAAGTTTGGGAGACACTTCTATTGCCTCGAACCGCTCCAGCGACGACATCAATCTCGCGCTATCCAAACGAGTTGAAAGGCTTGAGCTAAGGACTGATTGGACATGCGATTCTCTGGTAGCTAAAAAAAGGAACGCCGTGACCGGCCCGAAGGGCGGCCACGACGTTCCGGTGATTAGCGGCGGCGGTGGTGATGGCGTCTGCTCTGGCTGCGGCCGACGTTATAGCCTTTGCGGCTGCCGGTGCGTTCGCCGGTTTTGTAGAACCACCATGCGACAAATCCGATGACAATCCAAGCTAGTAGGTCGTCCATTTGACCTCCTTACGAATACGAGTTGGGGCTGGATGCCTTGGTGAAAGCTCGTGCCCTGTTCGTTTCGTTAGGCGTCGTCGTGGACGACCCATTCGCCTGACAGCAAATTGACGCTGGTGTCAGCGTCGGATGGGATGTCGCGGAGCCAGCGTGTGAACTGGTGAACCATGATTCCTGCGGCGATGCTGGCGGCGTAGACCGTGCTGCGTGATGTGCAGGTTCCTTGCTGGGCTTCGGATGCAGCGAAGAGTGTTGAAGCGTAGTGAGCCTCGGCATCTCTGTCGGTCACGGCAAGCACTCGCAGCACTTCGCCGAGCATGCGGCCATCGGCCCAGAATCCTGCATGCGACTTTACCGAACGCCAGATCGCTGTCCGCGCCGTGATGGAATCGACGCAGCAGAACACTGCATTGCCGATCTCCTGACGTGGCCGAAACCGGTCCTCCACTCGACTTACTTCGATCGTAGAGTCAATTTCGCTGATGGCTTGCGAGGTTGCGAACGGCTTTGCCCATCCAATCTCGTGCTTTCGGTAGCCCTGCGTTGTCGTGTTAGACAAGTCAACGCTATCGAAGTCGATCAGTTGGATTCGCGGTGTTCCGATGGACGCCAGTTGCAAAGCAACCTGACGACCGATCGCGCCGACGCCGATCACCGTTGCGGAGACCTCGGCCAACCGGTCCATCGGGACCAGTTGGCTTTGGCGCTCAAAACGATTCTGAGCCGTATTCAACTGACCGCCTCCAACAGACTATCGCTCCAGCGATCGGCAGCCGACGGTGATTTTTCCCACCAGTACGATTCGGCGAAAGTGTGGCGCGACGAAAACGGATCGTAGACCGTCACGTTGTCACAGTATTCGATGAACCATGCCTCGTGGTCGGCTGCCGGGAACTCGCGGTCAAATTCGACACGCGACCGTAAGCGTCGTTCGGTGCCGGGGCCGACATTGAAACGTGCTCGCGTGTAGGTGTTGCCTTCTTCGGCGAGGATATGCATCGCCGCCCAATCGACTCCACTAAAACATCGCTCAAACGTTTCTTCATCCGTGCCGCTTGGCGATGGCGACGCGCCTGGATGCGTATGAATCCAGATACGTGCGAATTGCTCGGGTTGGCGGCCAGCGTCAACTTGTTGGTCGAAGAAATCGGCGACGCTGTCGTCATCGAACTCCACCGAGACGACCGAGCATACCTGCTCGACAAGCTGAATGTCTTCGACAAGTAGCAAGTCGTTGGCGTTGGAGATGCCGAATCCGCCAACTTCGGTGGGGCCGACGTCACGCAGATACAGCAACTTTGCCATCGCGTACGGTGTGAACCGCAGCGACCGTTTGCTCGGCTTCTCCGCATTCCTCTTCACTCGCTTCGTTTTGTTTGGTGATGCAATCATCACAGGTTCCTTCAAAGAGACAGGTGTTACAGAAAGAATTGCCGCAGTCGTCGCACGACTTCAGGCACGTTTGACAAACATCGTCGCCACAGCTTTCGCAGGACGAGATGCACTCACTGCAAAACCGGTCCATGCAGGAATCGCAGGAGGTACTGCAATCCGGACATAGTTCGGTTTCGCATTTGCAGCATCCGATGACTTCGTCACGGTCGACGGTGTCGCCACATCCCTTGCAATTGACTCCGTTCCAATCTTCGATTTGCACGTAGGCTGAATCGGGGTTGTAATTCCGCAGCACGTGATCGATGATGCAGAAGAAGTCGTAGATGCGTCCCTCATCGAGGGATCGCCGGATCGCATCCGCCCCTTCCCCTTCGCAAAGCGTTTCGCCTTGCACATGAGGATGCGTGACGCTGTCATTGGATGAAGGGCAGTTCGGCTCGACTGCGATCACTTCATACGGGGATGATTCATTGATGAACTTCCAATTCAAACAGATCTCGAAGCTTCCGAGTTCAACGTATTCAAGCGAGATGCTCGATGTCTGGACTGTGAGTCGTTGCTTTGCGCGATCAATCGTCACGCTCTTGAACTCGCCGCGGAGTGCTTCGACCTCTCGATAGACGGACGTTACTGTCGGTTCGAGGCGTGGTTTAGCAAGACGAGTCAGTTCGTCAATCGCGTGAGTCGACCGCGTTCGCAGAATGTCGAGTGCCCCTCGTAGTCGGTCGGCGGCATTCTTTGCTGCGGCGTTCCAGTTCCTTGCGGTGGAAGCTTCAAGCCGTCGCCGCCAGCGACGACACTGATCGAACGACTCGTCCAGTGCAGTCATTGCTTTGGGAGCCTGAACGCCTTGTAGTGCGTTCAGGATTTCGACTGCCGCCCGGTAATCGTGCTCGATTTCGTTCTTCATAGCATTGGCTCCAAAAATGGGCCCTGTCGAGGTGGTTGGCTCTTGCAAACAAAACATCCCGACTGGGCATTGAACATAGAAATCAGACCGCGCCTTCGATCTTGAGTGGCGTAAAGCTGACGCGGTCGCCATCACGAAGCATTTGATCCGCTGGGGCTGGTTGCCGATTGACACGGATCAGATAGCTGTCGGCATGGAACCTGCCGACATGCCGTTCGAACATTTGCTGGACGGTGGTGTTTTCGGGAGCTTCGACGTGGTGGGCGTAGCCGCCAGCGTCATTAGAGATGAGGAGTACTTTCATGTTTGGTTCTCTTGGGTTTTGGGGAGGTAAACTTGCGTTTGGGAAAACGAAGCCGCCGCTGCCCTCGAATGGGAAAGCGGCGGCTCGTTACGTTTGGTTGCTTATTACGATGAGGTTTCATCGCGTTAGCAGAGTGCGGCTTCGGGATCGAAGCGGCCTTCATCGAGTTCCTCGCGAAAGAGGTCGAAGTCATCCCAGTCGATAACGCGACCGCCGTGCACGGGATCGGTCGGGTCGTCGATGGGAATGGCAGGGTCCAGGAGCATGAAACCGAGGCGTTTCACTGCCGAAACAGTGTCTCCGGTAGCAGCAGCCACGGCACGATTGAGTTCGTTTTGGTTCATCAGAAAGGTTCCTTACTGAAAGGGGAAACGAAAAAAGCCCCGACCGTCTGACTTGAAGTCAAACAATCGGGGCTTTGCGATAACGGAAAAATGGAACGGCTACCCTCGCGAGCAAGTTAGCCAATTCTGCTGAAGCCAAGCCACTTCTGCTGCCAAGGCTTCGCTACGTTTGTCGAAAGGTCCGAGTGTCGGACCATCGACCGGGGAAAGATCTGCGGTCCATTGACCGTCGAGAGTTGGCTCCACGTGTGAACCACGCCGGATTGCGATGCAACCGACTGAGCGAACATCAAGGCGATCATCGAAAATCATTTGAGTCTCGCCGTTAGTTGCGACGACTAAATCGATGGTCTTCACCGGGGACCTCGGATGATGTTCCGGCGCGGTCGATCGGTCATCAACTCATCGAGACTCGCTTCGACCTCGGTCAGAGATCGAGCCACTCGTTCTCGCAATGACGACCGATTTCGTAGGTCTTGTGGGTCGACTCCAGTAATCACTTGCCTTGCGTTCTCAACTAGTTGATTGAGATCGTCGTTGCTTCCAATGTTGAGATGCTGGAATCGTCCGAAGAACTCACTTAGGTTGGCAATGGCAGAGTCGCGAAAGACTTTCGGCTTCCCATCCACTGAGCCGGACAAGCGTTCGGCCAGATGACCGACCAACTGCGAGAGTTCTTCGGCAAATGTTTGCTCGGCCAGTTCAACGGCTTCAGCGAACTTCGCTTTCACACGTTGGCATTCTTGTTCGTACAACTCCGGGTTGACCGTTCGCAGATATGCCGGCGGTGTGACCGACGGAAAATCCCAGGTTATCCCGAACAGATCCGAGACGGAGTCGGGATAGTCTGTTGGATCGAACAGGTGCCCGAGTTGATTGCGGGCTTGATCGACGAGTTCCGCGAAACTGATGTCGAGTTCGTCGACGGCTTCGCTAAGTTCCACTTGGATGACAATCATTCGATCGTCAAACTCCGAAACATCGCCGCGGCGTAACAACCGGACGCCAGGTTCGATGTACGGCAAGGTCATGCCTTTCCACAATGCACTCGCCTTGGTCTTGATCGCCGAGACGGCGCGGAACGAAGGATGCGATGTGTCGAAGAGACGTTTGGCCGCCGAGAGCGTGCGACTGTCGGCGTCGAAAGCGCCGGCCGCTTGCAGTTTCTGGTCACGACTGAGACTCTTGCGAGTGCCGGGCCAGCGGATGTGCAACCGCGCGGCGGTCGTTTCGGCTTGAAGCCGCGTGCCGTGTGATGGCTGATTCTGGGTCACAGGATCTTCGAGCATGGTGCTCATGGATTCTCCTTTGTTTGAGTTGGTGTCACAAATTGAGCGGGTCAGATCGAAGCCGATCAATGAGGGTTTCGATTTCGTCAGCGGTTAGCACCGGATGTGGGGAGACATCGAAGTAATGTCGAGTGGTGGATTTGTCTGTGCGAGCCATCTCATCCTTCCAAAATCGCAGTGCTGCCCGGATCGTGGCGAGTTGGTTTTCAGTGAGCACGTTAAAACGCCTCAGTTCTGAGACGGATTGGCACGCGACACCCGGCGCCGCGATTGTGGCTTGGCATCATGCTGGTAAATTCCTGACTTTTCCGCATCCAAGCAACGCCCGCTGGCCCATTGCCGCAAACGGTCCACTGATTCAGTTGCCGTGACTGCGACGGGAACAACATTCAACCCCGCTTGTGAAAGCGGAATGTCCAGCAGGGCAGATAGTCGGCAACAAGCTCGGATTTCCGCGCCGGTCCATTTCTCATCGACCGGGCGTTTCTGTTTTGCATCCAGCCCAAACATGTAGATGTATTGGGTCCAGATTCGATCTTTCTGATCACGCTGCGGAAGATCGAGGAAAACGATTCCGTCAAATCGCTCGGCGCGCGAGAGTTCCGGAGGCATTCGCGTGATATCGTTGCAGGTCGCGATCAGGTAGACGTTCGAGGTATGGTCATTCATCCAGCTGAGCAACGTGCCCAGCATGCGCGACGACACCCCGGAATCGTTTTGTCCCGACCCCGCCGCCCCACTGAGAGCCTTCTCGATCTCGTCGATGAACAAAATGCAGGGCGCCATGGCGTCTGCGATCTGCAGCGCCCGACGAACATTTTGTTCCGTCTGCCCCACAAGACTTCCCATCAATGACCCGATATCGAGGATCAACGTGGGCCGTCCGGTCTCTTTGCCAAGTGCTTTGGCGAATGCCGACTTGCCGGTTCCTGGAACACCCAACAGCAGCACTCCGCGCGGACGCTTCAACGGGTTGTCACGGCCGTGCTGGAGCAGCGATCGTTTGCAAAACGCTTTCAAACTGTCCAGCCCGCCGAGTGACGTGAAATCGTCACTGCACTTGTAGAGCTGAAGCAGGCCCGACTTTTTGAGCATGTTCGCCTTCAGTTCCCAAACCGATTCGGGCAGTATCGCGGAATCTCGAACCAGACTCAGCCCGAAAGCGTTTTCGGCCTCCAAGCGAGTCAGCCCCATCGCCGCATCGAGCACGATTTCGAGACGGTCGGCGCCGGGAAGTTCGCCCTCTTCGGTGGCGATGCCCTCGGCGATCGCTTTGAGTTGTTCTCTGGTCGGCAACGGATGGTCGACGACGATGAACAGTTTTTCAAGCTCGGTGGGGATTTGAACGATCGGCGACAGGATGATAAAGATCGTGCGGCTGGTTTTTCCGTCGACGATTTGTCTCGCCAGAGCCTGCATGACTTCGGTCGAACCCAGGAAGCGGTGAAAGTTGGTCAGCACGATCAACGACGCCGTTTCATCCGAGGCGAGCGACTTCATCGCACGAATGGCGGCCAATGGGTCTGCTGCGCCGCCATCGTCCACGCTGGTGGCGCCGCGAACTCGCAATCCCTGGTCGATGTCCCAGGTGGCGAGACGCCATTCTTGCTCGCGACATAGTTGCAAGATTTCGCTCAACGCATCGTCGTGTTCATGGGATTCGATCCAGATGCCGGTGAAACAGGCTCGCACCAGTTCGACCAAGCGATCAGATAGTTTCATAGTGATTCCTTTTGTTGTTGAATAAGTGAGGACGCTCGCGCTACAGTCCGCGAGCCGTCAGTACAAAGCCTCACTCGAAGTCCTCATACTGGGTGGCTAGCACGCTCGGTTACGCGTGTTGGTTATCCCTCCTGTTGGGACTGGTTTTCGGGCTGTGAATGGTTTGCATAAAACTCGCCAGTGAGTTTCTCAGAGCGTTTTTCACCCAACGCGGCTTCTAGAAATTGACTTGCCTCGCGACATTCGCCTCCCGAAAACCCGTTGGTTTCGACTTTCGTTTCACCGCTGGGTGAGATCGTGATATGAATCGTTTTCAACTCGCACCTCCAACCTGGACGGTGAGTTTGATCGATCCATCGGCCAGCAATTGCTCGGTCACGGAGTGGCCTTGTTTGCGAGCTTCCATGACGGATTTTTCAATTGCGTAGCTTTGCATCAAGCGATCGAGATGAGCTTGCTCGCCCCATGAGCCGCCGTAGTTGTCAAAGAGAACTTCGCCGGTATCCGTATTGCAGGCGACTGGGTAACGCCATCGCGGAAGCGACACCAGGTACCCGGTCACCTCCGCGTTAAATAGCTTGGTGGTCCCAAGGACCGGTGCTTCTAACGCGTTGCGGCGGCATGCCAACCGCAACGCGTCTGGATCTCGCACCTGGGTTTCGATGATCACGATGTGTGACATTGTTTCTCCCTCTTAAGAGTATTGTGTGAATTAGTTGCGATCGGCTCGGTCGGGCGGCCCGTCACCAATCCGCGGTGGTTGCTTGACCTTGTCACGATCAGAGTGGTCGTGAAGCGGGATTTGCTGTGGGGAAGACAACCGGGTTTCTTCGAGCAGAAGTTCGACGATTGCCGCATGCTCGTCACCTTGGTCACTGCGGCGCAGGACCTGCCAAGCGATCAACAGCGGCGCGGCGCACGCGATCATCAGGCCCACGGCTTTGATGGCTTCCGCGATTAGCGGATTGCGACTTCTCGCGGCAGCAACTTCGCGCCGCTCGACTTCAAGTTGGTCGCGTTGTTTATCGAGTTCGGATCGTTCCGCTTGGAAATCGCGATGCAGTCCGACCATGTCCTCGCGTGCGGCGGCATCGGCTGCCACGAGTCGCTTGGTACCTTCGGCGACCTCGCGATGAAGATCGGCGTTGCGAAGTTCCTGCGCCGCCTGCCGCTCAAGATTCTTTTCGGCCTGAGCGGCCAGTCGTTTGTTTTCGTCGTCTCGACATCCCGCGATGACGAGAGCGACGACGGTCACGACCAGGACCGTCATCGGTTTTAGCATGTTGCCTCCATTGTTCTAGGATTCGTTTCAGAATGGCATGCAGCCCGAGACGCAAACGACGTTCTCGCGCCAGAGCGAGCACCGCAACGAGCAGTGCCGCGCTCATCGCCACCATGAACATGTAAGCGATAGGCACCTCCTTTGGGTTGGCAAAGAGTTAAACAAATTGAGGATGCTGGTAGATTTCCCTCACCTCATATGACGCGTTTTGTTGCTCAATTTAGGAGCCTAACACCCGCCAATGGCTACGGATTCCCTCATGTTATATGACGCATTTTGGACTTCAATTTAGCAGTGGTGTATCAGAATCTCAGGATGCTTTACCGGTGTTCTGGCGTCGTGGGCAAGATTTGATTTGAAACACATCGTTGACATCCACGAATCGCTACATTTCGGCACAACCATATGAATACAGCGATTTCCACCTTGTCCGGCGTACTTCAGTCACTGATCATTCCGATCTCACTTCCGTTGTTGACGCTGCCGTGCAGATGCGCCCCCAAGAAGCTCGCCCAGAAAATGAGCTGCGGCGACACTCGCCTCTTTTCCTGACGCTTTAGGCTTGTTTTTCACCGTCTAGGCCGGCGCAAGCAACAGGAGTTGATCGAAGTGTGGTCGGCAGAGGTCGCGTTTCTCGTTCCGTTTTTGGCTTTGCGGTCTTCCGCGGTGGCCATCGACGAGTGACGTTGCAGATCTCTCAGGCTTCAGAGATATGATGACCGCTGCTGGCGAACTCGTTTTGAAAATTGGGTCAGTGACTGTGCTTGGGCCTTCACGACGGCGAGACCACCGGAATATCACCGGAATATCACCGGTGGCATTCGCAAAGACGTTGGAACGTCAACTCAGCGGCGGAAATGCCCGTTGCGCCGATAGCTATGCGGCCTCCATCACCTTATATGACGCAAAAACGCCGCTAATTTAGCTATTTTCGCGCTTTGTATGTCTCTCGCGTGAAGGGGCGTACATGGTCATGTAGTCCCCGTCATGCGAGAGGCATACATTGCGGAATCCGCAATGTTATTCATTACCCCGTGCCGGTGGTCAGACTTATCGATGCCGCTCCGGTGCACGCTGGCAAATTCGCGTCCGTGTCGGAACGTCGCACAAATTGAGACGCGGCTCCAACTAAACACCGAGGACAAGAACTGACCCTGGTGATAGCCTCTTCATCTCCATCCGACGCTGACACCAGCGTCAATTTGCTGTCAGGCGAATGGATCGTCCACGACGACGCCTAACGAAACGAACAGGGCACGAGCTTTCACCGGGGCACCAAGCCGCAACTCGAATTTGTAAGGAGGTCAAATGGACGGACTAGCAGGTTGGATCATTATCGGCTTCGTCGCATGGTGGTTCTACAAGTCCGGCAAACGCATCGGCATCCGCGACGGCTGCAACGTCGGTCGTAGCCGAAGCAGACGCAATTATCAACACCGCCACTGATTGCCGGAATGTCGTGGCCGCCCTTCGGGGAGATCACGGCGTTCCCTTTTTTTAGCTATCAGCGACACGAGAATTAACCTTGTGTTTCGAGTTCATTTGTCGTTACTACAAACTCGTTCATGGTTGACGGAGTGAGCGAGTCGCCTGGGTTCTTACTTCGGCGTTTGGGTCAGAAGTCAAAGTCTCAAGAAGTGAGCTCGCGATCTCCGATGAAACCCACCCTCGTCGCAAATTCGCGACTGCTCGTACTCGAAGCCCAACTTCGACGTCGTGGGCCAACAGCGAGGAGAACTGTTCGTGGCATGGTCGTAGGGCAGACTCTGAAAGCTGTGAGAGATCATCAAGAGATTCATGGCTTAGTGTCCTGTCAACGATTTTTTCAAGCAGAAGTTCGACGATCGTGGCGTCCTCGCTTGCAAGCTCGATCAGGCGTTTTTTGGCTTCCCGGACAACTGGCTTTTGCCTATCTGATAACAAGTTGAGCATTTCCTGAAGATCAATGGCACCCATACTATCGAGGACTTTGACAATTTCGACTTTTGCGCATGATTGAACCAAGTTGCATGTCGGGCACGATTCGCTATCACTACGCTGGGCGTGCTCATCGCACCAAGTAACCTGCTCGGTCCAATAGTCCAATGCACTCCGCAGTTGAGACTCGAATGCACGATCAAGCGATGGATTCACTTTGCCTAACGCCTTCGCAACTCCGGCTGCGAATCGCGATTTTGGCTGAGTTAGCCACGCCACGGCGTCGGCGAGAACCTGTGGACGCTGATCGTCAGTCATGGAGGTAAGCAGCACCTCTACAAGGTTTTCACTACCGAAGACAATTCTCTCACGTAGCTTTGCCCACAGCACGGTTCCCACGTTCTTTCCGTAAACGTTCTGGGACAGGTAAGCCGCTAGTCGAAGTGTAAACCCAACTCCGTCATCAAGAATCCTATCAGCGATATCTTTGAGCGATTCCCCCGCCGCTCCATCGGCCAGCAATTTCGTTGCCGTCACCGCGATCGACCAGTGAGGATGACGCAAACCTTGCTCCAGAAGAATGGGGTCGAGTTTACACTTTAACGCCAACTCCCAGTCTGGATTACACGGAATCCAAGGGATAATTGAAGTGACTGACACCAAACGATCCTCAAGCAAGATGCTTCTCGCGGAACGTGCTTCTGTTGCAAGTTCCGTTGCATCAATTCCACACGCGTGGATCACACCACGGAAAACCTCGACAATTGCTTCAAATCCGACTCTTCGACGAAAGTATTGAGCATCGCTTGCCATTGATTGTCCGAGACAGATGGCTGAGACAACCTTGCCTGGAAGAATGAAAGTGTCGCGTTGGTCGGCAACTGGCGACTGATCTTGAATGCCTGTTGCTGCTATCATCGCATCGAGCATCGTGATGTACTCGTTTTTCCAACCCTGTTGCTGGGCCTTGACGTCAAGTAGATCCTCATATTTGTCATAAAATCCTTTGACGATGTCATTGAAGCCAGAAGACTCAAGGACATCCGACACTCTCGAAACGATGGCGTGCGATGCGTGGTCGCGCCACGCGTCGGTCGAGAACAAAGCGCGCACTTCGGTTGATTCCCGCTGCTCGATCATTGCTGCAAGTCCAAACTCCAGCATTAGGTGCTGTAGTTCCGTTGATTCCTCAGGCATGTCGCTCGAGCTTACCTGCGAGAGCCGACCCATCACCGGACTCGTTCCCGGGTCGTAGTTAACAAACCAATCCTTGAACCAATTAATGTCGCTGTTATTTGGGCGACTTGCCAAACGCAAGCACCGAGCGGCAAGCCGAGTCCACTCTTGATCGCTTTCGAGTAACTCATTGGCGACTTTTGCGATTAGAGTTGACGCTATTCTTGCGACTGGCAGCAACGACAGAGCTGACTCGATACATACGATTGGAATTTCTGATTTCAGACGTTGTAACAATGCAAAGGCAACGCGTTCCTGAGTTTCTGACGACAGCGAGAGAGATTCGGCTACACATGCGGCTGCGATCTTTGCCTCGATTGATTTTGGGTCTTTATCGCTACTGAGTTGCAACAACAGATTGATGACGCGGTCGTGACTGTCGATCGAAGCGGCAAGAACTACAACTTGGTACCATTTTGGTTGACGACAGCAGGAGACGAGCCATGCTTTCAACTCGTCATCAGAGAAGCCATTTACGTATCGTGCCGCTCCAAATTCGCCGAGGGCCGGATGAACGAATGTTGCAGCCGTTAAATGTCCGGCAGTCAGAACTTCAATCACGCGCCGCCGCGTCCAGTAGTCCACTGAGGTTGGGGG
>NZ_ANOG01000123.1 GCF_000346295.1 Rhodopirellula maiorica SM1 | reverse complement strand
AAGAAACGCTCGAAGCTGCTGAGACGGGGTTGGTCGACTGGATGCCGAGTCCGTGGGGTGTACCAATTTGCGAGCGATGGCGCTGGTCAAATTGGGGCGAAAGATCGAAGCCGAGGAAGCGATCGGCGCGGCGCTCAAAAAGGCTCCTGAGGACGAGTACGCGCATGCCAATATGGGATGGACGCTGCTCGAGCAGAACGAACCCGACAAGGCGATGGAGCATTTCCGCGAGGCGTTGCGTTTGAATCCCGAGATGGATTGGGCTCGAGCAGGAATCATCGAGGCGATGAAGTCTCGCTATTTCCTCTATCGGATCATGTTGAACTGGTTTTTGTGGATGCAGAAACTGCAACAAAAAGCCCAGTGGGGCGTGATCATTGGCGCTTACATCGGATTCCGCTTGTTGTCGGGGTTCGCGGATGATCACCCCGAGTGGTCGCCATGGCTGCAACCGCTATTGATCGCCTACATCGCGTTTGCGTTGATGACGTGGGTGGCCAGTCCGCTGTTTAATCTCGTTTTGCGGACGAGCAAATTTGGTCGTTTGGCATTGTCCGAGCATCAGATCCGCAGTTCCACGTGGGTCGGCGTCTGTGTGCTGAGCGGCATTGTGCTGGTCGCCGGTTATTTTGTCACCGGTTCAGCTCCGCTGCTGGGATGCGCATTGGCATCGATGCTTTTGATTCCGCCGCTGGGACAAATCTATAGTTGCCAAGAGGGATGGCCGCGTGCGACATTGTCGCTGATCACGATCGCGTTGGGGTTCTTGGCCGTCATCGTCGTTGCGAGTTCGTTTGGCAGCTATTTCATCGACGGAAATCTCAGTCGAGGATTGCGAGGAATCGCAGGACTGTTTTTCACACCGCTGCTGTACGGATCGATCGCGGCTCAATTTTTGACCAATGCCTTGGTATCGGTTTCGCCCAAACGCGGAACGGACACCGGAAAGATGGTTTGGATCATCGGGGGATCGGTGCTGGCGGTGGCCGCGCTTGCCATCGTGGCGTTTATCGCTCTGGTAATCGTGGTCGGAGTGCAAGACGCCAGTTAAGCCACCGTGGCGGGGAACAGCAAGTTACGCCAATGGAGGACAACAGTGACGCGGCCGTTTGCAATTTTGTTATTGCGCCGACCGTTGGGCGGTGATCAGGAT
>NZ_ANOG01000122.1 GCF_000346295.1 Rhodopirellula maiorica SM1 | reverse complement strand
TTGAAGCGGGTAAAAACGTTCGATTTCGACTGGGCGGCTCGCGCCGCTCCGCTACCCCGACCAGCCAACGACAACCGCGGATGCCACTTGTCGCTAAAAATAGCTACGACAAAAGCCCGACGCACGCGTCCCAGCTGGGTCGGCAAACTTGAATCGCGATGCGGGTCACTAAGCTCAAGTTTGCCCCGGGACGTTCACGTCGGGCTCTTCGCATCAAAAACGATACGAATGATTCTCTTTTGGGATCAAACGCTAACGGCGAGCCGAGCTGTCCGCTTGAGCTGCGATTTGCAAGTGTCCGAACAATGTTTGTTCACGACGTACGATGTAGAACTTTGCCTTAGGGCCGCGTTGCATGTCGGGATGCTCGAGGATGCCAGCCAAGTCGGCCATGTTCGAAGTCTGCCAACCGTGGATGCCCAACAAGACATCACCGGTGGTGATTCCTTGTTGATCGGCGGGCGATCCGGGGCGAACACCTGCAATGTACAAACCGCCGCGGTACTTCGTTCGCATCCGTGTGTTCAGCCGGCGAATCGTCGATTCGGCAACCGGACGTACTTGGATTCCGATTCGCGACCACGCCATTTCCTCGACGGTCGAGCCGGCTGACGCAGGCGGTTGCTCGGTACGCATCGCCAAATCGATTTGACGCCCACCTCGCTCGACTGCAAATTCCAGCTGCTCTCCGGGGCTGACGTTCAGCATCGCCAAAGCAAAATCAAGTCGGTCATCCACCGGCTGGGAACCAACGCGGACCACGCGGTCACCCGGCTTCAGCCCATCCCGTGCGGCGGGGCTGCTAGCGGAGACATTGGCAACAGTCACGCCGTCGCCGTCGCGGGGTCCGCCGTTTGTTCGCAGACCTGTCAATAAACGCTTTTCATTATGCTCGTCGATCATCTCGGTGACGATATCAACCACTTGATCCATCGGGATTGCAAATGCGATCTGCTGAGCACCGACACGAACGGCGACGTTGACGCCGATCATCTCGCCGTCAATGTTCAACAGCGGGCCACCGGAGTTTCCAGGGTTGATCCCGGCACTGATTTGAATCAAATCGTGGTACTCTTGTGACTCGTTCACAGGCACATCGCGATGCAACGCACTGACAATACCTTGCGTACTGGTGTGCACGTATCCGAATGCATTGCCGATCGCAATCACACTCTCGCCGACCATCAAATCGCTGCTAGTGCCCCGTGGGATCGTTGGTAATGGACGATCCACGTTGACTTTGATCAAAGCCAAATCGTTGCGGACACGAGCTGCGATCAACTCGGCCGTCGTCGTCTGGCCATCGTCAAGTGTGACCAAGATGTCGTCGACATCTTCGACCACGTGAAAGTTGGTGATCACGTAACCGCGTGGATCGATGACCACCCCGGTTCCCATCCCGTTTACCTGACGGAACGAATCGGGACCATTGGCCCCGGCCATACCGGCGGCCGTTGCCCGCACCGTCTTTTGACCGTGAATATTCACCACGGCCGGGGCGGCGCGGCGAATCGCCAGAACCGTTGGCGTTTGACGCGTACTGGAAACCTGCGAGCGGTTGCTGCTTTTGTCCGAATCACTCGGCGTTTGAGCTGGCAGCGACAGCGTCGAAGTTGCCAGCGAAAAGGCAAAGCTGGCAAACATCAAGCGGCCGACAGCCGGACAACGTAGGGTTGTTGGTAGCATATATCCCTAGACCCGAATCTTTCGGATGCACAATCATCAGCGGACTCCACAACGCCCGCTGCCCAAACACCGGCATCACCGGCATGGCTGTTTGCATCGGAACAATCGGCTCATTCGCTTGATGCGTTTTAAAGGCACGCCGCAAGGTTTACCAGGCTTAACATCCTGAGTACGAAACGGGATCTTCGGTGATCCGAAGTCAGGAAAGAGTGAGCGATTCTGGGCAGAAAACTCGACTTTTTCGAGCGTTCGTAGCCATTTGGCGGGCTCCGTCCCTCTCCAAAAGTCGCAGTCACATTGGGGACGGCTAGGCTCTGGCTGAAAACGAAGAAACGGGTCGCGCAGCGACGCCTTCACGTCCCTTCTGCCCCGGTGCGCAGCGGATAGCGAGGGTAGGCAGCAAATAGCGGGGGCAGAAGGAAAGGATGAGGGGTGGTTTTCCGACAGAGCCTAGTGCGGAGTGCCCCCAAAGACAGGGCGAGTGGGAATCGAATGGAATCGTGGCCAAGGGATTTCGGGGGCTTTGATCGAGCCGTCTTGCTGGACCGACGAGTCGAACGAGTCGACCTCCAGAGCACCGCCGTCAATACACCCCTGTTCGATCGGAAATCCCGACGCGTCCAGCGGTCCGCTGTGCCCGGGAATGCCTTGGTCGTAACCAGGATCAAAATGAGGATCAAACTCGTCCGAGCCTGCGAACACGGCGGTCGATTCGATCCCCACCGGATCCGAGAAAGCATGGTGCAACTTGGTGGCGATACGTTTGGAACGATTGTGTTTCCAATCGCCCAGCATGCCGCCGCCGTCTTCGGGATCCGCCAAACGCTCGCTGGGGATATTCAGTGCGACACAGCCAGCTTGGAACGAGAGCATTCCGAGGCCGAGCACGAGACAGAGTGTTTTTGTGGAAGCGAATCGCAACATGACAAACTCGCGATCGTTTGCGTTGCGAATCAGCCTGCGCCCCTTGCATCGAACCGCAGAAGGATTGGGTTTGTGGAGATCCCAACGCCTCACGATTTCGCAAGAAGGCAAATACGAGCTAAAAACGCTGCAAGGAATCGCGTTATTTCGAGGAATCCCCCCTCGAATCTTCAACCTAGCTTTATCATTGATCGGCCCCGACAAGGTCGATCTTTAATGAAAACCGAAAAACCGCAAAGGTCATCGCAGCTTGCCTAGACTGAGCTTGCCTAGACTGGCGGTGTGGACGTCCCTAAGGGCGAACAAGTTGGTTAGATTAGTGGCTGCTGAGGCAGACACCTCGTCTGTCGACTGCCCTCCCACCCCCACCCGATTCCCCAGGAAACTAACATCGTGACGCGTCGCGCATCCTTATTAACTCTGTTGTTTGGCTTCTTCATCGCAGGACAAATCATGAGTTCCCAAACGCCCTCCAATGCGGCCCAACCTGGCGACAATGCTGTCATTAGCGTTTGGATCGGCACTAGCAATGCCAAACCTAGCAAGGGCATCTATCACTGCACTCTGAATACTCAGACCGGCAAACTTTCGGATCCGACGTTGGCGACAGAAATGGGCGGCCCCGGCTTCCTTGCCATGCATCCCAATGGTTCGGTGTTGTACGCCGTCGGCGATGTTGGCGGCACCGCGTCGGTCGCTGCTTTTAAGATCGATGGCAGCGGCAAAGCGGCGAAGTTGACGCTGCTGAACTCGGTTGCCATCGATGACGGCGGCGCCGCTCATGTCGCGGTCGATTCGCAAGGAAAGATGCTGTTGACGGCGCAATACGGCAGCGGATCGGTTGCTGCATTTTCACTCAGCGACGATGGATCGATCGACAAACGCACCTCGCTGATGAAACACGAAGGAGGATCACGCATCGTTCCGAAACGTCAAGAAGCACCGCACGCCCATTGGGCTGGTTTCTCGCCCGATCAGCGATTTGCCTTTGTTCCCGATCTCGGATTGGACAAGGTGATGATTTACAAAGTCGACACCGACACGGCCACGCTGAAGCCGCATGGTTTTGGCCAAGCTCCTCTGGGTGGCGGGCCACGACACATGAAATTCCATCCCAATGGTAAATGGATCTTCTTGCTAAACGAACTCGATCTCAGCGTCACGGTGTTCGATTACGATGCCGAGAACGGAACGATGACGCCCAAGCAAACGATTCCGACCGTTTCCAAATCCGAGTTGGCAAAAGAGCTTTTCAAGAGTGCTTCGGAAATTCGCGTCCATCCCAATGGCAACTTTGTCTACAGCGCCAACCGTGGGCACGACACCATCACTGTGTTCAAGGTAAATTCCGAAAGCGGGGAATTGTCGGTGATCGAACGGGAACCGATTCGTGGAGCCACGCCTCGCAATTTCAACCTCGACCCCAGCGGCCGATGGTTGTTGGCGGCCGGCCAAAACTCGCACACGCTGGCCTCGTTCGCGGTCGATCCACAAACAGGCGAATTGACGTACAACCAGAACGTAGTGCATGCCCCTTCGGCGATCTGTGTGTTGATGCAGCACGAATAAGCCGCCGGCGGC
>NZ_ANOG01000121.1 GCF_000346295.1 Rhodopirellula maiorica SM1 | reverse complement strand
TGCAAAGCAAGTGCTGCGAAAAACGCTCGCCACCGATCCGGCTCGACGTTTTCACTACCGCTTTGGAATTTCTTTCGGCGCTGCTGAACCCATCTTGTTTGACCGAGCGACTGCTGCCTCGCCGAGGTGTTTTGATTGCACTGGGATTCATGGGGTTGCTAGGAGCAATACTAGCGACCGTGATGGCGACGGTCGTGACCGACACTGGAACGGTCGAAATTCGATCAGATGACCCCGAGGTGGAGATTTGGATTAGCAAAGGCGGTGAAACCATCACCGTGCTCGATCAGCAAGACAAACAGATTGCGATCCTCGACACAGGCACCTATGAACTGCGAACGATCAAAGACGGGAAAGACATCGAGGTTGACTTGCCGGATTCCTTCACACTCCGCCGTGCCGGTCGCGAGATTTTTAGTATCCGACGCCGAATCGCCGTCGCACCTGAGTCGGCCCCGGAACCCGCCTTGGCAGAACGAGGGATGCGACAAGTCCATGCAATCGAGTGGCCGGATGCTCATGTTTACGTCACCGACTTCTCCCCGGATGGCCGTTTAATGCTTGGTGCAGGTGACCAAGGCATCCGTTTGTGGGACGTGGATTCAGGGGAACTGGTTCACGAGTTACAAGGACACGAGGGCTACGTCAATGCGGCGGCTTTTAGCCCCGATGGGAAAATCGTCATCTCGGGAGGTTGGCAGGACAACATGGTCGTCCTCTGGGACGTGGAAACCGGCAAGCCATTGCGCCGACTGGCGGGGCATGAAGCCGGAATCACGCGAGTGGATGCATCGAGTAACGGAAAGCAAATTCTGTCGTCGAGTGCGGATCGGACACTGCGCATCTGGGATCGTCAAACCGGCGAGTTGCGGTCCACGCTTGACGGGCACTCCCGTATTTGCGGAGGTCGTTTCTCAGCCGATGGCAAGCAAGTGCTTTCGTTTAGCCATGAT
>NZ_ANOG01000120.1 GCF_000346295.1 Rhodopirellula maiorica SM1 | reverse complement strand
TTACTTGAATGCTCGATTCGCTATCCGCAATAGGTGTCGCGAAACGCATGCAGCAAATTGCAACAGTCTCGGCAAACTCGATCACGCATTTCAGCGCGGTGCATGAACGTTTGTTTGGATTCCCGCGACGAATGCACTTGCTAACGCACTTGGAATGCCAATTGCTTGTTCGTCTTTGCAAATCGAGTTCGCAATTACTCCTTGCTGCGAACGTGCTCCTTGCTGCGAACGGTTGTCATGATGTTTTTTGAGTTGCGTTTTCGCTTGACGATCGTCATCGTTCTAGTTTTTATCGCGATCTCGGCAGTGGAAGCCCAATCGGTGATCTCGACCGACGTGGTGCGAGACATTCAAACGCAGACTCGTAAAACACGCCAGGGCGGCAGGGTGGCGTCTTGGCAAATCGATCCGTTTATGACGGAGGTGCAAGAGACGGCGAT
Source organism: Rhodopirellula maiorica SM1 (assembly GCF_000346295.1). GTDB lineage: Bacteria > Planctomycetota > Planctomycetia > Pirellulales > Pirellulaceae > Novipirellula > Novipirellula maiorica. The sequence goes on along the minus strand of NZ_ANOG01000120.1, from coordinate 4,216 downwards.
CATGGCGTTCTTGAAAGAACCATGTCCATTTGCATGGAACGATGGTGTCACGTTAGCGGAATTAACCCGAGACTTGGCGACGCGAGTTGCGGCGAAGATCGAAGTTCAGGCTTTGGAGGATTTGGGGCTGAAAGAAAGCATGGTGCTGGTTCCGAAAAAGCAGAGAACCGCCAATTTTATCGTGGACCAGGGGGATCCGTTTGCGGATTCGTCGCCGTCGGCTTCGCGAATGAATGATCTCGCGACGCAATCGAAATCGAGCGGCCATCTGGGGCAGCAGGGGCATACCGGAGACAAGCCTTGGTGGCGATCTTCGTTCCCGACGGAAACGCAGGTTTTGGGGCGATCCAATGCAGAGACCGTTTCGGTTGGCGCCGCAGTGACTCGATTGTTAGAGCCACACGGACTCGTGCTTTCGATACGCATGGGACATGTGTTGGTAACGACGCGAGAAAGTGCAGAGGACCATCTGTGTATTCGTGTCTATGACGTGACACCATTGGTAGGAAGCGAACGCGAACCGACGGGCAATGCAGCGGCAACGCGATCAGGCTTGTGGCGGCAATCATACGTCGATCGCTATGAACCGCTGATGCAGGTGATTGAAACGAACGTCGATCCCACGGGCTGGGAGGCACTGGGAGGGCCGTCCACGATGTCGATGTTGACAATTCGCAGCCAACGTTGGTTAGTGGTTGCGTCGACATCGTCAACGCACTGGAAGATCCAAGCGATGTTGGATCGATTGAATCGTTAAGGCAATCTCACGGAACTTGCCAGCCGCTGAGGGGTTGAATCGAACTATGGCCTCGCTGGCTTGCCACTTTTTTACTAGTTCTGGGACTGTTCTTGTGAAATCAACCTCTCTGATTGCCGCTGCCGCTTTTGCCGTGAACATTTGTATTGGCGTTTCCAGTTCGGCCAAGGATCTCGATTCCGGCTGGCCCCAGTGGCGGGGCCCGGAAGCGTCGGGCGTCGCGCCGGAGGGAAATCCGCCGACTCAGTGGAGCGAAACGGAGAACATTCGCTGGAAAATCGAAGTGCCGGGGGTGGGTAGCTCGACGCCGATCGTGCTTGGCGACCGCGTCTACGTTGCCACCGCCGTGAAAACGGATCGGACGAAAGAGGGGGCCGAAGCGTCGGCAGAGTCGCCAGCGGCCGAATCGTCCGAGCCGCCACGACGTGACCGCGGCGGCGAGCGACCGGGAGGTTTTGGTCGCGGTGAAAGAGGGGAGCGAGCTGGCCGCGGTGAACGGGGCGGCCGCGGTGAAGGGGGTGGTCGGGGCGGCCGAGGTGGTCGTGGCCGCGGCGGGGCGGAGCCGACCCATTACTACGCCTTCATGGTGTTGGCCTACGATCGAGCCAGCGGGTCAGAGGTTTGGCGGAGCACGGTGACCGAACAAGTGCCTCACGAAGCCGGACACAACACCAATACATTCGCCTCCGCGTCGCCAGTGACCGACGGAGAACGGCTGTATGTTTCGTTCGGATCGCGAGGCGTTTATTGTTTGGATTTGAATGGGAAAACATTGTGGAGTCGCGATTTGGGCAAGATGCAAACGCGAGCTCAATTTGGCGAAGGCAGTTCGCCTGCGGTCTTTGGCGACACCCTCGTTGTCCCCTTTGACCACGAAGGGGAATCGTTCATCGTCGCCCTGGATGCGAAATCGGGTGAAGAGCGTTGGCGGAAAACGCGTGATGAACAAACGACTTGGTCGACTCCTTTGATCACCCAGTACAAAGGACGCACGCAAGTGATCACGAACGGCAGCAATCGTGTTCGTAGCTATGACTTGTCCAGCGGCGAATTGATTTGGGAGTGCGGGGGGCAAGCCGGCAATCCGATTCCGTCGCCCGTCCGGTTCGAAGACAACGTGATTGTGATGACCGGATTCCGAGGCTACGCGATCTATTCGATCCCGCTCAGCAGCAAGGGGGACATCACCGACAGCGACTCGATCACGTGGATCGAAGAAGACGCGGCCCCCTATGTGCCATCACCGCTGCTGTATCAAGGCCAGCTTTATTTCGTCAAAGCCAACAATGGCGTCCTGCTTTCACGCGGCGCGAAAACAGGAGAATTGCTGATTGACCAAACGCGATTGCCCGATATTTCCACCATTTATGCGTCGCCTGTCGCAGCGAACGGCCACGTTTATTTGACCGGACGCGATGGCACGACGTTGGTCTTGAAGCATGGAGACTCGTTTGAAGTTGTTGCCAAAAACAAACTCGATGAAGAAATCGATGCCTCGGCGGCCATCGTCGGCGACGAGATCTTCTATCGTGGCAAACAACACCTATACTGTGTTGCCAAAGATTGAGGATGGCCGGATATCGCGTGATGCGCAAGTCGCAAGTGACGCATCAACTGCGTCACGCTCTTGATGAGGGCCATCCATTTGATGCTCTACCGCTGCGAAAATAACGATGAAAAAAAAGATTCAGATCGACGATCTCTGCTTCACTCGCGATGAAGACAGGGGAGGGTGGAGCTGTGAAACGGAGATCAAGGGCTGGAACGGTCCGCAAGAGGTTTGCGATGTCGTGATCGAGATCGACACCGAAATGGGCGACACGTTTTCAACACAATTGGCCGCGGATCGTGAGCCCAGCGAAGCTCAGATCGCAGCGGTCAAGTATTTGTTGGAAAACCAGTCTCGAATCATCACGCGAGTGCTCGATGCGTCGCTGCGTTGGGCTCGTTATTTCATGGAAAGCAACGAGGGGTGGTTTGACGAGGAAGAAGTCATCACAAATGTTTCGGATCTTCGTGAGAACTTAGCTGGGCTCGATATCCTGGTCAGCCCGCAAGCCGTGGACGGTTTCGCATGGATCGGCTTCAGTACCGATTGTGAGTGGGACGAGGAACATGGGCTTGGGGTCGCCGTGTGGAAAGACACGGTGATCGATGTCGGGCATGCTGATGTTGCTTTTTCGACGCCCTACGGCGGTTTTGACGAAATACTGCCCATCGAAGAAAAGGAAACTCGCGAAAACGTGTTGAGCTCGCTCGAAGAGCAAGAGCAGCAAGCCGAAGCCGCCTACCTTGCCTCGCTGCCCGATAGCGTCAAATTGGTCCAAGCGATCTGTATCGATGATCAAGACGAAGTGCAGCGATTGAAACAAAGGGGGGCAAAGGTGAGCGATACTCCGGCGACCTTTCCCGCCCCCATCTTCATGGCGATCCAATCGCAAAGCCCCGCGGCAGTCGCGGCGATGATCGAAGAAGGAGCGTCGCTGCGAGTTAAAAACGACGAGGGGCAAACGCCGGAGGAATTTGCACAGCAAATGATGGATGCCTTCACGATGAGCTCGCAGATGCCCTTTGCCGATCCCGCGCAGATGAAGGAGATGATGTCCGAATTTCTTGGCGAGGACGTCGGCGATCCTTACCAGATGATTCAAGAAACGTTGGACGAGATTCGGGGGCTCGGCGGCGATCTGGCGGATGCCGCCGAAGAGGTCGGCAGTATGTTTGATCGTTTGACAGGCGAGGATTCTGCGATCACACCCTCAAACTCGCGTGACCCAGAACCGCAGGAATCCGTCGAGTCGCTTCAGCAAATCTTGGAAATTTTGAAGCAAGCCAAGGGAGACTTAAAGTCGTAATTCCATCACGCGGATCGGGTGTTTGGGATCGTCCTCGAGTTCGACTTTGTGCTCGGTGTATTGCCAGCCGCGGTTTTGAATCCAGCCGCGGAATTCGTTGGCAATAAACCGATACGGATCACTCAGCAGCACTCGGCCTCCCTCGGTCAAGTGTTGTCGCAAGCAAACGTCAAGCTCAGGCCACAATTGACGCAGATAGGTGACGTCGCTGCCCAGGATGATCGGAAACGATTGATCCTCGAGCGTGTCGATGCCAAATCGCAATCGCTGGACTGTGCATTGATCACGGTGTTGCCATACGCTCATTCGCACCAGCAGCAGCGGGTCTTCGACACCATCGGTTAGCGTAACTTTTGCGCCCCGCAGCATCGCGGCGATGCCGGCATGTCCGGTCCCGCAACCAAGTTCCAGTACCGGAACGTCTTTGACGTCGACGTGATCGAGGAAGCGGTCCAGTCCCGCGGCGGCCCGCCATGTGGTCGCCCAAAACGGATCGATCACCCCTTCTTCGCCCGCGTCTTGGCGTTCACACGCTTCGATCAACATGCTGTCGGGGTCCGCCGCCACGGCCAGCTTGTAGGGTTGGTTGGCAATCGAAATCGCG